>JBDSYB010000349.1:0-39349 GCA_039925885.1 Verrucomicrobiota bacterium
TCCGAAGGAACGGCTGAATGGAAAAGACTCGGCCGTCCCTGCGGGACTTTGTTTCCCTTTTAAATCCCAACCCACGGTTGAAACCGTGGGCTAGTGTCGTTTGTCCCTGCGGGACAAGGAAACCGGACATGGATTTGACCCGATCAATTTAGGGCAATCTAATCTACGTCGCTATTTTTTGTCCCGGAGGGACGGCTGACAATAGCCCGGCGTTTCAACGCCGGGAAAAGGATGTGATTGGCCCGAGTTCCGAAGGAACGGCTGAATGGACAAGACTCGGCCGTCCCTGCGGGACTTTGTTTCCCTGTTAAACCCCAACCCACGGTTGAAACCGTGGGCTATGGTCGTTTGTCCCTGCGGGACAAGGAAACCGGACATGGATTTGACCCGATCAAAATTGATAGGCGTCAGCCCTGGGAAGGTGGCGATGTTTGCGCTGTGACGATCGGTTTTGATTGATCGAATAAAACGAGACGTTGCGCCGCTAGACCCTGAGCGATCCACGAAACCCTCTGGCGTTATAGTAAGACTGCGCCCCGTTGTGGCCGACGAAGATGCGGCCGTAGCGACGCTCATAGTAAAGCGCGCCGCCGAGTTTTCTCATCTCAGACGGTGTATTCACCCAGCTCGACGTCTTTGTATCGAACTCCCCGAGATCCTGTAGCTCTCGATATTGTTCTTCCGTCAAAAGCTCAATGCCCATGGCCGCTGCCATATCCATCGCGTTATTTTTCGGTTTATGTTCCTTCCTCGATTCCAACCCTTCAAGATCGTAACAAACACTGACTCGGCCCTTTGGACTTTCTGTTGAACAATCGAAAAAAATGTATTCGCCCGTCTTTTTATCGTGACCCACCACATCCGGTTCACCACCCGTCTTTTCCATTTCATTGAGTGACCAGAGTTTTTCGGCAGCAGCATCCAGCTTTGCTTTTACCCTGGCCCATTCGAGACCTTTGTGACGATTCGCGTTCTTCTCGAATCGGGTTTTTAATGTTCGAAAAAGTTCTTCACGTTGTTCCGGTGACAACTCCTTTTTTGTTTTAACGCTTTTCATAAAGATTTCCTTTTTGATGCTGTAATTATTTTCTCTAAAGTTTTTTGCTAAGAGCCTCTTTGAAAGCTGTAGCGTCAGCCATCCTGGCTGACGTAGAGCCAGGCTTCAAGCCCGGCGGAAAAAGCGTCGCAACCGAAAACAGCCCGGTAAAATCAGAGCGTCCCGAATTTTGAGGCGTTTTTTCCGGGCGGCAAGATGCCGTCCTCTACGGCAGGCACGGATGCCCGCCACTACTTTTCAAATAGGCTCTAATTAAATGGGGTGAGGTGGAACTCCTTCCTACATGACGTCGGCTGGTTCGGCGGGAGATTCGTTGAGTTGCTCGGGTGGAGCGGTGGCGAGGCCAGGGTCGGTGGTCAGGAGGGTTTCGGGTTTTTCCACGACGATCCGGCGGAGTTCATCCGCAGCGGGTAAATCTTCCAAAGCGCGCAAACCAAAGTATTCGAGAAAAATGGGCGTGGTGCCATAAAGCGCAGGACGGCCAATAACTTCCGCGCGACCGGTTTGCTCGACGAGGCCGCGTTCCAGGAGGGTTTGCATGACTCCATCGACGGCCACGCCACGGACTTGCTCGATCTCGGCGCGGGTGATGGGTTGGCGATAAGCGACGATGGCGAGGGTCTCGAGCGCAGGCTGGGAAAGGCGCGTGGGGCGATTTTTTTGTCCAACAAGTGCGATGAGCCAGGGAGAAAACTCGGGTTGGGTGACGAATTGCCACGCACCGGCGACGCAGGCAAGACGATAGCTGCGGGCGGCGTCTGCATGTTCTTTTTGCAGTTGTTCGAGAGCAGCGAGGAGGGTTTCTTCGCTGGTTTTCTTGAAAGGCCTGGCGGCGTCCTCGGCATTTTCTGCGGTAGCAGTGGCGGCAAGGAGGTCGCGCAGTTCTTTTAAGCTCAACGCTTTTTGGGCGGAGAACAAAATGGCTTCGAGAATGAATTTCAGTTCCATGCGATTAAAAAATTAACGCGGGCGCGAAGGCGCGGAGTGGAAACAAACAAAACGCGTTGCATCGTGGCGTTGAAAAAAATCATTAGTTCAATTGCGGATTAAGAATTGGAGCGGGCGCGCCTTCAATTTCTCCGACAGAATTTTCAGGTGCCAAAGATTGGGGCGCGGCGCGAGTGATGTCGATGTCGCCAAAATGTTCACCCTGAACACAGGAGAGTTGCTTGAGGCGAATCAATTCCAGCAACGCGAGAAAAGTGCAGACGACTTCAGAACGACTGGTGGCGTCGCCGAATAAATCGGAAAATTTCACGCGCGACTTTTCGGAAATAAGTTTGATGAGGTATTCTATTTTTTCGCTGACGCTCCATTTGTCGTCGAAGATGTCGCGAGGATCGTCGCGTTGGTGGACGCGTTTGAGGATGGCATTGACGGCGTTGAGGAGGTCAAAAATGGAAACCTCGGGTCGCGCGACAGCACGGACGGCGGCAAAGTCGAGTTTGCCGGGAACGCGCGGGAAAATATTTTCCTGTTCCAGTTCGAAAACTTGCAATTGCGCGGCGGCATCCTTGAATTTTTTATATTCAACAAGCTGGCGGATGAGTTCCCAGCGCGGATCTTCGGTGTCGTCCTCATCTTCGACTTCCACCTGTTGATCGACGGGCAGCAATTCGCGGCTTTTGATAAACATGAGAGTTGACGCCATGACGAGGAACTCGCCGGCAATTTCCAGATCAAGCTTGCGCATGACCTCGATGTATTCGATGAATTGGGTGGCGAGTGTGGTGAGGTTGACCTCGTAAATATCGACCTCGTCTTTTTTAATGAGATGAAGGAGCAGGTCGAGCGGCCCTTCGAAGACTTCAAATTTTACTTTGTATTCGGACATTTTTCTGGCGCGTTGAGGGCGAATCCTAAAACCGGCTCTGAGGATTGGCAACGCTTTTACTGATGCCAACGGGCGTGGTGAATTGCGCTGAGAATTCGGCTTCGGATATAACTCGCGAGATTGATTTGCCGACGTGACGCCCCGATGTAACGGTGCGAAATTGCTCCATAAAAAAATCAGCCGGAGAACTCTTGAGCGAACCCTTCGTGCAAAGCAGCTTGCATTGTTACTCAACTTCAATCAAAAGGGACTCATGAAAAAACTTTTTATCATTTCGATTTGCGCCGCAGGCTTGACGGCTTGCAATACATCCACCATTAATCGCACGCCCAATACCGGTGGCAGGGGTGAATACGGATTCACCTACGATCTGGAAGGAACGCCTTCGCCGTTTCGCGACACCAGTTACCAGCCGCTGACTCCGCAGGAAATGGCCGCGCCCGTTATTGTTACGGTCACAAATGACAGGCCACGCGCCGCTTACCAAAATGGGACTGATGTTGGCGTGATCCGGCCGGTCGCTATCCCGCCAATCAACGACCCTTTGCCCAATCCGGTAATTCTCGACGCCGCTGGAACTGTGAAGCCAGCCACGCCGGAGGCTGTTCCCGCGCCCGAAGTGAGTATTCCGGCACCCGCGCCGGTTCCTCTTGAAGAAGCGGTGCCCGTTCCGGCGAACCCAACGACCGCGCCCGCCGCGCCCGCGACAAATGAAACTCCCAATCCATGACACTTTATCAGGACAACCAACGCCCTGATTAAAACCTCGTTTCGTTCGCTTGAACACGAGCGATTTCTGGGTTACAAAGCTGGCAGATATGCCAGCTTTTTTTTGTCTTTTGCTTTTGACGTTTTTTTTCCACGGCAACGTTTTCGCCAAAGAAATTCGCGGCAAGCCCATCGTCATTGGCAGCAAACAATCAACCAATGTTTCCAACGTGCCGCGATCTGTTCCAGTCCTAAAAGCGGAGACCGATTACACCACCGTCGGTTTTGATAAACTTTCCAATTTCACTTTTGCCGTGCCGGAAGGAATCCAGCCCACCAACGCCACGGCCAACACGAATTCCGCCACGCAAATTCCCGCCGATGTGAAAGCGTTCGATCAAAAGAAAGTGGCGTTGAAAGGATTTATGTTGCCGCTCAAAGTCGATGATGGCGTCGTCACCGAAATGTTAATCATGAAAGATCAATCGATGTGTTGTTACGGTGCGGTGCCGCGCATCAACGATTGGGTGAGCGTGAAAATGAAAAAAGGCGGCGTCAAAAGCATCATGGACCAGCCGGTGACACTTTACGGCAAGCTGCACGTCGGAGAAATGTTGGAGAACGGCTACCTCGTCGGCATCTACGAACTGGATGGAGAGAAAATGGACGAGCCGAAGGATTGATTATTTTCCAGCGGTCGGCAACGACACTTGTCCCGGTTGCCCCAAATAATAAATCAAATCGCGCACTTCCTGCTCCTTCATTTGACTCAACAAACCTTCTGGCATCATCGAAAGTTCGTTTTGCTTGAGCGACGCGATCTCGCCTCGTGGAATCGTCAGCGTTTCGGTCGGCGTCAGAATCGTCACCGATTTTTCATCCTGTTTTTTGACGATGCCAGTGACGACGCGGTCATCTTTTGTTTCCAGATTCCACGCGCGATAATCGTTCGGAATGACGGCGTTTGGATCAATGATGTTTTGCAAAATATAATCGAGGTCAGCGCGATTCGATCCGGTCAAATCCGGCCCAACTTTTCCGCCGACATCGAAAAGCGTGTGACATTGCTGGCAGATTTTTGAAAAAATCAAACGTCCGCGTGACGCATCTCCCGGCAGCGAGCCGCCCTCGTGATAAATCTTTTTGTATTTTGCGACCTCCGATTTTTTGTCCGCGTTCGATTCATGCACAACGCCATAAACTTTTTCGATCTGCTGGTTCACTTCGTCGTTTTTTAAATTGCGCAACTGACGAATTAAATCGGCGGACAAATCTTTGTTCGAGATTTTGCCGTCGGCGATCGCAGCGAGCAGCGGTTTGCCAAAACTGGCGCGAGCCGAAAGTGTGTTGAGCGCATCACGTTTTTCCGCCGCATTATAAGTATTGTAACCGCGGAGAATTTTCTCGGGCGTTTGCATATCTTCGTAAGAGGCCAATCCGCGCAACGCCGCGCCGCGCAAATCAGAGTCGCCTAAAAGATTTTGCAAAATCGAAACCAGCGCGGAATCTTTTGCGCCGAGCAGAGATTCGAGCGCGGTGCGTCGCGCATTTAAATCGGCGGATTTTTCCTGAACCGTTTTACGCAAAGCCGCAAGCGCATTGGAACTGCCGAACGTCAACGAAAGCGATTGAACCTGCGCGCGAATTTCGGCATTCGGATTTTCGGAAAATTTTTCTTCAATCGCGTTCCAACTTTCCGGCATCGGTGCGCTCCGCTGACCTTTGAGCGCGAGGCTGAGGCCGTTTAGAATTTCCGAAATTTTCTTTTCCTGTGGCTGCGACTCGTGAGAGCGCGGCTGATTTTTCTTTTGATTAGCAGTGCTCTCACGAGACACCGCCACGAGCGTTTTGACAATCTCGGCCATTGCTTCTGGAGTTCCAATTGCAGCGACGCGACGGACGGTGAAATTTAAAATATTCGGCAGCGCGGATTTTTCCGCCATTTGCAACGCGCGTTTTGTATCGAGCGAAACCAGCGGTTCGATCGCATACCAAACCATCAACGGAATATTTTGATCGTTCGCATCTTCGAAATGGCTGTTGAGCGCTTCCAAAATTTCCCGGCGATTTGTAGCGGACAACCGTTGCAACGCGGAAGCGAGATAAAGTCGCACGACGGGGGATTTGTCTTCGCGTGCGAGACGAACGAATTCTTTTAAAATTTCAGATGAAACTTTTTTATCTTCGCAGAGAAGTTGAATTGTCCATGCGCGAATATAAGGATCCTTTTTCCGTTGCAAGACTTTCATCGCAATCTCCTCGGTCAACCCGTTGGCGACATGCAAGGACCACAATGCTCGGAGTTGATATACTTGAGGCAAAACTTTTTCACTCCATGAAGGGAGATATGTCAATTTCACCTGCTGGTCGGCTGGATTCAGGAGGTCAAGCAGATGGCGCACCGTAGTATCATGAATTCCTGGCACTGGAGATTGGCTGTTTCGGTACGCACGTTCCGCTAGTATTCTCATCGCGTGTCGTGCGATCTCGTCGTTGGGATATGTCTGCAAGAACCACCCGAGAGAATCATCGCTTACTGTTCCAAGATCGCTTGGGACAAAGTCTTCTTCGCCATTGTTTTTCGGCAAAGTTAAAACTTTATTTGTCGCCATATAGCTGATTTTAAAAATTCTCCCATTACTGCGATCATGTCCGTTCACGTCGTTGTGATGACATTGGTTTTTGTCATACCAATCGATCATGTAAACCGCGCCATCGGGACCGCTTTGCAGATTGATGATTTGCGACCACGAATCGTTGAAGTTGATCGGATTCGGCGCGTGATGGCCGACAAATCCAGAACCTTTACGCTCAGGAACATCCTGGTTGATGCACGCACCGTGGATGTTGTTCATGAAAATTTTCCCACGATATTCCTCCGGCCAATTGTCGCCTTGATAAATCAACAACCCGGCGTGCGCGTGTCCGCCGCCTGCGGAATCGGAGCGACCGTTTCCAGCGTGCGGGCCTTTGTCGCCAGCGTAATGAACGTGATCGGCAATCGTTTTAATGTCGTCGTAAATAAATGGATTCACCGTTTTTTCGCCTTCGCGATTTTTCTGAAAACGATTTAATTCATCGGCGTTGATTGCGAAATGCGAACCGCCTTGTCGTTGATAACGGCCTCCTTGAATCATGTGAAACAGATGCGGAATGACGCACGCTTCCTCAATGAGTTGACCGTGTTCATCGAAGTCAAATCCCCACGGATTGCTCGTGCCTTCGGCGAAAACTTCAAAGATTTTTTTCGTCGGATGATAACGCCAGATGCCCGCGTCCATCCATTGACGTTCGCTTTCGGGCGCGCCGGGTTTGCCAACATTCGACGGACAAAAAACGCCGTGACAACCGTAAAGCCAGCCGTCGGGTCCCCACTTGAAACTGTTTAAAGTTTCGTGCGTGTCGCGGGCAAAATCCCAGCCGTCGAGGAGAATTTCTGGTTTGCCCGTTGCTTTCGGATTGTCCCAATCGTTCACGGGAAAAAACATCAGATACGGCGCTGCACCAACAAAAACGCCGCCAAAACCGATTTCAATTCCGCTGACGAGATTTAAATTTTCGGCGAAAACCGTGCGCTTGTTAAATTTCCCATCGCCATCCGTGTCCTCGAAAACAAGGATGCGATCTTTGCCTTCGCCTTCCGGCGCGCGCTTGGGATAAGTGTAGGCTTCGGCGACCCAGAGCCGTCCGCGATCATCAATCGCAAACGCAATTGGCTGTTTCACGTCGGGTTCGCCTGCGAACAATGTCGCTTTGAAACCGGGCGGCAAGGTCATTTTCGCAACGGCATCTTCGGGCGAAAGTCCGTCGTATAAAACTTTATCCGCTTCGGGAACGGCGACTTGTTTTTTGGGATCAAATTCATCGGCGAACCTCGGACGCTCTGCGAAAAATTTAAAATCATCAAAATTGATGTGACCCCATCCACCGGTTTGTTGATCCACAAGGCGAATGAAAATTTCTTTTCCTTGCTCCGATTTCAAATCCACAACGACGGGCCGCAAATGTTCACTGTCATCGCCGGAAATTTTGAAAAAAACTTTTTGAGATTTTGCGTCAACTAGTTCAACCCGCGTTTCCGGCCAATGTCCGCCTGCGACGAGAAACGAAGCGAACGGCTGCGTCACTTTGAAAGGTTCTGAAGTTAGAGTTCCTTTTAAATCGTCGCCACCGATTTCGTAGCCGCCGATCCAAAATTCGCCTTGATGATGACTCGTGCCGCCCGGGCCGTTTCGTTTCGCAACCAAATCGCCTTTGACGGGTTGGCCTGCGAACGCCTCGCCTTGAGCGGTCCAATGTTTCAACGAGCCATCTTCAAAATTAAAATTGAGTGGACGGCCTGTGGGGTTGGAGGGCGAACTGCCGTCGAGTGCTGCAAAGGAATTCGCAACCCCACAAGCGAACGAGATTAAAAAGGCTATTAGTCCGGTCACTTTGACAAAGCGGAGAGCCGTTGAGAAAAAGAATTTGCAGCGAGCGGTTTTTTTAAGAAGCACAATGAATGGTAAGAAAGTCAAAAGGCGAAGAAAGAAAAATGACTGAGCTTTTTGGTTGTGGCAACGAGCAGGGTAATTACACTTCGAGCAGGTTGCAGGCAGGAGAGGATCGCAAATCAGAATGCAAAACGAATCCACTCAAAATCTGAAAGACGATTTCAATGCAAAGGAAGCGTTGCGCCAATGCAGCGGTTGCGCGGTGGTGGCGATAGATGCGGCGGGAAAAATTATTTTGCTGACGTCCGAAGCGGCCAAGCGCGCCGGAATTTCCTCCCCATCTGACACGATCCGTTCAATCGAACAATTGCCCGAGCCGCTGCGAAAAATTGTGGGAGACACGCTTTCCTGCCGGGAACCGCGCCATCTGGAAACCAGTCAAGGCGGATTAAACATCTTAATTCAAGTTACTCCGACGTTGGATCAAATGGGTAATTGTCAGGGAGCGGTGGCGGTGCTGCACGATTTGAGCAGCCTCGAAACAATTGAAAAAAATCTTGAGCGGATGGATCGGTTGGCGAGCATCGGCACTCTCTCGGCCAGCATGGCACATGAAATTAAAAATGCGCTCGTCGCCGTCAAAACCTTCATAGATTTATTGCTGAGTCGAAACGAGCACGATGAACTTGCGGGAATTGTTGGCCGGGAAATGACGCGCATTGATTCCATCGTCAGCCAGATGTTGAAGTTTTCCGGGCCGGCCAAACCGATACTTTCACCGTTACATTTGCATGATGTTTTGAACCACTCGCTGCATCTTGTCCAACACCAGATTGATCAAAAACAAATCCAGTTGGAACGCCGCTTCGACGCTGCGCCCGATTTGGTTAAAGGCGATGATTATCAATTGAAACAGGCGTTCCTGAATTTATTTTTGAATGCGCTGGAAGCCACACCCGCATTGGGAAAATTGACTGTGAGCACGAACTTGATGAAGGGCGATTCGCAAGTGGGATCCGACCTGGAACATATTCCCGGGCAATTACGGGTGGCCATTCGCGACTCGGGTGTGGGAATTGCGCCGGAAAATTTGAGGAAAGTATTCGAGCCTTTTTTTACCACTAAGCCGAGAGGTACTGGACTCGGCCTGGCGATCACGCGCCGTATCATCCATGAGCATCGGGCGACAATCGCGGTTGAAAGCACGGCGGGGGAGGGGGCTGAGTTCTCTATCTTTTTTCCAATCTCCAGAAAAAATTCCTGATCTGGAACTGCGTGGCGCGCCTTTCTTTTATTCTTCGGCAAGGTGGAGAAAAAAACCTTCGTTGCGCAAACGTTCTTGAAGTTTAGAGATGTGGCTGCCGTCGCGGGTTTCCACAACGCAATGCACGGTTACGACATTGATGTCTCCGCTCGCAAAGACCCGGTCGTGAGTGATGTTCACAATGCTTGCGCCTTCCGCCGCGATGATGGAGGCGAGCTGCGCCAGACCACCGGGACGATCACTGATGCTGGTGGAAAATCGCCAGAGCCGTCCGTCCGAGGCCAGACCGCGTTCCAAAACCCGGCCAAGAATGTTCGTATCAATGTTCCCACCGCAGAGGGGAAGGACGACATTCTTCCCCGAGAGGGCGGGCAAGAGTTTCCCAAACATGCCGCCTGAGGAGCGGCACCTGCGCCTTCGACAACGGATTTTTCCAATCCAATGAGGCGAAGTATGGCGAGCGCGATTTCATGTTAATCAACGAGGACGACGCGATCCACATTTTCGCGTGCGATGGCAAACGCATTTAAGCCAACTTGAGCAACTCCTAATCCGTCCGCGAGCGAAGGAATAGTCTTGGTGAGAACGGGTTTTCCAGCGGCCAGAGCAGCAGTGAAACTGGCCGCGGGTTTGTTTCCACACCGATGACTTGCCTGGATGGCTTAAGAGTATTGATTGCCAGCGAAACTCCGGCAATGAAACAATGGTGTCTAGTTCGGAAACTTGTTCCATAATTTCCAAAGGATTTACTTAACTATATTGTTATATCGCCCCGGTTAGTCAGATAGCCTCGGACGAGCCGCGTCCATTTGAGTCATTTTCCCCAGCATGATGGCATCTAGTTTCCTGCTAGTAACATAGTTCCTTGTTGACAGGCGTTCTTGGAACCTTAAGTTGCTGTCCTTATGGCAAATAATATTAATGACTTATCGGTCGAACAATTGAAACGGGCTATACAAATCAAAGAACAGATAGCTACTCTGGAAAGACAGCTTTCTTCCTTGTCTAACTCCAATGTAACAACCACCGCCTCGAGGTCTTCTTCAGGTTCCGGAATGAGCGCGGCGGCTCGTGCCAGAATTTCTGCCGCGATGAAAGCGCGTTGGGCTTTAAAAAATTCTGGTCGCAAGCCAGCGGCAAACTCAAGTTCCTCAACGGCAGGTTCCAAACCGTCTGGAATGTCAGCGGCCACCAAGGCTAAACTCTCTGCGCTCGCGAAAGCGCGGTGGGCTGCAAAAAAAGGAAACCAACCCGGCGGTGTCTCCCAGGCTAAGACAGGGTCGCCCGCTAAAAAATCGACCATGAGTCCTGCGGCCCGCAAGAAGATTTCCGACGCCGCCAAAGCCAGATGGGCAAAAATCAAAGCCGGTCAAGCTGGCAAGTAAGAATTCTTAGAGTTCGGTGGCAGATTTAACCCTTTGATTGGGCGCAAACCTAATCAACGGGTTATTATTTTTTCCTTCTTTAATAACTCAAACTATTCGGAGCCATCTATCTGAAACTAAAGGAAGCTATTTCAAACGACTTTTCAATCTTGATCATTTTTGTGAGCCAACATCAATGATCCGCGCCATTCTGAAACTGTTTCTTAAAATCTTTGAGAATGACTTGTCGAACACTGCTGGTCTTTGACAATTTAAGTGCGAAACCAGCTCCTTTCAAAATGAACATAAACAATTCAAGAAAAAGCTTCACGGCTACGCGACCGCACGGAACCGTGATGGTCGATTTTGATAAGAAATAAAATCCATCGCAGAATTTGAAAACTAAATTGTCCAACGCCGCGCTCGTTTTGGTGATCGCGCATCTGGCCTTCACGGAAAAATCGCTGGGAGGCGATGAGTGGCCGGAATTTCGCGGGCCAACCGGGCAAGGTCTCGCCACGGCAAAAAATGTCCCCGTGCACTGGAGCGCCACGAATAATGTTCGGTGGAAAACTGAAATTCCGGGAGAAGGTTGGTCGTCTCCCGTCGTGTCGAAAGGCCGGATTTATCTAACGACTGCCACAAAGTTGTCTGACGCGGGAGAACCATCACTTCGTGCTCTTTGCGTTGACGCCCGCGCCGGAAAAATTTTGTGGGATGTCGAAGTTCTTAAACCCGAGACGGGCGCGGCGCAAATCCATCATCAAAAAAATGGGATCGCCAGTCCCACGCCCATTGTGCGCGACAATCGTTTGTTTGTTCACTTCGGCCACATGGGCACCGCCGCGCTCGACTTGACTGGAAAAATTATTTGGCAGCAGACCGAATTAAAATATCGCCCCACTCACGGCAACGGAGGCTCACCGATTCTCGTCAATAACCGGCTCGTGTTTAGTTGTGATGGAGAAAAAGATCCGTTCGTCGCCGCGCTCGACGCCAAAACCGGCGCAATCCTTTGGAAGACTCCACGCAATACTCCGGCATCCAGACAATTCTCTTTCTCCACTCCTCTCGCGATTCAGGTGAATGGCGCGACGCAAGTGATCAGTCCCGGCAGCGGCTTCGTCGGCAGTTACGATCCCATGGACGGTCATGAAATCTGGAAAGCGCGCTACGGTGAAGGCTATTCGGTCATCACGCGTCCCGTGTTTGCGCACGGGTTAATTTTCGTGAGCTCGAGTTTTGATCGCCCGGTGCTTTACGCAATCAAACCAGCCGACGCGCAACGCGACGTGACCGCTTCGCACGTCGCATGGCAACATTCCAAAGGCGTGCCGAACACACCGTCGCCAATTGTAGTGGGCGATGAAATTTATTTTGTTTCAGACGCAGGAATTGCGACTTGCCTTGATGCGCACAACGGCCAGGTAAATTGGAGCGAACGACTGGGTGGAGGATTTTCCGCATCGCCAGTTGCGGCAGAAGGAAAAATTTATTTTCAAAATGAAGAAGGCGTTGGCTACGTGTTGAAAGCCGGGAAAACTTTTGCACTGCTGGCGACAAACGAACTTGCGGAAAAAACACTCGCTTCACCTGCGGCTCTCGATGGCGCACTCATCATTCGCTCGCAATCCCATCTTTGGCGAATTGGGAAATGACAATATCTAAAAAATTGCCCCGCAGAAAAAAATTCAGCGCGGCTCCTGGAGCTTCCGCGAGAAATTTTCCAACGCCGTGGCGAACTTTTGCGAGTCAAAATCTGGCAGGGATTGCACCAGCGAATAGAGCTTGTTGAGTTCTGAATCGAGCGCGAGTTTCGTTTTCTTATCCGAGGCAAGAATTAGTCGATCAAGCCCGATAACGAGACGCTCCGCGCGGCGCGCCTGCACGTTCTGGCCAATTGAATCGTTAATTCCATTTGTCGAATCAACCAGTTTCCTTAAAATTTTTCGGGTTAAATTTTCATCCCACGAAATTTTCGCCAATTCTTTGGCGAACTCATCGCTCCATTTCTGCGCCTTCTCAAAATTGCCTTTCTCAGGTCGAAAGTTTGTGTCAGGCGGTTTTGGAAAACGCGATTCAACCTCGCTCACTCGATAAACCAGCCACATCAATCCTTTGAAGCGGTTGATTTCATTTTCAGTTGGAGACACTTCCCCAGCCAATTTCCAGCTCATTTCACGCAACGCGACCGCCTGACCAACCAACCACGTTTGCGCGCCGCTCCAGTTGGTTTTTTCGCGCCAATGTTTTGGTTCGGAAACGGCTTGTCCGTCCAGTTCAAAAATTAATTCAGGATGTCCGGCGGCAAGCAAATTACTGGAAACATTTTGATGACAGGCGACGCAACTATTCGCTCGCGTGTAAAGATTTTCCAAATCGCGCATCCCGGCATTCACTTTGTCCGCGTGGGAAAAATCGGTGCGCGTGTGACTGAGCAACCACGACTCCGCAGGCGCGTGGCAACTTTCGCAGGAAACTCCGGCGGTGATGTCCAACTTTGTTTTTTGCTCTGTCGCTGGAACGGTTTGAAATGGCGCGTGGCAAACCGTGCAACTCGCGTTCTGCGCAGGAGAATCCATTTTTAAAACTTCCGCCATCCGAGCCGAGCGCGCAGTGGTCAAGGTGGCAAACGAACGCGAATGAAAATCTTTTTTTAGCCAAGTAATGCATTCGTCATGCTGCGCTGCGCCGCCCCCGTGGCAACCGGACGAGCTGCACGAATTCATTCCCAGAAATCTGTTGGCAGTAATTTCTCCTTTTTCCTGCGCGACGCCGCTCAATACCGTTGCGCAGCCAAAGAAAAATGCTCTTAGAAACAAACTGTCGAAAAAGAAAACCCGCGAAGTAAAATATTTACTCACCACGCGCGTTTTGTTAGTCAACACGCCGGCGCAATGCAATCCATTATCCAAAGACTGCAATCCCTTTTTGACGGCAGCACCGGCCTTCTTATCGGTTGGATTCTGCTCGGGGCGCTGCTTCTCAAAGTGGTTTTGATGCTCTATTCCTCGTTGCGCGCAGTTTTTTTCGAACGCGAACAACGCTGCCTTTCGCGCGAATATTTGAAGCTGCAAGTCAAAGCCGCCGCCGCGCAATTGCAGCAAGCCGAACAAAGCAAAGCGCTTTGGAATGGTTATCGAAAATTTCAAATCGCCAAAAAAATTAAGGAGTGCGAGGACGTTTATTCGTTTTATCTCGCGCCGCACGACGGCAAACCCTTGCCCGCATTTAAACCCGGCCAATATCTCACGTTTGGTCTTGATGTTCCCGGTCGCGACAAGCCCGTCGTTCGTTGCTATTCCCTTTCCGATTGTCATCGCAAAGATTTTTATCGCGTGACGATTAAAAAAGCACTTGCGCCGCCCGGTTCAGAGCATCCTCACGGCGTCGCCTCTCACCTTTTTTGCGACACGCTGCACGAGGGTCACATTCTCAATGTCAAAGCGCCCAGCGGACATTTTTTTCTCGATGTCAACAAACCTACTCCCGTCGTGCTGATTTCTGGCGGTGTGGGAATCACGCCGATGTTGAGCATGGCCAACGCGCTGCTCGAAGGCGGCTCGAAACGCGAGATTTGGTTTTTCTTTGGCGCGCGCAACGGCGATGAATTTATTCAACGCGATCATTTGCTGAAACTCGCGGTCGAACACGAAAATTTCCATCTGCACGTTTGCTTCAGCAAGCCGCGCGAGACGGAACAAATCGGTCGCGATTATCAACACGCCGAGCGCGTCAGCGTGAAATTGATGAAGCAACTTTTGCCCTCGAACAATTTTGAATATTACCTCTGCGGCCCGGGCGCGTTCATGAAGAGCATCACGGACGATCTCGCGACGTGGGGCGTTCCCGATTCCGCTGTTTTCTTCGAGGCGTTCGGCCCGGCCACGGTTAAAAAAACAGCGCCGCCAGTTCCGGCAGATTTTTCCGCGCCAACTTTGAAAGTCACTTTCAGCCGCACCGGAAAAGTTTCCGCATGGAATCCGGCGCTCGGTTCACTCCTTGATTTAGCCGACGAATTGGGAATCAAAATCGAATCCGGCTGTCGCGCCGGAAATTGTGGCTCGTGCCTCGTGGCAATTAAGTCTGGCCGTATTGATTACGTGAGCGAACACGGCGCCGCTTCCGAAGATGGCTCATGCCTGACCTGCATCTGCAAACCGAAAAGCGATCTGGTTTTGGACGCGTAATTTTCAATGGCTGCCTCTCCCATCATCTCAGACAGACCGGGACGCTGGGACGCATCGTTTGATCCAGAAATGCCCGAGTCAGAAGTTGACCGCGTTCTAACGCTGGCGCCGTTCAGCGAAATGGACGAGAGCAAATTTCCCAAACGCATTTCGTTGCGCGATATTCTCCAACACGACACGCGCATCCGAAAATTTCGTCGCGGAGAAATCGTGGTGCGCAACGGCGATTACGGAACTTCCGCATTCATGATCATGTCCGGCAGTGTGCGCGTCGCGCTGACCGATTTGCCCGCGTCCGTTTTGGGCCGAAAAGTCTCTCACAAAAAAGGTTTCTTCCGGCAATTCGCGCAACTCTGGTCGAACTCGAACGAACCGGAAACGCGCCAAGTTTCCGAGTTTCGCCAGGATTCCCGCATTGCCGCGCGCCAGGATAAAAACAGCGAAGTAAAAGTTTTTCTCCAGGACATCCCGCGCCTTCTTAACGAACACAAAACCGCGACGATTGACGCCGGAGAATTCTTTGGCGAAATCGCCGCGCTCAGTCGTATGCCGCGCACCGCCACAGTTTTTGCGGACACCGATGACACGGAGCTTTTGGAAATTCGCTGGCAGGGTCTGCGCGATTTGATGCGTTACGACAGCAAGCTTCGCGAGCACATTAATAAAATTTATCGCGAACGCGCTCTCTCGTCGCATCTCCGCGACATCCCCATTTTTCAACGGCTCAACGACGAGCAATTGAAGAAGGTGATGGACCAAACGATTTTCGGCACATACGGCGATTACGATTGGTCGGGCGATTACAAACGTCTCGCGCAATCGGGCGCGGCGAGCCAGAACGAACCGGTCATTTCGCAGGAAGGCGATTATCCGAACGGCATGATTTTAATTCGCGCTGGATTCGCGCGACTGAGCCAAAAATTTGGTCACGGCAATCGCACGTTAAATTATCTTGGCGGCGGACAGAGTTATGGCTTTCAGGAAATCGCACACAACTGGCGTAAGAAAGATGAAGAACCGATCCCTCTACAATACACTTTGCGCGTCATCGGTTACACGCACATTTTAATTATTCCAACGGCCGTTCTCGAAAGCGTCGTATTGCCGACTGTTCCCGAATCACAATTACCACCGCTCATTGAAGCCGCGCGCGATGAAGAAGAATTTCAACCCGACATTGATGCGAGCGCAAAAATCGGTCCTGACATGTTGGAATTTCTCGCGGAAAACCGATTCTTCAATGGCACGGCCACGATGGTGATTGATCTGGATCGTTGCACACGTTGCGACGATTGCGTGCGCGCCTGCGCCTCGACGCATAACAACAATCCTCGTTTTCTTCGCAACGGGCCGATCAATGGAAAAATCATGATCGCCAATGCTTGTATGCACTGCGCCGATCCGGTTTGCATGATCGGTTGTCCGACCGGCGCGATTCACCGCGATGCTTTTGGCGGTCAGGTCGTCATCAATCAAAGCACCTGCATCGGCTGCAACACCTGCGCAAACAATTGTCCCTACGAAGCCATTCGCATGGTGGAAATCCGGGACGAAGACGGTGAAATCATGATCGACAAAGAAATGAAGCCCATCGTGAAAGCTACGAAATGCGATTTGTGCGTGGAACAAACGGGCGGACCGTCGTGCCAGCGGGCGTGCCCGCACGGCGCTCTGAAAAGAATGAACTTGAACGATATTGATTCTTTCGCAGAGTGGCTGAAACGATGACTTCTTCCGCAAAACGTCGCGGCTTTTATTTGGTCCTGCTGGCGTTGCTGGCGGTCACACTGTTTTACGCGCATGAAATTTACGCGCCAGTTTTGCCCCGGATGATTTTCATTTATGGTTGGGCGCTGTTTCTTCTCATCGTCATTTTCTCGCTCTACAACGCGCGAAAGAAAATTCCGTTTCTTCCGCTGGGAACTGCGGAAGGCTGGTTGCAATTTCATATTTACGCCGGGCTTTTTACGATTCTGCTGTTCGCATTTCATATTCGATTTCGTTTGCCGAGCGGTTGGTTCGACTCGATTCTTTTTGCTCTCTACGCGCTCGTCACGCTCAGCGGAATTTTCGGATTATTTATTTCGAAAATGATTCCGAAGCGGCTCACCTCGCGCGGCGGGGAGGCGTTGTATGAACGCATCCCGGTGATTCGCCGTTCGCTCCAGGAACAAGCTGAAGCGCTCGCGCTCAAATCCATTCCCGACGCGCAATCCACCACACTCGCTGATTTTTATTTGCGTCATCTAAAAACTTTTTTTGACGGTCCGCAAAATTTTTGGCTGCACCTTTTTGAGAATCGCAGCCCGGTCAATTCTTTGGTCAATAAAATCAGCGATCTCAACCGCTTTCTCAACGAAAGCGAGCGCACCACGGCCGATAAACTGGCGGATTTGGTTCGGCAAAAAGATGGATTGGATTATCAGCGGACGTTGCAAATCACGATCAAGGCGTGGCTTTTCGCGCATATTCCGTTGACCTACAGCCTGCTGATTTTTTCCGTCATTCACATCGTGATCGTTTTTGCATTTTCAGGAGGCGCGCGATGAAAGACCAACTTCCCTCGCCCGATTTCGATTCGAGCAAATACGAACGCCCCAATCAAAATTGGGTTTGCGGCTGGGCGTGTGAAGGCAAGCCGTGTCGCGTGGGGCCGGACGCAAAAGGAAATTGCCACGCGACTTACGAATGCAAACCAGCGCTGGAATTGCGCGAAGGCGAAACGAAAGGGCGTTTCAAATGCACGCGCCCAAAAGAGTTTGGCGGGCCGTGCGAACATGGGCCGCAAGCGGATGGAATTTGTTGTCTGTCTATCCCACGCTGCCAACCTCAACGAAGCCTCCGTTCCAAACGTGGAATTTTTACGTGGTGCGTGGTCGCTCTGACGATAGGTGGATTGCTCCTCGCATTTTTCGGCCCGGCGCGTTTGCAATTTATTTCTCCGGGAAAGATTTCTACAAATCACAGCTCAACAGAATGTGCTTCGTGCCATCGCGCCGCCGCCCACAGCCCCGCGAGTTGGTCGCAAGCGGCTTTGACCGCCGATCCGAATCCACTTCAATTTGCAAAACTGGTTGCGCCTTTGGAAAAATCAATGACGCACATTGATCAATCCTGCCAGCGCTGCCACACGCACCATAATTTTCATCAGCCGAATGTCGTTCACGATTTCTCCTGCTCCGCGTGTCATCAGGAACATCTTGGCAATGGAAAAATGCCCGCGCCAAAAAGCGAAAACTGCATCGCGTGTCACGGCGATGCGGAAGTGATGCAAGCGTCGTTTGAAAAAGGAAAAACACTTTCGCCCGCGACATTTGATTATCGCGTTGCCCATGCGGAAATTCTTTTCAAAACACCGCGACCCGAACGCGGTTACACGCAGGTCTTCCACTCCTTTGCGACTGATCATCCTGAATTTCAAATTCATGCGCAAAATCTCAAAGATCCAAACATGTTGAAGTTTAATCATCGCCTTCATCTTGGCGAATCCGTTCGGACGAAAGTCGGCGGGGAACTCGAATGTGCGACCTGTCACAAAGCCGATTCTTTCGGCGAATTCCATCAGAAAATTTCTTTTGAAAGTAATTGCCGCGAATGTCACTCACTCCAATTCGACAAACACAATCCCGATCTCCAATTGCCACACGGAAACCCCGAAGCCGTACGCGCATTTTTGCGCAGTTTGGAAATTCAGTACGCCGATCTCGGTCGCAAAAAAGGTGTGACGGAAGAACGCGCGTTACAAAATTTTGTGCAAACGCAGTTGCAAACATTACGCGAAGAAAAACACACCGGCGAAGAATTGGAGCAGCAGGTTTTCTTCAGCAGCGCAAAAAAATCATTGGACGAACGCGCGCTTTATCCCGGCTGCGCTTATTGCCACGAAGTCAAACCGCGCGGTGAATTTGTTCCTGCGATCACGCCGCCGCAAATTTTTGATCGTTGGCTGGTGCGGGGAAAATTTGATCATGGCAAGCATCTCAACGTCAGTTGCGCCGAGTGCCACAAAGTCCGGCAAAGTGAAACGACTGAGGATATTTTACTGCCGAAAAAATCCAGTTGCGTGACGTGCCACAGTCCAAAAGGTGGCGTGAGAAACGACTGCGCGACCTGCCACGGTTTTCATTCTGCGCCAACCAAATTTTCAGAAACGCTGACTCACACGCCGTGATGTCGATGGTAATCGGAGCGATGTTTGAAAGGATTTCTTTCCCCTGAAGTCGTTGATAACCAGGTTTACTCGCAAAAAATTTGTGAACATTAAATTGATTTGACCTGCTCGCTACGGTTGCGGAATAGAGCGTTGATGCGTTCACCCCAGTGAGAAGCGCTGCGGAAATAATGCTTGCCTGCAATTTGATTTGCGGAAAGCTGCTCGCTTTCTTAACCACATTATGAAACCAAAAAACTACTCGCGTTATTTGACAGGATTGATTGCAGCCATGGCGTTATCCGCCATCTCTGGATTTGCCCAAACTAACGAACCACCGGAACCGAAATGGGAAAGCAGCGCAGCGGTTGGTCTCACCATCACCCGTGGCAATACCGATACGGAGATCGTGACAGGGAGCCTTCTCACTTCCAAAATAGAAAAAGAGAACGAATATCGGTTTGGGATCGACGGCGTGTACGGCAAAAGTGACCATGTCAAAAATACCGAGACACTGCACGGCTTTGGGCAATACAATCATCTGTTCACAGAGCGCGCTTATGGTTATTTGCGCTTGGATGCGTTGCACGATGCGATTGCCGACGTGGAATATCGCATCACGTTCAGCCCGGGTGTTGGCTATTATTTTATTAAAAATGAGACAACGCGGTTGAGCGGAGAAATAGGCCCGGGCTTTATTTATGAAAAACAAGGCGACGACACCACGGGGTATGTCATTTTGCGCCTCGCGGAAAAATTCGAGCACAAATTTAATGATCGTGCGAAACTCTGGCAGTCCCTCGAGATTTTGCCTCAGATTGATAAATTCAAAAATACGCTGTTCATAGGCGAAATTGGTGTGGAAGCGAGTCTGGCGGGTAACTTCAGTTTGAGGACTTATTTGCAAGACACCTACGACACCGAACCTGCTCCGGGACGAAAGAAAAATGATCTAAAATTGGTGGCGGCGATTGCTTATAAATTCTGATTTATTTTAAAATTTTTCGACGGGCAATGCGGCAAACCGCGTTGTCCGTTTTTGTTTTTTGTGCGCGGCGAAGATTGCCAGCGTCAGCACATTTGTTATTTTGGCGTCAATGGCTTTTGATTCCTTTCGCGGTTTCGTCAATGCGCTCGATGCAGCGGGTGAACTGATTCGCATTTCGCAACCGGTCGCGACGGAATTGGAGATCACGGAGATCGCCGACCGAGAGATGAAAAAGCCTGGCGGGGGCAAAGCGCTTCTCTTTGAAAAACCCACAGTGAATGGAGAAACTTCTCCATTTCCACTCGCGATCAACACGCTCGGTTCGCACAAGCGAATGGCGATGAGTTTGAATGCGAATTCCGTCGAAGAAGTCGCGGCTGAACTCGGCTCGCTGATGAAAGCCAAACCGCCGACTGGTTTTCGCGAAACAATTAAACTGCTCGGAACCGCAATGGATTTGCGCCATGCGAAACCGAAGGTTGTTAAAACAGGTTCGTGCAAAGAGGTGATTCACAAGTTCGTCGAGAGCCGAGAGTCGAGAGTCGAGAGCAAAACACCGGACTGGCGCGATCCTTCGACCTTCGACCCTCGACCCTCGACTCTTCTAAATCTCCCCATTCAAAAATGCTGGCCGCTCGATGGCGGGCGTTTCATCACGTTGCCATGTGTCGTCACGAAAGATCCCGACACCGGCGAACGAAATGTCGGCATGTATCGGATGCAGATTTACGACGAACGAACGACGGGGATGCATTGGCAATTGCAAAAGGTAGGCGCGCGACATGGGCGGCGTTATTACGAAACGAAAACGAAAATGCCGGTATCGGTTTTTCTAGGTGGCGATCCGGTTTATCCATTTTGCGCGACGGCTCCGCTGCCGGATGGTCTCGATGAATTTCTCCTCGCCGGTTATCTGCGCAAAAAATCCGTCGAACTCGTGAAATGCGAGACGAACGATCTGGAAGTTCCCGCCAACGCCGATTTTGTCATCGAAGGATTTGTTGATCCAGGCGAGCCGTTGCGCAGCGAAGGGCCGTTTGGCGATCACACCGGTTATTACACCTTGCCCGAGTTGTATCCCGCGTTTCACATCACCGCGATCACGCATCGCAAAGACGCGATTTATCCCGCGACGATTGTCGGCATGCCGCCGATGGAAGATTTTTATATCGGCGGCGCGAGCGTGAAATTGTTCCTGCCGATTTTTAAAATGAATTTCCCGGAAATCGTGGACATCGCGTTGCCAGCGGAAGGCGTTTTCCACAACCTCGTTTTTGTCAGCATCAAAAAAACGTATCCGATGCAGGCCTATAAAATCATGCACGGACTTTGGGGCATGGGCCAAATGATGTTCAGCAAATACATCGTGGTGGTCGATGCCGACGTGAACGTGCACAACACCAGCGAAGTTTTATTTCATCTCTGCGCGAACACCGACCCGCAACGCGATAGCATTTTCACGAAAGGCCCGTCCGACGTGCTCGACCATGCCACGAGCGAAATCGCCAGCGGCAGCAAACTCGGCATCGACGCAACGAAGAAAATTGCGGGCGAAGGTTACAAACGCGAATGGCCACCGCTGATCAAGATGGATGCGGCGGTGAAGGCGAAGGTGGAAAAGCTTTTCGAGTTGCGGTAGTCTCACGCCGACATGAGCGCGAGCGAATCATCAAAACGTTCAACGCTGACGCGGGAAAACATACTCGCGGCCTTGCGTGCTTTGTCGGACGCACT
The DNA here is from genome assembly GCA_039925885.1 of Verrucomicrobiota bacterium. Classification (GTDB taxonomy): domain Bacteria; phylum Verrucomicrobiota; class Verrucomicrobiia; order Limisphaerales; family CANJXF01; genus CANJXF01. Next base: position 21,723 of record JBDSYB010000349.1, read on the forward strand.
CGCCCAGCAGAATGTGACGGGTGAAATCTGTCTCTTTGGCGGCACGGTGATGGTGCTCGCGTTCTCCGCGCGATTAGCGACTAAAGACGTGGACGCACTATTCCAGCCGACGCAAACCATTCGTGAACTTGCCCGGTCCATCGCCAGCGAACAACACTTGCCCGCGGACTGGCTGAACGACGGCGTCAAAAGCTTTGTCTCCGCGCGCCATGAAATCACCCCCGGAAATCTTCCGCAATTTCCGCACCTTCGTTTGACCATGCCCGTGCCGGAATATCTGCTCGCCATGAAGTGCATGGCCGCGCGCATCGGCGGCACAACCGATGAACCGTCCGACGTAGCTGACATCGTTTTTCTCATCCGCCATTTGAAATTGAAGTCGGCAAGGGAAGTTTTGGATTTGGTGGGCCAATACTATCCGGCCAATCGCATTCCGGTGAAGACGCAGTATCTTGTCGAGGGATTGTATGACGAAGGCAAAATATGAGACCGAAAACATTGGCGGAAGTCGCGCAACTCACGCTCAACGGCGATTCATTCGATCGTTGCCTCGCGAATTTTCTCGACGAGTTTTACGCCGCGCCGGACGTGAACGCGCTGGCCGCGCAGCCGGTTTTGCTCGCTCCAACCTTCGGTGAACCTGGCCGCGTGCAGGATGCTTATCTGGCTGCGACCGCTGAAGAACTTGCCCGCGCCCGCAAATTTTCTGTTCCTGTTTGGACTGACGATGACGGGCGCAAGCTGCATCGCCCGTGGTTCGCATCCCCGCTGGCGGCGTTGCGGGCAGTTCTGCTTTTGGAAAGTCCAGCCGCTTTCCGCTCGCGCAATTTGTTCATCAGCCAGAACGCGCTGACTCGCGCATGACCGCCAGCGGCAGCAAGCTGAGCATTGACGCGACGAAGAAAATTCCCGGCGAAGGTTTCAAACGCGCATGGCCGCCGCTCATCAAGATGGATGAAAGCGTGAAAGCGAAGGTGGAAAAACTTTTTGGCAAATGAGCAAGGGTTTGGAAATCGCGGCGAACGTGTTTAATGCCACTTCAATCCTTCTGGCCGCAAAGAATAGTTTTCATACTTGGTGGGTTGGAATTGTCGGTTGCGTCCTGTTCGGTTTGGTTTTCTTTTGCACGCAGCTCTACGCAGATGTGACGCTTCAAATCTTCTTCATCGTAACCAGCATAATTGGATGGCGAAATTGGGTTCATGGCAATGCCGGGGCAGGCTTGCCAGTTCGGCGCACCCGATCAATTCCGCTGGCTGGAATGTTGTTGGTAGGCGCTGTAGTCGCTCTTCTCTACGGCTGGTTGCTTTATCGTTTCACAAACGCCTTCGCTCCATTCCTTGATTCGGTCGTGCTGGCGTTCAGTGTCCTTGGGCAGTTGCTGCTCATGCGCCGCCGCTACGAATCATGGTGGTGTTGGTTGCTGGTTAATTCCATCGCCGTGCCGCTGTATTATGCGCGCGGCTTAAATGTGACGGCGATTCTCTACGCCGCGTTTTGGACCAACGCGCTCGTGGCCTTATTCCGCTGGCGCAAACTCATCACGCCATGAACAAGCACTTCAAGCGAGGTCTGGTAGTCGGCAAGTTTTCCCCGCTGCATCGTGGGCACGAGTTAATCATCAATCGAGCCATTGAAGATTGCGATGAGGTTGTTCTGCTTTGCTATTCCAAGCCGGAGCTTCCGGGCTGTGATTCGAGTCGGCGCGAGCGCTGGCTGTCTGCACTGTTTCCGAGCATTCGTCATTTGGTGGTCACCGATGAACTCTTGGGAAGATTGGTCAAGGTTGGCGAAGGCCCAAGAGACGTGCCACACAACGACGCCGCCGAACTGACGCACCGTAGATTTTGCGGATTCCTTTGCTCTCATGTTCTGGGTGTCACGGTGGATGCAGTTTTCACGAGCGAGGATTATGGTGATGGCTTCGCCGCTGAGCTTACGAACTATTTTCAGAAGCAGGATGCTGCGCTGCCCGCCGTAAAGCATATCCTTGTGGACAAGGATCGAACCAAGCTGCCGATTTCTGGCACACTGCTGCGGCAAGACATCCACGCTCACTCCGACTGGCTCGCGCCCGAAGTTTACGCCTCATTTGTTCAGAGGGTTTGTTTGCTTGGCGGAGAGTCCACCGGCAAGAGCACTCTCGCAGAAGCTCTGGCTCGCGAGTTCTCCACCGTGCATGCTGCGGAATACGGTCGCGACTTGTGGGAAGCGAAGTCTGGGGCACTGACGTTTGCAGACATGCTGCATATCGCCGAAATTCAGATTCAGCGAGAGGATGAAGCTGCTCTGAAAGCGAAGAGATTTATTTTCTGTGACACTTCACCGCTGACGACGCTTTTTTATAGCCAGCATTTTTTTGGAAAAGCCGAGACTGCTTTGGAAGAACTCGCCAATCGTTCGTATGATTTTATCTTCCTTTGCGCGCCAGACTTTCCATTTGTCCAAGACGGCACACGGAAGCCGGAAGATTTCAGACTGCTGCAACATGAATGGTATCTCCACGAATCGAATCTTCGTAAAATTTCATTTCATCTCGTCACTGGTTCAAACGAGAATCGAATCAGACAAATTCGCGAACATTTGTCCACCCCTCGCGTATCCGCAGCTCCGTCAGGAGCGGAATCTTTGTAGAACCCCGACCCAATCCAATCTCCAGGTCCTTGCGGACGGCCACCATGATGCCTCTCCTGACGGAGCTTGAATCCCATTTCATCGCCCAACTAAAAAATGTCGCCCCGCAGGGGCGGCTGCGACTCGCAGAGTCGCGCGCCGTCATTTGTAAGCCACCGCTGTCAAGGGGGCAGTTCTTGATAATGGCTACTTCTCAGCCGGGCTTCCTCCGGCGATATTGCGACAGATGGGAAACCGGGTTTTTGACGCTGTATGAGTGACGGAGAATTGCTTTTCCATCGGGTTCATTGGCGGCGATTTTCTGCCTGTTTCCGCCGGGTGGCAATTTCTTTTCTGCGGATTTTTCGGGCGGGCTTGGACGCAGCCCTGAAAATATTTTGCCCGAATTGAAAGCCGTTTTGCCCAATGCCGACTTCGTCATCGAAGGCTACGTTGACCCGACCAAGCCGCTGCGCGACGAAGGTCGGTTCGGCAAACCCCACCGGCTACTGCACGTTGCCCGATTCGTATCCCGTCTTCCACGTCACCGCGATCACGCACCGTCAGCGTGGTGTTGCGGGCTTGTTGTGTGCGGAGCGATGAAGTGTTTTCTGGCCATGACAACAACGATCAGCGTTTCGCCAAAGGGCCAAGTGGAATTGCCGGAAGATTTCTGCAAGCGAAAGAAAATCAAGCCGGGCACGGCGTTGCGCGTGACCGAGCTGGGTGACGGGGTGTATGTCACGCCGGTTCCTGAGCCGACGGAAAAGGAATTGCGCGAGGTCATCGCCGCCGCCGGTTCGCTTGCCCGTCAGGAGACGCCCGCAGACGAGGCGATGGTGCAGCAGGTGATTGTCGATTATCGCGACGAGAAGCGGCGGAAACGAGGATGAATGTCGGCCAACGTCTCGACGAAACGGTTCCGAACCGCGTTGTCCTTAAAAATAGGTTCACGCCCATCACCTCTATTCATCACATGGAAAATCTCCCTTGGATACTCGGCACTCAACTTTGCGCGCCATGTCGGGAGAGCGGCCTTCGCCGTCTCATGTGTCAATATCAAGAACCGACCCTTATACGATTTGTGAGAGGACTTTATCCCGGGATCTTTAGTTATTTTAGGCCACGCAAATGATCGGCGACTTTTTCGAAAGGCTTTGCGAAAATAATTTACGGAGAACGAGTCCAAGTTTGTTCTTTTCCCGGACAAGGCTTGTCTCAGGATTGTTCCGAGCAATGACAGTGTGCAAAGGAATTTTTTAGATGTACTGATCTGCGCACACTCGTTGTGGGAATAAGAATGCACCGAAGTTTGCTCAACGAGGTGGTTGGCAAGGATTATGCAAGGGGGGAAACCGAATGTCTTTTCTTGTAGCTACTATTGTTCGTTTGAAGTGCGCGACTCTTCTTGTTCTTTGTGGTTTATTCGCCCTCGCGCCACTTTCATCTTTCGCACTCGGCAATATTTCGCTGGCTTGGGACGCAAGTGCAGATGTCAGCGTCGTAAATTATAAAGTATATTATGGTTCGGCCAGCGGCACTTACACCAACAGCGTTCAGGTTGGCAATGTTACCACCGCAACCGTTTCAAATCTCGTGGACGGCGTGACTTATTACTTTGCTTCTACCGCGTTGGATGCAGATGGTCTCGAAAGTGATTTTTCAAACGAGGCCGTGGGGTCGGTCAATCTTCCCAATCAACCCCCGTCTCTCAATCCATTGTCGAACATTACAATCAACGAAGATTCTGGATTTCAAACGGTCAATCTTTCAGGGATTACCTCGGGCGCAGCAAATGAACTACAGTCCCTGACGGTCACCGCCACGTCCAGTAATCCAAGTCTCATTCCTGATCCATCAGTGAGCTACACCAGTCCCAATGCGACAGGTTCATTGAACTTCACTCCGGTGGCCTCCGCGTTCGGCTCCGCCACGATTACTGTCACCGTCAACGATGGTGGAACCAGTAACAACGTCATTTCACGTTCTTTCATAGTGACGGTGAATTCTGTCAACGACACTCCCACCTTGAATGCATTAGCCAATGTCACGATTAACGAAAACGCCGAAGTGCAGACGGTTAATCTTTCCGGTGTCTCTTCCGGCGCAGCAAATGAAGTCCAATCGCTGACAGTCACGGCCATTTCGAGTAATCCAGGTTTAATTCCTGGTCCCACAGTATTTTACACCAGTCCCAATTCGTCGGGTTCACTAAGTTTTACTCCAGTCGCTTCCGCCAGCGGATCAGCCACGATTACCGTCACCGTTAACGATGGTGGAACTACAAATAACACGGTCACCCGCTCCTTTTCCGTGACGGTTAATCAGGTGAACCAGCCACCAACCATTTCGATAATTGCCAATAGCGTTACTGGGATAAACAAGGCGACAGCTCCGATTCCGTTCACGATTGGCGACAGGGAAACGGCGGCGGGAAGCCTCACGTTGTCTGCCAGTTCCGATAATCAGGTCCTTGTGCCGAATGCCAATGTCATTCTTGCCGGGAGCAACAGTAGCCGAACCCTTACTATCACACCGGCACCTGAGCAGTCTGGCATCGCGCTTATTTCAATTGTGGTCAGCGATGGAAGTGCGTCGGCCACCAAAACGTTTCAATTAAGCGTTTCTCCAAGGCCACTTCCCCCCGCTAATCTAAAAATCGCCGTAAAATAACACGGGTTCGACGATTTCAGCCTTGCGACGGTCAATCGGCTCTCTAATTTTCGTTCGTGCCCTTCCCATCGTCTCATCCTCGCGATCCATTGCATGGAATTTCGCTTGAAACGATCGTTCAACAATTGGTGGAACGGCATGGCTGGATTGAGATGGGACGTCGCATCCCGATTCGCTGTTTCCTGCACGATCCCAGCATAAAGTCGAGCCTGACCTTCCTGCGAAAAACTTCCTGGGCACGCAAGAAAGTTGAAGACTGGTTTATCGGAGAACTTCCGCAGAAATGAAGCGGTTCGTTGAAGCAACCGGAGAATTGGAATAACGAAAGGCTCGGCGCGACGCAGCACCTGCACGCGAGACGCGCTCGCTCCCTTCCGAATTGGAAGAAAAAGTTCGCGCCGAGTTGTAAAAATATTTCCGCGCCGAATTTTTAAATCGCGTCGATGACTTCATTATTTTCCACAGCCTCGACGAAAAGCAGTTTACCAAAATCGTGGACATTCACCTGCAACGCCTGGAGAACCGAACGCAACCGGAAGCCGTCGCAAAAATCCATCGAAACAATGCCCTTATTCTAAGCGACATTCAGAACCGACCCCTTTACGGTCATTTTTTGGAAGGCATGAGATGAAAATGGCTAGGCTTTTTTCAGCACAGCCATGACGAGGGCGATGACGGCCAGAACGACGAGGATGTGAATGAAGCTGCCGAGGATATGAAATCCCAGCCAGCCAGCGAGCCACAGGATGAGGAGGATTACTGCGATTGTGTAGAGCATAAACTATTGATAGTGATAGGAATTTGCGTTGTTAGGAATTTGCTTTTTGAACGCTGCGCGGTTCAGGGTGAATTGCTTTGCGCCGGGTTCATTTGTCGGGGTTTTTTAGCCGAGTCCCCACCGAAGTCAAGCCCTGTTTTACTGATAGACTGATACTAAATCGCTTGTGAACTGATATCTTTCGACTCTCTGTTCGGAAGATAATATTGCTCCGTTCGCCGCTTGCGGAAACACTGCAACAGGGATTAAATTATGGCCGATGAAATTCCGCCCAGACCTGGTGAAGAAGCTGACGCCAGCGATGCTCAAGGAGAGTGTCGAGGCGCACAATCCGCGTTACAAGTCCGAGCCACTTTTCTCGAAAACTGGGACTGGCAGCTTATCAACAGCCTCAACCGAACAGCGTGCGAAAGAGGACGCGCTCAGCACGGACATAATTCAGAAACTCATGAGCGAGTCCGGCTCGAATGGGAAGCGCTCCGCCAAAGCGAAATAAGTTTTCAGGAACTGCTCGATTTTCTCCGTCGTTGTCATCGTGGTGCGCCGTTTCTTTTCTTCAACGGCAATACCTTTGCCGAAGTTGCCCGTCGCACCACCGATGCGTTGCTCGCTGAATTTCCTCTCGCCCGACGTCGCGAAGCTTCCTCGCTTGCCGCTCATCATGTCGCCGGTGTTTTGAATCAAGAATCTCTCGTTCTCGGGTTGGCTTCGCTGCTGAACCTTGCGACTTCAAACCCGGCGACCGCGTGAAAACTTTGCGTGGCTCGATGAGCGGCAAAATTCTCCGCGTGCTTTTCGATGGGCGTGTGGTCTGGCAAACCGATTCCGGCGCGGAACTCACGGCGTTGCCGGAAGCCTTGCTTAAGGAAAAGAAAAATTGAAAAGTCTTTCGCAATGAACTTCGCCAGCTGCAGCAAACTGGGCATCGACGCGACGAAGAAAATTGCGGGCGAAGCTTTCAAAAGCGAATGGCCACCGCTCATCAAGATGGATGAAGAGGTGAGAGCGAAGGTGGAAAAGCTTTTTAGATTAAATAATTAGCGCTGAAATCGTAAAGATGGGGAAAGACAAAGAATCTACAGAAAGAAAAAGGTCTGTTGGGTTTCACCCAGATTTCTTAGCGATGCTGCCAAAGAAAATAGCTGCGACGATCAAAAATGTAACTTTGGAGTCCGCGCGGAAAAAGCTTCCAGACGAATTGGCCAATTATTTTCAGAAAGTCCAAAAAAAATTGGGAGCGGACTTCCTGCCCGACATTTCGCGGGCGCTCATTCATCTTCGAAAGCGTTCTGCCAGCGATTTTGAAGAAGGATCGATTGCACAATCTCTTGCGCGCAATGGAAAAATTACAAGCGCCATTATGCACGACAATCCAACATTTGCCGCGACCGTCCCGGTTGCCTTGCAACGTTTTACTCAACAAAAATCCGAATTGATTGGTTCCGGCGTACTCATTCGAATATACGATCGCACGTTTCTACTCACCGCGGCACATGTCGCCGACTTTAAGAGCGAGGGTTCCATCATGATTCCGGGAAAAGATAATTTCGTGTCGCCAGGTGGTTGGTATTACACAATGAATTTGCCGACTTCTGGAAATCGCGGTGATGATAAACTGGATGTCGCGTATGTATGCTTGGACAATGATTCTGAAGATGATTTGCATTCGAGCTGCAAAATTCTTGAGCATCAGGATTTATCTTTGGAAGTAGATACCAGCCGTACAATCTACACATTCGCGGGCTACCCGTGGAGGCTCGGCAAAGTTAAGAACGGTGTAATCGAAACCGATTTCAGCACGATGACGAGCGGAGAAGTGCAAAAAAAAGATTATGAAGCATTAGGACTAAATCAGTCTCGGCACATTGTAATTAGGTTCAATCGTGAGCGGACATTTAGCGAAAGACATAAGCGAGTTGTCGTTTCTCCCTTGCCAAGCGGGATGAGTGGAGGAGGCGTTTACGCATGGAGTGAAAAGGCATTGAAATCTTGGCCGGTTCGCCTGCCACTCGCGGGAATTGTTACCGAATTTATTGCCGACAAGCGGTTACTCGTCGCAACACGCCTTGAAGTTTACATACGTTGTATTGTTCATTCTCACCCAGCACTCTTCACAAATGTCGGAGAAGGATAAAGGGTGGGTGATGCTTCGCTTTGCGATGCACGAACCCATCACCCGAGGCGTGCGGCTTCGATTTTGGCGATGTCGATTTTATCCATTTCCATCATCGCTGCGAAGGCGCGCTTGGCTTCAGGGCCGCCGGATGTCACTGCGTCCGTCAACACGCGCGGCGAGATTTGCCAGGAGATTCCCCACCGGTCTTTGCACCAGCCGCACGCGCTTTCCTGCCCGCCGTTATTGACAATCGCATTCCAGTAGCGATCCGTTTCCTCCTGGGTGTCAGTCGCGATTTGGAAGGAGAAGGCCTCGCTGTGTTTGAACTGAGGACCGCCGTTGAGACCCACGCATGGAATGCCGCAGACGGTGAAGTCCACCGTGAGGATTTCGCCCTCCTTGCCACTCGGGTAGTCGCCCGGCGCTTTGTGAATCGCTGTTACTTCACTGTTGGGGAAAGTGGCCGCGTAAAAGCGCGCCGCATCCTGTGCATCCTTGTTAAACCAAATGCAGATTGTGTTCTTTGCTTTTGTATTGCTCATGAAAGAAACTCCTATCTCGACGACAGAATTTCCAGTCCATATTTCTTTCCAATCTCCATCACGCGGGGAATGTCCTGCTGCCGTTGCGGACTCAGTGCTCGGATTCCTCCCTCGCATATCGCCGCTTCGTCAGGAGCAAAATCTTTGTAGAAAGCAACCCAAACGAATCTCAAACCCCGTCGGTGCGGTCCTCGCGCACGGCCACCATTATGCCGCACCTGACGGAGCTTGGATTCAATTTCATCGCACAACTACAAAGATGCCGCCCCGCTGGGGCTTCTTGGTTTCGATTCCGTTGTTCAATTTAACCTCTGGCGAAGACGTTTAAGCCTTTCCCAGTTTCGAGGAACGACTTCATGCTGGAAAGCACGCGCGGCCAGCCCCAGGAGACTTTACCAATCATTGTCGAACCACCCCGGAATTTGTCATGAGTTACGGTGAGACAAACCTGATCTTTAATCGGCTCGATTTCAAAAGTGACGCGCGATTTTTCTTTGAGATCGTCAGGATCGACCCAGGTCAGCACCAGACGTTTGGAAGGAACGCTTTCCACAACTTCTCCAATGCCATAGACGTCGTTCTCTCCGGCAACGTGTTGCCATTTCGAGCCGCGTTTCCAATCGGAGACGTTCGCAATTCCGGCCCAATATTGGCGGGTGAATTTAGGGTTGGTGATGGCGTCCCAAGTCTTCTTTGGCGTTGATCGAATAAACGTTTCGTAAACTAATTTTGGCTTTTCCATAGGTTATCCTTTCTTGTTTTTGTTTTGTTCGAGACCCTTTTTCAAATCGCTCAACGCCCGGAGGCGATGGCGTTCGTATTTGCCGATCCAGCGCTCGTAGATCTCCTGCAACGGCACTGGATTCAGATAATGCAGCTTCTCGCGCCCGCGCCAGACGGTCGCGACGAGGTTCGCCGCTTCCAGAATGACGAGATGCTTGGTCACTGCCTGCCGCGTCATGTCGAGGTGCTCGCAGAGTTCGCCCAAAGTTTTTCCGTTGCTCTTGAACAATTCGTCGAGCAATTTCCGGCGGCTTGGGTCAGCCAACGCTTTGAACACTTCATCCATGACACGGCGGACAATATGCAACCAATAGGTTGCATGTCAAGCGTTGTTCAACCCCGGCGGGATTTTGTCTCAAACTGCGGGATTATGTTCTGAGTTTCAAATCGACCAATACACCGTCGGACGGCTTGGTGGAGACACCGGCCTTCGCTTGCGTTTTTTCGCCAACCGCCGTGAACTTGAAAATTTTCACAACTGCTCCTACGACGAGTCCGACTTCCAGCAGTCCAAGAAATCTTCCCGGACAGAAACGCGGTCCGTGTCCAAATCCGAAGTGAAGCATCTCTTTCGCTGAAATACCTTTTTCGGCAAGAACATCCCAACGCTTCGGCTCGAACGTTTCAGCGGGAAAGCCTGTCACCGCTTTTCCCCAAAATTCTTCGCACCGGTTCGCATGCCACACATCGAGGCGGAGACAGGTTCCTTTTGGCATAAACATCTTTCGATGGTCAGCCGTTTCGATCCAGGTATCTACCGTGGCGCGGCGCGGAAGAAAATAAAGAGCCGGAGTCAGACGCAAAGGTTCCTCCAGCACGCGGTTCAAAGTCACGGCTTGCATCAGATTATCCGGGTTATAGCCGTTCATGCCTTTCACTTCCTCATAGATTTGATCCTGGATGTCGGGCCTGTGCGACAAATGCGATAACGCCCAACTCGCAAAAGACGTCGTGGCTTCCATGGCTCCGGCTAGGAACACGCGGATGTTGGCGCGGAGCGCGTCATCGGTGGCGTCGGACTGGAACTGATTCCATAATCCGCGCCCTTCAGCGCGTCCGGAAAGCGCGATGTCCGTCAGCGCTTCAAAGTCAGCGCTCTTCTGTTTGAGGATCGCGTTACGTCCCGTGACCATTCTGGAAAGCGCCAGGGTTCTTGGAGCCACCGTGTCGCTGACCATGTGATCGATCAGCATCACGAGAGCCGGAACAAAACGATCCCGCAGTTCCGCATAGGATACGTTGGCGCCAAAGAAATTGTTCACCAGCATTTCGAGCATCACGACTTTGATTTCCGCTTCGAGTTCGATTCGGATTATTTTTTTCCCAGAGGCCTGTTGATGGGAACGAAGCGCATCGAGTCTTTCCACGACCGTTTTGCGGAAGGTCTGCTCAAACCCATGAAACTTTTCCGGCTGAAAAAGATTGGAACGACTAAATGGTTCGGCGGACATTCTCTTTTGCATCCGCCAAATTGCACCATTGGAATACAGCAGTGAATCCACACCCGCTGCCCGACCGATTCCAGCGGTGGGGCTGGTATCGCGATCAAACTGGCCGGGCTTGTCACCCGTTGCGCCTAGCACTGCCTTGATAATGCCGGGGTCGCGGGTCAACAACACGGGCGGCAATCCGGCTACATAGATATAGCGATTATGTTTTCCTGATCCCGTTTCCTTTTCCGCATCCCAATAAAAGGTTTCGAATATTTTGATTGGGTTTTTGTAATTCCACAAATGCGGAAAGGGTAACGTCGGTCGTCCAAACCCGAACAGTGAGACACGCGTTGGCAGACAGTCCCCATCAAATGGGTTTACTCCTCTGACTTGTTTGAGCAGGTGCGCTGACCATGTTTGGAAGGACATTTTGATCTTTGGGTTTATTTCCGCTGAGTTGACGAGGTCATCAAGAACAGATGCCTGCACGTGGGTCAAATCCATTCGCGAGGTTTAGTTGTAAGAAATCTGTGGATGCTGCTTCTTACATTACAGACAACTCGTGAATACTGCCGAACAACAACAACTTTTCGCCGATTGGATGCGCGACCACAGCGCGATTCTGCATCACGTCGTCAATGGTTTTGCGGCGGGCGATGATCGCAATGATTTGCTTCAGGAAGTTTTGCTGGCGGTCTGGAAATCCATTCCCGCGTTTCGCGCCGAGGCGAAGTCGGCGACGTATCTGTATCGCGTTTGTCACAACGCGGCGTTGCTTTGGATTCGCACGGAGAAAAATTATCGTCGTCGCGTTGAAACGTTCGGCGAATTTGCTCCAAATGATTTCGCGAGCGAACCGAACTCGGTGACAGATGAGCGTTTGGCAAAACTTTATTCCGCCATTCGCCAACTCAAACCGCTGGAGCGTTCGCTGATTTTGATGTCGCTCGATGGCTTGAGCTATCGCGAATTGGCGGAGGTGCTCGGTCTTTCGGAAAGCAATGTCGGCGTCAAACTCAACCGTATCAAAACTCAACTCACTCAAACCTTGAAAGGAAACGGACATGAACTTCGATGAACTGCAAAATGACTGGAACTCGCCGCGCAACAATCTGCCGATCGAACAGCAACGAAAACTCGCGGAAAAATTCACGCGCCAGATGATTCGCCGCCGTCGGTTTCAACGCTTCTGGTTAATCAACGCGTTCGCGTGGCTGACCCTCATCACGGTGATTGCGGTATGCAATATCGTCAGCGGAAAGACGAAGCCAATGCTCGAATGGGGATTGTTCCCGCTGTTAATTGTGCCGTTGGGATTTGCGATTCATTTTCTCCGTCGGCATCTCAAGTCCAACGCGCCCATCACAAGCGGAGAATTATCGATCATTGATTCCTTGCGAACCGCGCAAATCTCGAACCGCGAGGCTCAGTCGCATCTCAGGATTGTTGGCGTGTTATACGTCGTCATGATTCCGCTGCTGGTTTTGGCGATGCAACAATTGCATGCGGTCGGAAAAGTGTCTTCACGGGAACTGACATCAATTGCGATCTTTTTTGGAGCGACGCTTTTAGTATGCGGCGTTGGCATTGTCGTGTGCTATTTTGCGGGCTTGTTGCCTCAACAAAGACAACTCCATGAATTGTTGGCAGAATTGACCAGCGAAGCTTCTTGATGCCTTGATTACGCCTCGGGAGGCGGCGGAAACCCGAAGAGCGAGAAGTGCTTCGGCAATGACTAGTTGCAGCACGCGAGCGGACCAAGTTTGTAAGGACATCTAAATCTTCCCGTTCATTTTCGCTGAGTTAACATCACGTCAACTTCGCAGAAAGCTCAGCCACCTGCTTTTCCAATGCGCGCATCCGGCGAATCATTTCGGGCAATTGCTGCATCGCGATCCATTGGCGCTTGGTTTGTTTGTCGGGCATGGCAGGAATTCCAAGGACAGTTTCTTTTTCGCCAACGTCGCGCATCACACCGGACTTCGCGCCGACCGTGGCTTGTGGACCGAGTTTGAGATGGCCCGCGATTCCTGATTGCGAGGCAATCACGCAGTAGTCGCCAAGCTTCGTGCTGCCAGCGAAACCAACCTGGCCCATGACCAGGCAATTTTTTCCGATAACGACGTTGTGCGCGATGTGAACGAGATTATCAATTTTCGTCCCTTGCCCAATGACAGTGGAACCAAGCGCACCTCGATCAATGGCGGTGTTGGCACCGATCTCGACATCGTCGTGAATCACCACATTGCCAACTTGCAAAACTTTGCGATGACGACCTTCGTCGAACACATAACCGTAACCATCCGAGCCGATGACCGTGCTGGCGTGAATGCTCACGCGATGGCCAATCTGGGTGCGGGCGTAAAGCACGACGTTAGGAAAAAGACAAACGTCATCGCCGATTTGGCAATCGCGAGCAATGTGATTTCCTCCCCACAAAACGGAGCGTGCGCCGAGTTTGACGCGCGCACCGATCACGCAACCCGGACCGATTTGCGCGGTCGGATCAATCTGCGCGGTCGGCGCGATGCTTGCGCCGGGATGAATTCCAAGCGGCGCTTCGTCCGGTGGAAAAAATGTGGGTAACACTCGCGCCACAGCGACTCGCGCATTTGCTACTCGGATGATTACCTTCGTCGTCGAGGTGAACGAACCACTTACTAAGATAGCTGCAGCGGGACTGGATTCGGCGGCAAGAAAATATTCTTCCTTATCCGCAAATGTGAGGTCGCCCGAACGAGCGAGGTCAGCGGAAGTGAAGCCGGTTAAAATCGTTGCGGCGTCACCAATGACTTCCCCGTTAATTTGATTTGCGATTTGGTCAGCGGTGATGGGCATAGGCGGGATTGTAGTTTTTTATGCAATGCGAAAATGTGTCTGGAATAATCTAACTAAACGATTAGGTAGGTTGTGTCGCGCGGAGACACGACGACGACTCGCAGCGCAAGTTGTTCTATCTTTTCCGAAATTTTTTTTGGCGAACGCGCTGCTTTCTTCATAAATCTCGCACACCAACCATGCGTTGCTTTTCCACATCCCAGACTTTGAGTCGCAAGCAACGCAGAATTTCTGCCGGATGCAACGAGGTCGTTTTGGGCGATTGCAATTCAGGCATTTTTTCCAGGACTTCGGGCAGGCGATAAAAGGGGATGCGAGCATTCAGGTGATGGACGTGGTGATAGCCGATGTTGGCGGTGAACCAAGCCATGATGGGGCTGGTGCGCATGTAGCTGGAAGATTCCAGCGCCGCCTTTTCGTAGGTCCAGCCCGCTTTGTCCCCGAATGTGACGTCGGGAAAATTATGCTGGGCGTAAAACAGATATGATCCCATGGCAAAAGAAATAAAGCTTGGGATGGTTTGCGTGAAGACCAGCGCCTGCCAACCGCCGAAATGAAACAACGCAGCCCCGATTCCAATATGCACAATCAAAGCAATCAGGCAGTCGAAATGTTTCCGGGGATTATTGAAAAACGGATTGAGGCACATGCCCCAGACAAACATGAAAACGTAACCGAAGAGAATCGTGAGGGGATGGCGGATGAAAAGGTAAAGACGGCGTTTATCCGGTGACGTATTGATAAATTGTTCCTTCGTCATGATCGGGAACGAGCCGATCTGCGAACCGCGCAATTTGGAATTGTGATTGTGATGATGATTGTGGGAACTCCGCCAGATGCTGCTCGCGCTGAGAGTGAAAAGACCGAAAATTCGCATCAATCCTTCTGCCAATCGTGACTTGGGCAAAATGGCATGGTGCTGTTGATCGTGATAAATCACAAAGAGTCGCAGGATCAACAATCCGGCAAGAACGCTACACAATGCCCGCGCCGCCAGATGAATATCCATGAACGTCACGGCCAGAGCCGTCACCAGCAGAAATGCTGTCGAAAGAATATACCACCAACTGCGCAGTGAATCGTCCTGCGCAAATCGTTTGGTAGCAGAAATAAGTTCCGGGCCAGTCATCAAGATGCGGGAAACTTATGGTAAACCTTTAACACGTTCAACCGGGAATTCAGTTCATTGATTCCCGGAAATTCCGGCAACAAAATCACAGTGCTTACTAAAAAAGACGCCAAGGCGAGATGAAACAAGTCGAACCTCAGAAGAAGACTTTTTCAACGCAGCTTCCGTTGGGGTGAACGCGTCTTGGCCTCGGCGACAAATTCGTCATAGCGGGCGAGTTGGTTTGTGGCCAATAACTGGCGAATGCGCGGAGCATATTGCATGAACAATTCCTTGCGCTGATTGGGTCGCCTTCCCACGGCTGCCGCCTTGTTGCCCCATTCTTCGCAAAGCGGGCGGAGGGCATTCTTTTGCGCGTCAGTGAATTGCAGACTGACATCAAGTTGTTGCAGCAAACGTTCGCCCAAGCTCGTAGCGGAAGCAGCGGCTACGATAGGCGGCGCGGGTTTTAGCAGCCAGGCCGTAACACCGCCGAGGAAAAAGGTAAGCGCGAAGGAAAGAAAAATGAGCAATGGTCGTTTCATAAACACTCAAAATAAGGGAGGCTCTTCATTCTGATGCAGCACGATATTGAACGGATTTTCCGGGGGCACCGGAGCAGGGCAAAGCACGGCTACAGCAAGAATGATGGCAGATGCAGTAGCGACGGACCAAAGTCCAGCGCGCTCCCACAACTGTAAAAGGTCTGGTTCCGTGGCGGTGGTGCACTCGCGTTTCCACACACCCACGGTTTGGCGGGCGAAGTCACTTCGGTCTGTGGGCGGGGTGGGGGAGGGTTGTGCGCGCCTGGCCAGTGCAATGAGATCGGACAGTTTGCGTCGGTTTGGATTCATGGGTGTTGCCTCTCAAGTTTTTGCCACGCGGCTTTGAGTTTCTGGCGCGCGCGGAACGCCCGGATGCGCGTGACGCCGCTGTTCCAGCCGGTCAGCACGCAAACTTCGGCTATGTTTTTC
The DNA here is from genome assembly GCA_039925885.1 of Verrucomicrobiota bacterium. Taxonomy (GTDB): domain Bacteria; phylum Verrucomicrobiota; class Verrucomicrobiia; order Limisphaerales; family CANJXF01; genus CANJXF01. The sequence goes on from JBDSYB010000349.1 coordinate 37,581, forward strand.
TGTTCAAGATCGAGCCAGCGGACGAGCGCTTGTTCTTCTGGTTTCAACGTGGACAAAAGTTTATCCAATAAATCACAGGCGGTTTCATCGGCAGCGGTCACGGCGGACATTTCGCCCGGAGCTTCATTCAGAAAAATATGTTCTTCTTCGCTGAGATCGGCCCAGCGCCATTCTGGACGGGCGCGTTGGCGGCGCAGGCGATCCTGGCAGGTGAACAGCGCAATGCGAGCGACCCAATTTTCAAACGGCACTTCGCCGCGAAATTGATCGAGTCTGCTGAACATTTTCATAAATACTTCCTGCATCAAATCCTCCGGGTCATCGCGTCGGGGCAGGTGAGCCAACACAATTTTGCGGACGTGGTCATAAAGTTGTTCGACGACAAACCGCGCGGCGTCGTCATCACCCGCGCGAACGCGCGGCAGCCAATCGCGGAGATTGACTGGCTTGTCGCTGGCTTCGGCTGCGGTTGATTTCGGTTCACTCATTGAGGGAGACGCACGTTCCAGCTTCTTGTTACCAAACAATTTTTTTCGGGGCGAGTCGCTTTGAAGAAATTACGCTAGGGAAATATTCTGTAACAGCCGACGGGTTGCTGCGTCTCCGGCTCGTGAAGGTCAATGCAATCGCAACGCTGATAAACCAAAACTAATTAAATCTAATGAAAAGAATTTTTTCGATAACCAGTGTGTTAACCATTTGTGGCTTCGCGATGCTCCCGCAAAAAATCGAGGCGGCTTTGTTGCAATACAAATCCCTCGCCACGAATCAAATTCAACTCACCTGGCAATCCACTTCCAACCTGTCAGAGGAACTTCAACATTCGACGAATTTATCAAGCTGGCAGATCGTAATGCGGCCTTATCCGGCGCAAGTCACCAACAGCATTCTGACCAATGTTCTCGCCACCGCGCTGCCGAAAGAATTTTTTCGGCTCCAGTTTTCTGCGCTCACCAACACGCCCGTCCCCACGACGCCTGGAATGTATCTGGGATTGAAATTGGTTTCGGGCGGATTGACGCGCACCTATCGGCTCTATATTCCACCGAGTTACAGTTCGACAAATTTTCTTCCCTCTCCGCTGGCGGTGATCCTGCACGGCGGCGGTCAAACGGCGGATAGTTTCGCCGGGCTGCATCCCGATCTTTTTAACAATGCCGGATCGAACAACATGATTTTGGTGCTGCCTGATTCCACCCATCGCGATGACACAACGAGTTGGATGTTCAACGTGCCGCGTCCGTATGAAGCGCAGGTGAACGACACGCAATTTATTCTCGATCTAGTCAACGTGTTGAAGTGCGCTCTCTACGTGGACAACTTGCGCGTCTATGCCGGTGGTTTTTCTAACGGCGGACAAATGGTTCATCAATTGGGCATCACCACCACCAACACATTCGCCGCGCTGGCGAGTGTCGAATCCACTATTGCCGGTTCGCAAGGAACTAATCCCATCGTCCTTCCGGGGCCTTCTCTTGAGCCGTATCCCATCTTGATCGTCAATGCTACGAATGACTGCACCCGGCCTTACTACGGCGGAGTCAACACGGAAGGTTCACTGCAATCGCCCGCCTTCGCCGCCGCCAATTATTGGGTGACGAACAATGGTTGCACTACGAACGCGGTCACTTATTTCGTGACAAACGTAGTGACGAATTATCAGAGCGTCGGCCATTTTCAAACGGAGTGTTATCCCCGCGCCGTGACCAACGGGCTGGTGACAAATACTGCGGTGCTCGCTCGTTTCACCAGTTGCGGCATTGCCAAAC
>JBDSYB010000350.1:0-5635 GCA_039925885.1 Verrucomicrobiota bacterium
GCGATTTTACTCCGCTGGAAATATCCGCGATTTCCTGCTGGCGATTGTCGGCGCGGCGCGAAGTAGAATGGAGCAGTTGGAGGTAGTCAATTACAAAGAGCTTGATGCCATGCTGCGTGGCCATGCGCCGTGCCTTGGCCCGCAACTGCAAAATAGAAAGGCCCGAGGTGTCATCGATGAACAACGGCGAGCCGGCCAATTTTCCTGCCGCGCCCGTCAGTTTTGGGAAATCGCGTTCGGCCAAAAAGCCTTCGCGAATGCTGCGGAGATTCACGCGTGACCGCGAACACAACATGCGCAATACAAGCGATTCGGCGCTCATTTCCAGACTAAAAACGCCCACGGGAATTTTCTGCTCGATGGCGGCGTGTTCCGCAATATTCATGGCCAAAGAAGTTTTTCCCATCGAAGGACGCGCCGCAATGACGATCATTTCTCCCGGGTGCAAGCCGGTCGTCATGCGATCCAAATCCAGAAACCCCGTGGAAATTCCCGTCAACATTCCCTGGTTTTGGTGCATCTCTTCGATCTGCCCGATGGCGGTGTTGACGAGGTCTTTGATTTTCATGGAGCGTTCTTCAACGCGCTCTTCGCTGATGCGATGGATTTCCGATTCCACTTCGTCGAGCAACACATCGACCTCGCCTTCGTGGTCCTGCACCCGGGCAACCACGTCAGAACAGGTGCGGATCATTTTCCGCAAGATGGATTTTTCCCAAATGATTTGCGCGTAGGAACCAAGATGCCCGGCCGTGCCCGCTTTATCCGGCAAAGAAGCGAGGTAAGCAAAGCCGCCAATGGCATCAAGTTGCTGTTTGTCTTTGAGCTTTTGTTGAAGCGTGATCAGGTCAATCGGCTGCTTGCCGTCATACATTTCAATGAGGACCTGAAAAATGGCTTGATGCCGCAAATCATAAAAAACCTCCGCGCCGCTCTTAAACTTTTCGATGCACTCGCCCATGTTGTCGTTGGGCGAAAGCAAGACTGCGCCGAGCACGCCCTGCTCCGCTTCAATCGAGTGGGGTGGCAGGCGGTCCGTGCGTATCGGGTCGGAGGAAATTTTTTTGCGGCGGGTCTTTTTCAAATCGGCGGACGGCCCGCCGCTTTCAGGATGAATCGAATCAATCATTGGGCTGAAAAGGAAAACCTATTTTGACGCGCATCACAAATTAAACCGCAGAATTTTGTTGGCTTGTTGTTGACCAATTATCCACAGGTTATTCGATTTTGAACATCGATCTGCCAGCTTGGTGCATCTTGACACTGCTACCGCTTGGAGTTCCGCCTTTAGGCGGTCGGGCGAAATACCACCAATGACCGCCTAAAGGCGGAACTCCAAGCGACTCTGGTTGCTCGTTTTGTAGCGGTGTCAAGATGCCAACGCCTCTGCCCGGAAGATTGCCTTTTGCTTTTTCCCTTTTACCTTTCGCCCATGAATTTATTGCCATTTGAAAATCTGCCCGCGCATTCGCCGCGAAGATTCGTCCCGACTCAAATTAATCTGAGCGACTGGAGCCAGATCGAACCGTGGTTTGGCAAATTGGAAACCCGCGCCGCCGATTGCAAAACCGTTTCCGATTTTGAACGCTGGATTTTCGAGGGCGGCGAACTGAGCGCAGCGCTCGACGAAGAATCGTCCAAAAGTTACATCGCCATGACCTGCCACACCGACAGCGCCGATGCGGAAAAGGCGTTTCTCCATTTCGTGGAAAATATCGAGCCGCAGTTAAAGCCACGGCAGTTCAAGCTCGCGCAAATATATCTCGCCCATCCGTTGCGCCAAAAATTGTTGGCGGAAAAAAAGTCGCGTTACGAAGTTTTTGATCGCAACACCGCGCTGCATGTCGAGTTGTATCGCGAAGAAAATGTTCCGCTCGAAACCGAGGAGGCCAAGCTCGGCCAGCAATATCAAAAATTGAGCGGGTCGCTGACGGTGCAATTTCGCGGTGAGGAGAAAACGCTCGTGCAAATGGGACGTTACCTTGAAGAAACGGATCGATCTCTGCGCGAGGAAGCCTGGGCGCTGGTGACCAACCGACGTTTGCAGGAAAAGGAAAAGTTCGAAGAAAATTTTGATCAGCTTTTAAAGTTGCGCGAACAAATCGCCCGCAACGCCGGGTTTCCGAACTATTTGCAATATGCATTTCGCGCGCGGGGCCGATTCGATTACACGCCGGAAGATTGCGTGAAATTCCACAACGCGATTGAAAAAGAAATCATGCCGGTATTGCGACAGCTTCAAGCCGAGCGAAAACAAAAACTGGGATTGCCCGCCCTGCGCCCGTGGGATCTGGCCGTCGATCCGAGCAACCAACCACCGCTGCGGCCGTTCGAGAAAGTGGAAAAAATGGTTTCCGGCACACAACAGATTTTCGACAAACTGGATCGGGATCTCGCGGAGGGTTTTCAGCAAATGCAAAATTTGCGATTGCTCGATCTGGATAATCGCAAAGGTAAAGCGCCCGGCGGCTACCAATCAACTCTCGCCGAATCGCGGCTGCCTTTTATTTTCATGAATGCCGTCGGCCAGCAGCGCGATGTGGAAACGATGTTGCACGAGGCCGGGCACGCTTTTCACGCGCTCGCCACTCGCGATGAAGATATTTACGCGTATCGAAGCGCGCCCATTGAGTTTTGCGAAGTCGCCTCCATGAGCATGGAATTGCTGGGCAATGAATTCATCGAAACTTTTTATGCCGCGCCCGAAGCCAAGCGCGCCCGGCGCGAACATCTCGAAGGCGTCGTGGAAGTTTTTCCGTGGATTGCAACAGTCGATGCGTTTCAACATTGGATTTATTCGCACGTGGGCCACACCCGGGAGCAACGTCGCGAAGCGTGGCTGAACCTGATGGAAAGATTTGGCGGCGACGTTGATTGGAGTGGTTACGAAGAGGCTCGCGCCAACCTCTGGCATCGGCAGCTTCACATTTTTTTGCATCCGTTTTATTACGTCGAATACGGCATCGCTCAACTCGGCGCGCTGCAAGTCTGGGCGAACTCGAAAAAGGAAAAAGCAAAGGCGTTGCGCGATTATCAAAATGCCTTGGCCCTCGGCGGCTCACGTCCGTTGCCGGAATTGTTTTCCGCCGCCGGTTGCAAATTTGATTTCAGCACGGAAACGGTGAAGCCACTGGTGAAATTGGTGGAAACGGAATTGGCGAAGCTCAATTAAGTGACCGCGCCCTTTCGTTGCAATGCCCGCGCTCTCACGAGACGCACCGCACCTCCGAAACTTCTTCGAGATTATTTCGCCGCTGGTGCCATCATTTTACGATTCATCAACAGCGCCATGCGATTGTTGTTCACCGCGGTTGATTCAAACTCATGGAATTTCTTAATTTCCTCCGGGCTAAGAAATGCGCTCGCTTGCGATGCGACATTTTCATAAATCCCTTCCAACAGTTTCAGATTTTTTTCCGCGTCCGCCTCCGAAGCAATGTTGCGGAAATTCAACATCGGGATCGTTTGAAAATTCGCATCCAATCCCGCGCTGGCGAGAGCGGATTGTGTCTCCGCCTGCATCGCTTCGTAAAGTTGCTTCCCTTTCGCATCTTTGGCCGCTTTATCTCCCGTCAAGCTCCCCTTGAATTGTTCAGCGGTTAAATGACTTGCTAAATCCCGCGTGTATTCCTGGAATTTAGAAATATTTTCTTCACCAACCAATCCACTGACCTTCTCCAGCAACGCTGCGTCCTGTTGCGCGAAAAGCTGCTCCCGTTCTTCCGGCGATTTTCCGTCGCGCAAAACCGCCATGATGTGATCAACGTTTTCCATCACGTTGTCAGCGAGGAGATCGTTGAGCTTTTCTGTTTGTTCCTTGGAAAACTTCATCTCTTTCGCGAACTTCCCATACATCATCGTCATCGCCATTTTCTGCTGGTCTCGAATGAGTTTCTTCATTTCCGCGTTCGTCGTCATTCCACTGAGAAAGCTGTCACCGGTCGGTTTGGCTTGCGCCGCCGCCGTCACGTTCGCGTTTTCCGTTCGCAATTTCCCGACTTCCCCGCGCAACTTCACCAATTCGCGCGCGGCTTTATCGTCCGCTGGTTTCTGCGCTGCAACTTTCGCCGCCAATTTCAGCCGCTCATTTTCAGCAGCCAGTTTTTTGCTGAACTCCGCCGAATCGCGCAACACCTCGTTCTCGTGGCGCAATTTGTTTTGCGACTGATGCTGCATGATCAAAGCAATCACCAAGCAAGCCGCAACGATTGCGCTGATAATTCCCAATTTAAGTTTAGTCGTAGTCATAATTCTAAAAGGGTCAACGTTCCACTCGCCTTGGCGCTGGCTCGTGGGGTAGCGGGACGTCGTCGCGGGTTCTGTTTTACCAACCGCGTTTCACGAGAGCCAGCTACAAAAAACGTTCGCACAATTTTGACAAAGCTTTCGCACGGTGACTGATTTTATTTTTTTCGGCGTGGCCAAGCTCAGCGAAAGAATTCTCAAAACCGCTCGGAATAAAAAGGGGATCATAACCAAAGCCGCCCTGCCCGCTCGCCACAAAAGCAATTCGTCCTTCGCAAGCGCCTTCAAAAATTTCTCTGCGCAATTCCGCTTCGTCCGCAAAACAAGCCGGAGATGAAGTTTCGTTCGCCGGAAATATAATCGGCGTGAGCGCAATCACACAACGGAAACGCGCCGTGCGTTTTTCGAGAGGAATTTTTTCGAGCAGGCCGAGGAGCTTTTTGTTGTTTTCGGCGTCGGAAGAATTTCCATTTTGTCCTGAATCCAACGCGGCGAATCGTGCTGAAAAAACTCCCGGTGCGCCGTTCAACGCGTCCACTTCCAAGCCGGAATCATCAGCCAAAACAAAAATGTTTGCGCACTTTTCTTGCTTCGATTTCAAGTGCTCTGAACTTGCCAACCAGTTTGCCAGTTCAACAGATTTTTTTGTGGCGTTGCCGCGAAATGTGTCCGCGTTCTCAATTACATCCGGAGCAGACGGAAAATCCTCCAGAGTGAGAAATCGAAATTCGGAACGGAGAAGTGCGCGGATTTCTTCGACCTTGTGAGCATTGCGCGTTGCAAGGATGAAAAGGAAATTGGTTGACATGACCCGAAGAAGTCAGATGCGTGTGAACTAATTGAATCAGGGGCTGATGGCTATTTGGAATGATTTGTCCGCTTCAGATCTTGATACGGAACCGAATCATCAGTGGGATCGTAATCAAATTCTGTCGGCCCGTAAAAATGATAAACTTTTTTCTCGAACTCCCGGTCGATTTCGGAACCGCATTCCAAGGCAGGCGCGCGGCTGATCCGTTCTTTGGTGAAGGAAATTACAACGCAGGATTTACGTTCATCAAACTCAGCGCTTTTGGCGGGGACGACGTGCGTATTGCCTTCCACCATGCCTATATCAATACCCAGCAACGTCGGCCCGCCTCGCTTTTGTTCCCAATAGCAAACCAGTGTTCCAATGGTTTGGCTGCGGGGATCAACCACCTCTTCGCCTAGATAATCATCAATTACTTCAGAATCGTGGGACATGATCGGAGCATGGCTTTCCCAAAGAAAGGAGCAAGAGTAAAAAACCTCAAAAATGATTCAGGCGAAAAGAGAATTGCCCTGCATTTAACGATCAAATCGACGTGGTGCCAGTTAAGGAAGTTGCTGGACGCGATAAAATCTTCGG
>JBDSYB010000351.1:0-6102 GCA_039925885.1 Verrucomicrobiota bacterium
TTTGCGAAAAAATTTCTGTTGAATCTCTTGCGAAGAAATTTGGGACGCCGCTCTACGTCTATTCGCAGCAAACTTTGACCGAGCATTTTCGTCGGCTCAATTCGGCACTGGCCCCACTGGATCACACGATTTGTTATGCGATGAAGGCGAACTCCAACCTCGCGGTCATCCGCACACTCGCAAATCTCGGCAGCGGCTTTGACATTGTCAGCGCCGGTGAATTGAAGCGCGTCACCGCGGCGGGCGGCGATGCGCGGAAGTGCGTTTTCGCTGGTGTGGGAAAAACGGAAGCGGAAATTGAATTTGCATTGAGCAAAAATATTTATTCGTTCAACGCGGAGAGCGAGCCGGAATTGCAACGCATCAATCGTGTTGCTGCGAAGTTAAAAAAAATCGCGCCGATTGCGGTGAGGGTGAATCCAAACATCGATGCAGGCACGCACGCAAAAATCACCACCGGCACTTACGAAAACAAATTTGGTATCGCGTTCGAGGACGTGGAAGGCGTTTACGCGCGCGCCAGCAAATTAAAAAATCTGCGGCTGCGCGGAATCCAAATGCACATCGGATCGCAACTAACGCAGGTCACGCCCTACGAACTGGCGGTCAAAAAAGTTCTGCCGCTCGTAAAAAGGCTTGCCACGAAATATCGATTTGAATTTTTCAGCGTCGGCGGTGGATTGGGCATTGTTTACAAACCCGCGCTCGAAAGCGGTTTGCCGAAGTGGTGGAAAAGTTTCGAGGCAAAAAACATTCTCACTCCCGACAGCTACGCGGCGACACTCGTTCCGTTGCTGAAACCGCTGGGCTTGAAAATTTTGCTTGAACCGGGGCGATTCATCGCGGGCAACGCGGGCATTCTGGTCACTCGGATCGAACATGTGAAACGCACTGGGAAAAAGAATTTCGTGATTGTAGATGCGGCGATGAACGATTTGATTCGCCCAGCCTTTTACGATTCCTACCACGAGATTATTCCGCTCCAGAAGAAAGCGGGCAATGAAATTTCCTCTGATGTCGTCGGGCCGATTTGCGAGTCGGGAGATTTTTTCTGCAAAGATCGTCCGTTGCCCAAAGTGGGCGAGGGCGATTATCTGGCGTTGTTGAGCGCGGGCGCTTACGGATTTGTCATGGCATCCAATTACAACACGCGCACATTCGCCGCAGAAGTTTTGGTCAACGGAAACAAAGCAGCCATAGTGCGTGAACGGCAAAAAATGGAAGAAATCTGGAAAGACGAAAAAATTCCGGCGTGGTTGTGATGTTTAGAACGTGGTGCCCAAATCAGTCGGAGCGCGGCGTTTACGCCGCTTCAATTCACAAATGCTTTGGTGCGTTACGATTTTTTGCGGGCAACGTTAAAGCGGCGTGAACGCCGCGCTCCTTTTCAAAGGTCGGCCCAAACGGAGATTATCTAGATATGAAAAAATTTACCGCAGCAATAATTTGGATTGTGAGCGCGTTCGTAGTCGCAGCGGCGGACTTCGATATTCGCAACGAAGTTGAATTTAAAAAGTGCGTTCCTGACGGCGCGAAAGTGGAAAAGCTCGCGAGCGGTTTTGGATTTACCGAAGGGCCGACGTGGGTTGCGTGGGATGGCGGAGTTCTCGTTTTCAGCGATATTCCGGCGAACGAGTTGAAAAAGTGGACGCGCAAGGATGGCGTTTCTACATTTCGCCAGCCGAGCCAAAACGCCAACGGTAACTTGTTTAAAAATGGTCGCCTCATCAGTTGCGAACATTCCGGGCGGCGTGTGGTGATTCAGTCGAAAGACAAACTTGTCGAAACGCTCGTGGATCAATTCGACGGAAAGAAATTCAATTCGCCCAACGATGTCGCCGTGAAATCTGATGGGACGGTTTGGTTCACAGATCCTGATTATGGTTTGGGTGGAAATAAAAAAGAAATGGAAGGCAATTTTGTTTTTCGGTTCGATCCGAAAACGAAGCAACTCACCGCCGTCGTGAAGGACTTTGACAAGCCGAACGGGCTCGCGTTTTCGCCGGATGAAAAAAAGCTTTATATCGCGGATTCAGGCAAGCCGCATCACATCCGCGTTTTCGACGTGCAGAAAGACGGCTCGCTCGCAACCGGAAAAGTTTTTTGCGTCATCGACAATGGCGTGCCGGACGGAATCCGTTGCGACAAGCAAGGCCGCGTTTGGTCTAGCGCAGGTGACGGCGTTCACATCTTTGCGCCGGACGGTTCGTTGATTGGAAAAATTCTCGTGCCGGAAACGCCCGCGAATCTCTGCTTCGGCGGCAAGGATGGAAAAACTCTTTTCATTACCGCGCGGAGTTCGCTTTATGCGATTGAGACTTCACAGAAAAACTAGCGGAAACGTTTGCAGCCTATTTCCATGTTAGGCATCAGCATGTGAATCGAGAATCTCTCTGGCCTCAGCCAACTCTTCTGTTGGCACCGTAATGGGATATGAAATATCTACGCCCGCTATCGAGAAATGATCCGATGTCGCCAGCTCAAGTGGGTGCAAACCCGCTGCGCGCAATGCCGCCATAAAAACATCCGCCTCTGCCGCGGATCGTGTCGTCCGAACTGTCGTGAATGCTGGTGAGTTCATAAACGTGTGATGATGCCTAACGACCCCAGGCTCAGCGACGGCGGAGCGGGACGCGGTAGCTGCGTGGTGGAGCGCAGTGAAGGCATACGAGCTAGAGAAAAAGGTGGCTCGGACGAGACGGGTCCGAGCTAGAAATAGCAGCTACCGTTACACGCGGAGCCGTTCGCTGCAGCACATGGTTAGGCGTTGCGGGTTTTGTCACTTGATGAGTGCCGCCATACACATGGCGGTCAGCCCGAGCATAACCGCAGAGTTGAGAGCAAAGACTGTTGCTCCAACCGCGATGCGCCGGTAGATAGCAAACCGCAGCTCCAGCAGGAGAAAAGTCGCGGTAAGCGCAAGCAGGACGACTCCCCCGTGGTGCATGACGGCGTGAACGACATTCATGACCCAATGAGCTTCAGAAACCGCGACGGTGGAACGCTGCCAATCGTATTCGAGTTTTGGAAGCAGGAAAACGCGAGCTGACGCCCAAAAGCATAGTGCGGGCAGTAAGAAAAGAACGGCTCGGATGTAAGTTTTCTGGCGGGTTTCAGAGTTTGTAGCTGTGGGAGACGTATTCATGTTGTTTATGTTATCAGGCTGGTTTGTGTGTGCAAGTTCATGTGGTGTGGAGCAACGCCTAAGATCTAGTCGGCGGCGGATTATGCAGCCTATCTCGTTTCACTAATTGACGCTAAAATTGAGTTAAATCATTGTCGAGCAGAGTTTTGGTTTCAAAATGAACCCAAATACATTCCGACAAAGGCTGCAAAATTTGACACGAACAAAAAAATTAGCGGCGCTCTTCCGAGACGCCGCTACGAGGAGAATGTTGCGCTGAATTATTTCTTCGCTGCTTCGTAATTTTTGGCGACTTCGTTCCAGTTCACCACGTTCCAAAACGCTTTCAAATAATCGGGACGGCGATTTTGGTATTTCAAATAGTAGGCGTGTTCCCAAACGTCGCAACCGAGAACGGGTTTGCCTTCGCAACCAGCAATCGCTTTGCCCATGATCGGGTTGTCTTGATTCGCGGTGGAACAAATTTCCAATTTCCCGCCATTGACGACAAGCCACGCCCAGCCGCTGCCAAAACGTGTCGTGCCAGCCGCTTCAAATTTTTCTTTGAACGCATCGAAGCTGCCGAAAGTTGCATTGATGTCGTCGGCGATTTTGCCGGAGGGATTTCCGCCAGCGTGTCCGATCATTTTCCAAAACATCGAGTGGTTGGCGTGTCCGCCGCCGTTGTTGCGCACGGCATTTTTAATGTCGGCGGGAACTGCATCGAGATTGCGGATTAAATCTTCGATGGATTTGGATTCGAGATCGGCTTTGCCAGCGATGGCTTTGTTCAAGTTGGTGACGTAAGCGTTGTGATGTTTGTCGTGATGGATTTCCATCGTTTGCGCGTCGATGTGCGGTTCGAGTGCGTCTTTCGGATAAGGGAGCGGTGGTAATTCGTATGCCATAATTTTAGTGAGTTAATGTTCCAGTTGATTTTGCCCTACGAGCAAGTTGTGATGCACAACCTAACAAAGCAATCTGGGTCACACAAGGGGGAGAATTTCTAAAGTCAAATCGTAGCCGCGTCTCGTGAGAGTGCGGGTAACTGGCATTCAAGCATTCGGGAAACAGTCAGCGCACTCTCACGAGATGCGGCTACAAATTAGAGTTTCGCGAGTTCGACAAAATTTTTCAGCAACTGCAGACCAATCGTCTGACTTTTCTCAGGATGGAATTGCGTGGCGAAAACGTTTTCGTTCCAAATAGAGGACGCGAAGCTGTCGCCGTAAGTCGTGCGCGTGGCGACAATGGATTTATCCATCGGCTCAGGAAAAAAGCTGTGGACGAAATAAACGTAGCTGCCATCAGAAATATTTTTAAACAAGGGACAAGCAGACTGCGCGAATTCGATTTGGTTCCAGCCGATTTGTGGAATTTTTAATCCGGGCTGCTCTGAAAACCGGCGCACTTTTCCTTTGAAAATATTCAAGCCAGCGGCGCAACTGTTGAACTCATCGCTCTTTTCAAACAAAGCCTGGTAGCCAACACAAATTCCGAGAAACGGTCTTCCCGTTTTGATAAAATCGCGCACACCCACGAGCAAATCCTGTCTTTGCATCGCGTTGAGGCAATCGTCGAACGCGCCGACACCGGGAAGGACGACTGCGGACGCGCCACTCATTTCTTTCGGGTTCCGAACGACACGAACATCCGCGCCGACTTTTTTCAAAGCTTTTTCCACGCTGCGCAAATTGCCGGAGTCGTAATCAATGAGTGCAATCACGCGGGAAGAATAGAATTACTTGGCCGCACCCGCAAATGTTTCACGCGTGGCTCGTTCTGTTTTTAAACGCAATTGTCCGCAAGCCGCGTCGATGTCGTGGCCTTTTTCTCGACGCAAGGTGGCGATGACTTTTTCGCGTTCGAGCGCGGCGAGAAATTTTTCCTGCGCTTCTTCCGTTGGACGAACCCACGGCAAATCTTCTACTTTGTTGTAGGGAATTAAATTTACTTTCGCGTGCAGGCGGTGCGCCAGTTGCGCGAGCGGCTTGATTTGGGTCAAAGCGTCGTTCACGCCAGCAATTAGAATATATTCGAGCGTGATCATCCGGCCTTTTTTTGCCTCGTAAAATTCGCAAGCCGCCGTGAGTTCGCGCAGCGGATATTTTTTATTTACCGGCATGATTTTATTGCGGGTCTCGTCGGTCGCGCCGTGCAGCGAAATGGCGAGGCGAAATTGCAGCGGCTCCTCGGCGAGCTTGCGGATTTGTGGCGCAAGACCGCTTGTCGAAATGGTAATTTTCCGCGCGCCGATTCCGCCGCCCCACGGCGAATTCAAAATTTTCAACGCCTTCATCAAGTTGTCGAAATTCGCGAGCGGTTCGCCCATGCCCATGATCACGAGATTATTTATCAGACGAGAATCCGAGTCGATTTTTAGTTTTGAATTCTGAGTTTTGCTCTCGGTTTCATTCCAACGTTCTGTGGCGAGAACCTGCTCAATAATTTCATCGACGCGGAGATTCCGTTTCCATCCTTCCAAACCACTCGCGCAAAATTTGCAGCCATAGGCGCAACCGACTTGCGTGGAAACGCAGAGCGTGTGGCGATCACTTGCTTCGCCGTAGAGCGCGGGTGTTGCCGGAATCAAAACGCTTTCGATCATCGCGCCGTCGCTGAGTTTCCAGAGAAATTTTTGCGTTGTGTCACGCGAACCTTGTTTGCGAACGAGTTCAAGGGTTTGCAGCGTGAATTCTTTCGCCAGCAGTTCGCGCAAAGGTTTGGGAAGATTCGTCATCGCTTCCCAACTTGTGACGCGACGTTTGTAAATCCAGTCGAGCAATTGCGTGAGACGATAAGCGGGCTGCTCCCAAGTTTTGAATTGGGCTTGCAGCTCTTCCATTGAGAGCGATTTGATGTCGCGAATCACGAAATGAATTTAATGCAAGGGTGGGGGACGGAAAGGTGAAACTTCGGAAACCACGAATGGACACGAATAAACACGAATGAGAAAACGGGTTTGGTAGGGCGCGTCA
>JBDSYB010000352.1:0-9294 GCA_039925885.1 Verrucomicrobiota bacterium
AAGGGTGTGATTAAAAGTGGGTGAGATCGGGCAACAGGAAGAACGCGGGTAGCACCTGCCTCCGGCGGGTGTGAATCAAGGTGAGTCCGTTCGCACCCGCCGGAGGCAGGTGCTACCCCGGCTCACCCACTTTTAATCACACCCGTCAGACATGGTAGCGATGCTCGCGCTGCGACCACCGAGTCTGCGTTCAGCGACTCAAGCCAAATGAAATCCAAGTGGGGTTCTGCTGCGCCACTCGACGTGGCGCTACTCTTCGCAGGGCGGCGAGTTCTACCTCTTCTTACTCTTAAACAAAATGATCCGACATCTCGCGTCTTTGCGAAACGCCACTTGCGCCCCCAATTTTGTTACCGTAGTTTTTGCCCGCTATGGACGAAAATTTACCTCCGCTAGGAACTCCGCCGCCGATCAATCCACCGCCGCCATTCGTTTCGCCTCCGCCTCCACTGATTGCGGTGCCTACCGCAGCACTCCGTCCACGCACGACCGGGCGAGGATGGAAAATTTTGTGTCTGCTCTTGCTGATCGCGCTCGGCTTGAGTTTGTTCCGCCATCTCGCACCGGGCTTTGGCTCTGGCAGAAAAGCGGTTCCGCAAGGCGAACCTCGGTTGGACGAAATTGTGGTGCAGGACAATGGTGCGCAGCAAAAAATTCTGATCGTGGAGGTGGAAGGAATCATCGCCAGCGCGCCGCTTGGCCGGAGTGGGCGGAGTCTGGTGGATTCGATTCAGGACCAATTGAAATCTGCGGCGCGCGATGAAAATGTGCGCGCGGTGATTTTGAAAGTGAATTCCCCGGGCGGCGAAGTGCTGGCTTCCGATGAAATTTATAATTTGATCCGCGATTTTCAGAACACCCACAAAAAACCGGTCATCGCTTCAATGGGCAGCCTGGCGGCGTCGGGAGGTTATTATATTTCCGCGCCCTGCCGCTGGATAGTAGCCAACGAAATGACCCTGACGGGCAGCATTGGCGTGATTATGCACGGCTATAATTATCGCGGATTGATGGATAAGATCGGCATTCGCCCCGATGTTTACAAAAGTGGGAAGCACAAGAACATGTTGAGCGGCGACCGCAAAGAGGAGGAAATACCTGATGACGAACGAGAAATGATCCAGGCATTGATCATGGAAACTTACGGAAAATTTACGAACGTGGTGGCGACGGGTCGAGATGAAGCCAACAGTTTAAACAAAGGAAAAGGCCACGCGCTCGCTGCGGACTGGACCGAATACGCCGATGGCCGAGTCGTCTCTGGCAAACAAGCTCTAGAGTTGGGGTTAGTCGATGAACTGGGCAATTTTAAAAAAGCGGTGACTCGCGCGCAGGATTTAGGCGGCACTGGCAAAGCAAATTTGATTCGTTACGAAGAACCATTCAACATGGGGAATTTCTTTAAACTTTTTGGCAAAAGTGATGTGCCTGCAACAACCTTGAAAGTGGATCTCGGGATGGACCTGCCAAAGTTGCAAATCGGGCGTCTTTATTTTATCGCGCCCACCACTTTGCCCTGATCTTGTGAAAGGCGTCACCGTCATCACGCATCCGTTGGTGCAACACAATCTCACCCGCCTGCGCGATCAACGGACTCAACCGCAGGAATTTCGTCGCGCGCTCCGGGAAATCGCCGCGCTCATGGTGCATGAAGCGACCCGGACGTTCGCCATTAAAAAAATTTCCGTGACGACTCCGATGGGGCGAACCGACGGTTGCGAACTTCAACGCGAAGTGGTTTTAGTGCCGATCCTGCGGTCCGGTTTGGGAATGCTTGACGCGATTCTCGAACTTATTCCGCACGCGCGGGTCGGTTTTATTGGGTTGAAGCGCGAAGAAGAAACGCTCGAAGCTACGTCGTATCACAAAAGTTTGCCGGAAGATTTGAGCGATTTTGAAGTGTTGTTGATCGATCCAATGCTCGCAACGGGCGGCAGCACTGTGGCGGCGGTTGAATTATTGCGCGAACGTGGCGCGAAGCATTTGCGCATGGTGAACCTGATTGCTGCGCCCGAAGGCATCGAACACGTCCGCAAACATTGCGGCAGCTTCCCGATTTTCACGGCGGCAATCGACCGTTGCTTGAATAAAAAAGGGTATATCGTGCCGGGTCTGGGCGACGCGGGGGACCGTCTGTTTGGAGTTTAAAGATCAACGCAAAGACGCGGAGATGCGAAGACGCAAAGAAATGAATTTAACAACAGAGGCACAGAGGCACAAAGTTTTGGAAATGAACTTTTCGTCCGCTCTCTACGCCTCTGTGCCTCTGTGGCTAAAATTGTTCTCAGTAAATTCCTCTTTGCGCCTCCGTGCCTTTGCGCCTTTGCGTTAAATTTTTTATATGGAGCGCGACAATTTACTCATCGTTGCCGACAGCGAACACGATGCGAACATGCTTTATGCGGTGGGAATGTTTGTCCCCGATCCGTTTATTTATTTGCGGCTAAAAGGCAAATGCCACGTTGTCATAAGCGATTTGGAAATTGACCGGGCCAAAAAAGAGGCCGCGCATTGCCGGATCGTCTCGTTGAGCGACCGTTTGAAAAAACTCCGACTTCGTGGCGAAAAATCTCATGGCACGGCTTCAGTTATCGCGCATCTTTTACGGGAAAACCGGCTCAAGAAAATTTTTGTTCCCCATAATTTCCCACACGGTTTAGCGAGGGAACTTTCCCGGCTGAAAATCAAAGTGAAGTTATGTGAAGGGGGAATTTTTCCGCAGCGCGAAATCAAAACCGCCGATGAAGTCAAAAAAATCAGCGCGGCATTGATGATGGCTGAAGTAGGAATGGCGGAGGGAATTCACGCTTTGAAAAATGCGAAAATTTCTGCAGGTCGCAAGTTGCTTTATCGCGGGGTGGCCCTTACTTCGGAAAAACTTCGCGCCATTATTGATACCGCCATCATTCAAACAGGCGGGCTGGCTAACCACACCATTGTCGCGGGCGGGAAACAAGGTTGCGATCCTCACGAGCGCGGTCATGGAATCCTTCGCGCCAACGAACCGATCATTCTGGATATTTTTCCGCGCTCACAAAAGACCGGCTACTTTGGCGACATCACGCGCACTGTCGTGCGAGGTCGTGCCAGCGAAGCGGTTCGCAAGCTTTATCAAACAGTTGCAGAAGGGCAGCAAATCGCCTTTCAACAAATTCGCCATAACGCGCCCGGAAAAGAAATTCACGAAGCCATTCAAGAGCATTTTAAAAAACAAGGATACAAAACGGGCAAGCATAATGGCCGTATGCAGGGATTTTTTCACGGCACCGGTCATGGGCTGGGATTGGAAATTCACGAAGCGCCGCGAATCAGCACGTCTGACGATATTTTGAAAACCGGGCAGGTCGTGACGGTTGAACCCGGGCTTTACTTTCCCGACGTGGGCGGCGTTCGCCTCGAAGATGTCGTCCAAGTGACAAAGACCGGTTCGCGCAACCTAACGAAGTTTGAAAAAGTCTTGGAAGTTTAAAGGCCCGCCACCGGTTGTGTTCTCAAGTTATATTCCATCGTGATGCGACGAAAAAGTCGCGCCCTTGCGAGATAACTGGACATCAAGAGGAAATTCCTAACGCCGCCGCGCGAGGTTCGCTGCCGCCCTGAACATTTCGATTGCAATCAGGTCAAACCCACAGAAATTAAGCATCACGTTTATGAAATTTGTCCAAATCAGCAAACGGATACTGTTGTTCCTGGCAGTCAACGTTCTTGTCATCACGACGATCTCCATTGTGCTGGCGATTTTCGGCGTGCGCGGGCGCTTGGGCAGCGGACATTACACCGAACTATTGATCTTCTGTTTCATCTGGGGCATGGGCGGGGCATTTATTTCACTGGCGTTGTCGCGGATTATGGCCAAATGGTTCATGGGCGTAAAAGTGATCAATCCCCACACGACCGATCCCGGGCAACGCGAACTTTTGGAAGCGGTTTATAGTCTGGCACAGACCGCGCGGCTGCCGGAAAGGCCGCAAGTCGGCATTTACGAATCTCCTGAAGTGAACGCGTTCGCCACCGGCCCCAGCAAATCCCGCTCGCTCGTGGCCGTGTCCACTGGATTGCTCGGCTCCATGCGCCGGGAAGAATTGGAAGGCGTTCTCGGCCACGAAATCGCGCACATCGCCAACGGCGACATGGTGACGATGACTCTGTTGCAAGGCGTGATCAACGCGTTCGTCATGTTTTTGGCGCGAGTGCTGGCCTTTGCCGTCTCGCAAGCGTTGCGTTCCCGTGATGATCGCGGCGGCGGTTACATGATGCAATTTATGTTCGTGATGTTGTTCCAATTCGTTTTTTCGTTGTTGGGAATGCTGGTCGTGACATGGTTTTCGCGCTGGCGTGAGTTTCGCGCCGATGCGGGCGGCGCTCGTTATGCTGGAAAAGAAAAAATGATTTCTGCATTGCGCAGCTTGCAACGTTTCCACGAACGGGCCGTGGTAGAAAAAAACGCCCCTGCATTTCAGGCGTTAAAAATTTCCGGCAAATCGGAAGGCATCATGCAATTTTTCGCCACGCATCCCGCGCTCGAAAAACGGATTGCGCGTTTGGAACAATTACCCTGATCGAATAATTTCCAAAAAGCGCTGATGGCTTGGAAGCATCGGCACTTTTATTTTCGGTTGCCGCGAGAAATTTCTTTTCCTACTCTGCCGCCGTTAATGAATTCATCTCCCGCGCCGAATTCTGCTCCTCTGCATTATCCTCCCGGTTTCCGCGCGCGCCGCGGTTTGAATTGGGCGGTGGTGGGGTTGATGTACACGAGCTATTACCTCTGCCGCTACAATTTTTCCTACGCGAACAAAGCCATTGCAGATGAGTTTCATTTCACGAAGTCGGACATGAGTACGATTTTGTCCATGAACTTTGTGGCCTACGGTTGCGGCCAGATTATCAACGGTTTGTTGACGGATCGAATCGGCGGAAAACGCGCCATGCTGATCGGCGCGACCGGCACAGTCCTCGTAAATATTTTATTCGGCGCTGCATCATTTTGGGGAATGCTCTCGCTCTTCGCGCTGCTCTGGAGTTTGAACGGCTACGTGCAATCGTTCGGTTCGCCCGGCTTCATCAAAATCAACAGTTCATGGTTCAGCGAAAAACAACGCGGAACATTCGCCGGAATTTTCGGTTTTATGATCAATCTGGGCCGGTTGCTGGCAAATAAATTATTGCCCGCATTATTGGCTGGATTTGTTTTTCTGGGGATGTGGCACGTCCCGCCGCAACATTGGCGCTGGCTGTTTTGGATTCCCGCTGGCGTGGCGTCAGTGGTCGCGATTGTGCTGGCCCTCACAGTGAAAGATACGCCGGAAGAATGTGGTTATAACAATCTTTTCCCCGGCGAATCGGACCACGCGGACATCGATGTTCGCACTGAACTCGGCACGGTTTTCAGAGTTATTGTCAGCAACCCGGCGGTCTGGATCATGGCGGCGGCGTATGCGTGCACTGGCGCGGTGCGACAAAGTATTGATCAATGGTTTCCACGCTATTTTCAGGAAGTTTATCATCTCGAAATGACGGGAGCGAAATTCCAGTGGCTGGGATTCCTAATTCCATTTGTCGCTTCCGCTGGCTCCCTGATTTCCGGCTGGACTTCTGATCGTTTTTTCCAATCACGCCGTGCACCGGTCGCGGCGGGAATTTACATTATTGAAGTCGGGGTTCTCATTTTGGCGTCGCAAGTGCATACGGTGAATCTGGCTCTTTTATTTTTCGTGCTAATCGCGTTCACCGTGAACTCGACGCATTCTCTACTCGGCCCCGCGGCTGCCATGGACATTGGGGGACGAAAAATGGCGGCCTTCGCTTCCGGCTGCATAGATGCCTGCCAATATTTCGGCGCGGCCCTGGCGATCAAAGGACTCGGCTACGTTCTGGATCACAAAGGGTGGGGCTACTATTTTTATTACATGATTCCGTTCGGAATATTGGGCGCAATTTTGATGTATTCAATTGCGCATCGGCACAGTTTGAAAAAAGTCCCGAGGGAACTTTGATTTCGTCCAGAAGCTTTCCGATCTCGATTCAGGGCGGACGCCGGGAAAATCCTGAAAACTCAATCCAACAACTCGGGAACTTCCTCTAACAAATCTGCGCGATATTTTCTTCGATCCGGCGCACATACCAATTTTCGCCGTCGGGGTATGGGTCGTTAAGAAAACGATATTGACTCAAGAAATCATTTTCAATTTTGCGCTTCACGAATTTTTCCCAAAATGCGGGCGTCTTTTGCATTAAATCTTCCGCGCTGGAAAACATTTCTTCAGCGTCGATCTCGCCTTTGTTAAACTGCGAAGCTTCGGCAAATTCCAAATAAAGAATCGGCAACTTCCTGATATAATCGCGCGCCGCCATTTGTCCGAGCAAATCTCCGGTGCCAAGCGCGAATCCCGCGATGCGTTCTTCCTCGTTCTGGAAAGGAATTGAGTCGAGCTTCACATTGACTCCAGTGCAGCGAATCATGTTTTTAATGGCTTGGATTTCTGACGCAGAAAATTTCTGCTCGCGCAACATCTCCCCGGCAAATTCAGCGCTGCGCTCGACATGCACCAACGTATATTTCGCGCCGGTGCCCTCGTTATCGCCGCGTTTTTTCAAGTAGCCCGTGTCGTGCAGAAGAATTGCCAGAATGCCCAGTTCAAAAATCCTTTGACTCAACCCCGGAGTCGCACCGGCGAAATGTCGTCCCCGTAACAAACGCGCCATGCAGAGTGTCACTTGCAACGTGTGTTCAAGATTATGGTATCGGGCGTCAATGGCCTGGTAGTCGCGATATTTCCCCGTAAACGCGTCGTTCACCCAGCCAAAAACTTTACCCACAAAAGTCGCGTCGCCCTGCGGAAAAACCTCGCCATAAATCCTTTCCACCTCGCCCTCTATGTCGGCGATGCGGCTGGTGTCAATTTCCGTGGTCATGCGACTCTACGCTATTTGTTCACGCTAAAATTGCACGCTGAAAGTTGCAATGTCCTTTGAATCTCGTGCGTTCCTGAGTTACAGCTTTCACGTAAAAAATTAGGATTATGCCTTTGACAAACAATTCAGGAGAAGCGGAATTTGTTTTTCTCCCTCTCCTTGGGGAGAGGGCCGGGGTGAGGGAGAACATATTGGCCTTTGCTCTTGCCGAACTGCATTTGTTTTCAAGCTCGCCCTCACCTGTGTCCTCTCCCCCAGGAGAGGATTTCCAAAATCACGCGCTCGGTTTCTCAATGAGGGCTTTGGCCAGAACCGCTCCCTGTGTGTCAAAACATAATTCCAAAAAATTAAATCATGTCACGACACCCGCAACTTTCCACCAGTCACGACCCTTCCTTCAAATCCAAATCGCGCTCCACATGGGAAATCGTTCAGCGCGTCTCGGTTTATTTGAAGCCATACAAGCTGATGGCCGTCGGGACAATTTTCTGCGCGATCATGTCGCTGGCGCTTTCCTTCGCCTATCCGAAACTCACGCAGTTTGTCATCGACGACGTGATCGGCCAAAAAAATCCGGCGTTGCTCGCCCCGGCGATGCTGGCGTTAATCGGAGCATTTTTGTTGCGCGATATTTTCAACAGCGTTCGCATTCGCATCAATAACACCTTTGAGCAAAATGTTATTTTCGACATGCGCCGCGAAGTCTATGCGCGGCTGCAACGGTTGCCGGTCAATTATTTTGATCAACGCGCTTCCGGCGACTTGATGACACGCGTGATCGAAGATGTGAATTCAGTCGAGCGTCTTTTGATCGACGGCACCGAGCAAGGAACCGTCGCCGTTCTCGGCATCATCGGTGTTTTGACCATTCTTTTTGTGACCAATCCGTTGCTGGCGGTCATCGCGCTAATTCCTCTGCCAATTCTCGCGGGCGGAGCGCTTTGGTACACGATGACGGCGCATCGGCGTTATCGCGCACAACGCGAAGCAGCCAGCGCTATGAACGCGTTGCTCATGGATAATTTGCAAGGCGTGCGACAGATTAAATCCTTTGCCCGCGAGCAGCATGAAGACGCGCGATTCACCAGTCGCGCCGACGAGTTGCGGACAGGCACGCTCGGAGTCATGCGCGTCTGGGCGATGTATTCGCCTGCCATGAGTTTCGCCGCTGCGCTCGGCATGGGTTTGGTTCTTTGGGTGGGCGGACAACAGGTTCTCAATGGAGATTTGACGATCGGAAAGCTCATTGGATTTTTATTTTACCTCGCTCTGTTTTACGAGCCGATTCGCAGTT
Organism: Verrucomicrobiota bacterium; assembly: GCA_039925885.1. Taxonomy (GTDB): domain Bacteria; phylum Verrucomicrobiota; class Verrucomicrobiia; order Limisphaerales; family CANJXF01; genus CANJXF01. The sequence goes on from JBDSYB010000352.1 coordinate 8,210, forward strand.
TGCACGGTTTGAACCAGATGTTGCAGGCAGCGCGCGCGGCGGGAGAACGGGTCTTTGATATTCTTGATGCCGAAACCGAACGCACTGGCGCAGGGCGACAAACGACTTTCAAATTTCCCGTTCAAGGCGAAGTCGTTTATGAAAATGTCGGGTTCAGTTATGGGGAAAATAAAGCTGTGCTGCACAAAATTTCTTTGCAGGCAAGGCCCGGCGAAATGATCGCGCTCGTTGGTCCGACCGGCGCAGGAAAATCCACTCTCGTAAATCTTCTCCCCGCTTTTTACGAAGCAACTTCCGGGCGGATTACGATTGACGGACAAAATACTGCCGAAGTTTCTCTCGAATCTTTGCGCGCCCAGATCAGCGTCGTTTCCCAGGAAGCCTTTTTGTTCAATGGAACGATTCGCGAAAATATTCTTTACGGAAAACTCGAGGCCACCGAGGGAGAAATGATGGCTGCGGCGCAGGCTGCCAATTGTCACGAGTTCATCAGCCGCTTGGCGGAGGGATACGATTCGCGCGTCGGCGAACGCGGCGTGAAATTGAGCGTCGGGGAAAAACAACGCGTCAGCATCGCGCGCGCTTTGCTGAAAAATGCGCCGATTTTAATTCTCGATGAAGCGACGGCCAGCGTGGACACCGCTACGGAGAAATTAATTCAGGAAGCGCTCGAACATCTGATGGCCAATCGCACAAGTTTTGTCATCGCCCATCGTCTCAGCACGATTCAAAAAGCCGATCAGATTCTCGTCATGCGCCACGGAGAAATTATTGAGCGCGGGACGCACTTTGAACTGCTAGAACGCAACGGTCTTTACGCGAAATTAGCGCGCATCCAGAACACGACATTCATCGAGGAAAGTTTTGAAAAATTGTCGGCGGCCACGTAGCCGCGCTCGGCAGAGAGTGGAATTGTAAATTTCACTCCGCCACACTCTGCCGAACGCGGCTGCGATTTACCAGGGCTGACGCATATCAATTTTGCGCAATGCAATCTACGTCGCTATTTTTTTGTCCCGGAGGGACAACGGACAATAGCCCGGCGTTTCAACGCCGGGAAAAGGATGTGATTGGCCCGAGTTCCG
>JBDSYB010000353.1:0-6214 GCA_039925885.1 Verrucomicrobiota bacterium
TTTTCAATCGCGGCATCAGCGGAAATAAAGTTTATCAACTCGCTGAGCGCTGGCAGGCGGATTGTCTCGATCTTAAGCCAGATGTTTTGAGCATTTTAATTGGCGTGAATGATTACTGGCACAAAGTAGATCCGAAGTTGAATTACAAAGGCACGGTGGAAATTTATGAACGCGATTACCTCTCGTTAATCGAGCGCACGAAAGAAGCGTTGCCCAAAGTGAAGCTCGTCATTTGCGAACCGTTCCTGCTGCATTGCGGAGCGGTGAAAGACAGTTGGCTCCCCGAATTCGCCGAATATCGCGCGGCGGCAAAACGAGTTGCGGCGAAAAATCACGCCACGTTCGTTCCTTTCCAAACGATGTTCGACGAAGCGGTGAAATATGCGCCTCCGGAACATTGGGCTGGCGACGGGGTTCATCCGACTCCCGCAGGCGCAGCACTCATGGCGCATTTCTGGATCACAGCGGTAAACGGGCGGAGGTAACGTTCAGTCGCAAAATGTGTGGGTGAATGTGTGGTTTACCGTTCGCTGTTTTTCGAATTGTTCGATGTTTCCTCGAAGGACAATAATTCAAATAGAAAAAGCAATTTACCTATGAAAAAAGGCCATGAAAAGATGTTTCATGGCCGGAAATTGGTTGCGGGGGTGGGATTTGAACCCACGGCCTTCAGGTTATGAGCCTGACGAGCTACCAGGCTGCTCCACCCCGCGATCAAGGGAGCGCAATATAGGGCTTGTTGTAGCCCCCGCAAGCCCTTTCTCCGATTAGTTTTCCACAAATTTCCGATTGAAACTTGCGCGATGACGAAGTCGTTGCGGGGATTAAAAGATTTCATTTTTTCCATGCCTCGACTTCGGTAACTTTGAGAAAGATGATCGTTTTCCAATTTTTTGATTCGCTGTGGCCAGTGTTGGTCTTCGTCAGCAAGCCTGACAGCGTGAAGAGCGTCGTGGCCGTATGAATCTTTCCATCGCTGCCTCGGCCTGGGTGATTTCGGTCGGTGTCTTGATCTGGCTCGGAGCGGCATGGCTTTGCTGGGCGAATTGGCAGCGCAGCGGAAAACGTCGCACGGTTGCGTTGCTCGAAATCCTTCGCTTCCTCCTCATCACGATGATTGTCGTCACACTGCTTCGACCGGAATTTGTTCAGCAAATTAAGCGCACGGAGAATCCCGAAATCGCCGTGCTCATGGATAATTCCGCGAGCATGAATACTCGTGACATCGTAGCAGCCGATGTGAATCGGCTCACTTCAAATTCCCAAACGAATCGTCAGAGCCGACTCACGGCGGCTGCTACTCAAACAAATCGCGCCGTCGCCCGCGCTGATTGGCTCCAACAAAAACGCCAAGCGCAATTTTGGAAGCCATTGGAAAAATCCGGCAAAGTTGTTCTCACCGATTTTTCCGCGCCAGCATCGAGCGACGATGGTAGGGCGCGTCACTCCGTGCGCGCCGGTTCTCAAACACCGAAAGACGGCGCGCAGAGGACTGACGCGCCCTACCCACAACAGTCCGACGACGGCACGGATCTAAATCGCGTTCTGGAAACTGCCGCGCAACAGCAGAAAAATCTCAAAGCGGTTTTGCTTTTGACCGACGGCGATTGGAACCAGGGCAAATCTCCGCTCGTGGCCGCAACACGGTTGCGCGAACAAAACATTCCTGTTTTCGCCGTGACCGTCGGACGCGAGACGCCGATTCCCGATCTGGTTTTGGAAAATGTTTCCGCGCCGTCGTACGGATTGTTCGGCGAGCAAATTGCGATTCCGTTCAAGGTTCGCAGTCATCTGCCGCATGAAGTCCGCACGGAAATTTCTCTCGGCGAAGCGAATTGGGACGAAGTGAAAAAGGAAATTGTCATCCCGCCGCTCGGTGAAGTTCAAGAAGCGATTCTGTGGTCGCCGCATGCGATGGGCGAAGCGACGTTGAAACTCAAATTGCCCGTGCAACCCGACGAAGGCATCGCGGAAAACAACGAACAAAATTTTCGCATCAACATTCGCGAGGACAAACTCAAGGTGCTCATCGTCGATTCGTTGCCGCGCTGGGAATATCGCTACCTGCGCAACGCCCTCGCGCGCGATCCCGGCGTCGAGATGCACTGCATTTTGGTTCATCCCGAAATCGGCATGGGTGGCGGCAAAGATTATCTGCCCGCGTTTCCAAACACGAAGGAACAGATTTCCAGTTACGACGTAATTTTTCTCGGCGACGTCGGCATCGGCGACAACGAACTCACCGAAAAAGATGCCGAACTCATCAAGGGTCTGGTCGAACAACAATCGAGTGGTCTGATTTTTCTGCCGGGTCGGCGCGGGCGTGAATTGACCTTTTTGAAAAGTCCGCTGGCTGATCTTTATCCCGTCGTTCTCGACGAGAAAAAACCGCAAGGCATCGGTTTGCAAAACGAATCGCAGCTTCTGCTTTCGTCGATGGGCAAACATCATCTGCTCACGCGCTTTGATTCCGACGAAAATCGCAATGACGAATTGTGGAAACTACTTCCGGGATTTTATTGGTCAGCCGCCGTGGAAAAAAGTCGTCCCGGTTCTGAAGTTTTGGCCGTGCATTCTTCGTTGAGAAATTCTTTTGGCAGAATACCGCTGCTCACGACTCGCGCCGCTGGAACTGGAAAAGTTTTGTTCATGGGCAGCGACAGCGCGTGGCGATGGCGTCGCGGCGTGGAAGATAAATTTCATTATCGCTTCTGGAGCCAGGTGGTTCGCTGGATGGCGCATCAACGGCATTTGTCGGAGAAAGAAGGCATTCGCTTGAGTTACAGTCCTGAAACGCCCCACGTCGGCGACACCGTTTTTCTGCAAGGAACAGTTTTGGACACGGCGGGTTATCCTGCGGAAAACGAAACCGTGACCGGCAAAATCATTTCGCCCAACAATCGCAGCGAGCGCTTGGAATTTTCCGCGCTCGAAGGCGGCTGGGGCGTTTTCAAATCGAGCTTCATCGCGCAAGCGGGTGGAAAATATAAAATTCAACTTGCTGCCGAGAAAAACTCACGAAATCTGGAAACAGAAATTTTAGTGAACCAACCTTTGCGGGAAAAAATTGGTCAACCCGTGAACAGCCAGGTCTTGCGCGAGATCGCCGGACTCACCGGCGGCGCGAGCGTCTCCTACGAAGACCTCGAAAAAATCGTCCAAAAAATTTCTTTGCTGCCGGAACCCAAACCCATCGAAAAACGAATTCGACTTTGGTCCAGTCCGTGGTGGGGCGGATTGATTTTATTTCTGCTGGCGATTTATTGGATGGGCAGGAAGTTGGCGGGGATGGTTTAATTATCGTAGCAGCCGACGTGAGTCGGCTCGTTCTTTCCGCGAAGAAGTTTGAGCGGACTCACGTCCGTTGCTACGACGATTCAGAATCTGAAGATTCACGCCAGCTTTTCAGCTTTTCGACGCATCCGCTTTTTTGCCTCAGCCCAATCGGAGAATTTCGCCTCACCCGTTTTGACTAAAATTTCGGTTTCACGCAGCGCTTGTTCGTGCCACGCGGGTTCAAACTGTTTTTCGTCTTGGGAAAGATCCGCCCAAATTGTTTCCATCGCACGAAGTTTTTCATCCCGCGACATTCTTTTAATGGGAGAAGAATTGGCATGTAATAACGCTAGACTTCAAGGTAGCAATGACAAGTTGCATTCTCGTAAGTGTCGATTACTTCCAGTTCAAACGATAGAACCGGTGCGGCATAATTCCCCGTTGTGAATCGCTTGTGTTGAGAACGCCTTGCGAATTCGCTATATTTGTATTCACAGCAGTCCAGTTCACTAAATTCGTGCTCGCATCAACCACGTAAGTTGCGCCGGAGATTCCTTCCGCACTCATCTCTCCGGAAGGCATCACGGCCAGGAATTGCGGAGGATACAGCGGAGCGGCAAACAGATCCACGTTGTTGTTCGTGTCGGTGATGGAGTAGTCCACGTTGGTGAAAGACAGAAACGTCAGCACCCGTCCATCCGCACTTATGTTAGACGAAGTGTCCGCATAGCCAGGTCCAGGGCCGGAGGGCGGCAGGCGCAACGCGTTCAACGTCCTGCTTGCTTCCATGTCACGTACGTAAAAGCGTGAAGATCGATTCGTTGTAGCCGCAATTAAGTTCGTGGCATAGCTCATGAAAAGCACGAAACGTCCGTTGTCGCTCACTCGGGCTGTCCCTCCGGGTGATTCACTCCCACTCGTGTTTCCATTCCACGATAGCGTAATGATCGCGTTCGTTCGTGTCAGAACGTCGTGGAGAAATAAGTCGTATCCGAACCCGTTCCCATCGGTTACTCCAGTCACCACGGCAGTCGTTGCGCAGGAGAACAACAGGTAACGTCCGTCGCCTGTGAAGCGTCCGCTATTTCCACCCGCAGCGACGTTGTTGGTCGTGCGCGTAACCAACCAGGTTTCACCGAGTTCCATGTCGCGAATAAACACATCGTTGTTTCCGTTCGTGTCTTGCACGCCAACAACAATATTGGTGAGATATGTCGTAAAACATACGTAGCGACCATCTGGCGTCATGTCCAGCAGACTGGCGGAACCAAAGCGGGGGAAAACTCCGTCGAGCGTGTCGGAAACGAGTAAGTTGGTACCGGCGAGACGATCGCGCCAATAAACGAGTGGGACGTCGTTGGTGTTGCTGCGGCCTGCGACGACATTCGTCGCGGTGGTCGAGAAACAAAAGTACCGCCCGTTCGAACTCATTCGGACTTCATTCTGATCGTCGTAAATGCCGTTATCGAGCGTTTGATCTGAGGAGGGAGAGAGAGAAATTGCTTCCGTTGTCCCGTTCACAAAGTCCCGGCAGAAAATGTCGCTTTCGTTGCCGTTGCTATCCGGCATCGCGACGAGATTTGTCGCGCGGGATTTGAAGGCAACAAACTTGCCGTCGATGCTGATGCGCGCACCGAAGGAGTCCTCATTGGCGGCGGTGAGTCCGTCTGGCGAGACGCTGGCGATGGCAGTTATATTGGACCAAAGATCATGCACATACACCTGCCCGGCAATTGTCTGGTAGGTGGTGCTGCCGCCTGAGCCGATGTGGCGAACCAAAGAGGGAAAGGTTACTCCCGACACAAAACCAGTGGCACTGGATGTGAAGACGAGATAACGACTGTCAGGCGTGAGATGATAGGGTGTACTTCCCTCAGGGAGAAGTGGCTGCGAACCGATCCAGCGAGAATGCGTCGTGTTCCACACATTACTGCGTAGCGAACGGTCGTACACGAACACATCCCTCACCCCATTCGTGTCATTCATCACCAAATTGGTGCCGGAGCTAGCGAAGACCACCAACCGTCCATCTGCGCCCAAGAAAAATTGACTGCTCACCGAGGAACTCGCGGACTGTGTGCCGGTGAAATCCTTTGTAATCAATTCAATGGCGGACGAAGGCAGTATTGTGACGAGGAAAAAAAACACCGCGCTGAAGAAAATCCCTGGATTCATCGCTGTTCAGAATAAGCCACGAGGCTCTCTGCCAGCAACCAGTTTTTCGATCTCATGTGCGCCGGGCCGTCAATCCGTTTCTTGAAAGCGCGCTTGAAAGTCGAACTGAAAAGACCGGCGTCATTTTTCCGCGAGTGACTTTTTCAATTCGCTGATGGAACTGGAAAATTTCGGCTTGCGGGTTTTCAACTCGGCGATACTGCGGCGATGGTCGGCCAGGATTTCTTCGCGACGTTCTTCAATCAGGGCACGCTCCAACAAGGATTTTAATTCAAGTTTTTCCTCAGTGGAACAGCTTCGCACGTTCTCAACCAGCGTGGCAAATGTTGCGCTCATAGGCAGAATCTAATGTCTTGGCCTGATGGAATCAATCTTCGGTAATTACATCCACGCTTTGCGATCCTCATCCACTGCCGCCCAAAATGCATCTGACAATCGGCTAGCACCTGCCTCCGGCGGATGCAAAATTTTCCATTCAGTGTTCAGCGTTGGATGTTCGATGTTCGATGTTCGATGTGGCCCGCTCCGACAAAGGTTTGGACGGCCAGATTTTGTCTTGCGGCGAAAGGAATTCCATCGTAATTAAACCACTGCCAATGGGCAATTGCCCGACAGTGTTTTGATTACTGCATGAATAAGTTTCAACCGGTAGGTGGCTCTTGAGCCGCCCGTATTCACGTCCCGCTCCCTCCGCCGCCTCGTTTATCCGCGTCAATGGGAAAATCCGCGCCCGCGAAGTGCGCGTCATTGGCGTCAACGCCGA
>JBDSYB010000354.1:0-6430 GCA_039925885.1 Verrucomicrobiota bacterium
CATGGTGGGCAAAACTGCCGCCGTTCTGGCGCAGAATGTGGGCGCGTGATTGGGAATCAAAAACCAACGCGGCGAAAGGTTGAAAGCGATATTCCTCCACGCCGCCCGCCGAATAACCCGAGCCATAAGTCCCAAGGACCCGCTCTGACCAATTGCCGCTGTTGCGTTCCCGATAAATTAAATCCCGACCGCGCCAGGCAATGAAACCCAGCTTCCCGTTCGGCGCAAATTGCAAGGAATTGAAACCTTCCCCCGCCACGAAGACGTTGTTTTGTAATTGGGAAAGATCTGAGGCCGGAGATGGCGCAGGCGTTGGCGCCGGGGCCGGCGCTGGCGTCGGGGTTGGTTCCGGAACAGGTGCAGGTGCAGGCGCAGGTGCGGGCGCAGGTGCGGGCGCAGGTGCAGGTGCAGGTGCAGGCGCAGGTGCAGGCGCAGGTGCGGGCGCAGGTGCGGGCGCAGGTGCGGGCGCAGGTGCGGGCGCAGGTGCGGGCGCAGGTGCGGGTGTCGGTGCGGGAACGGGCGGAGGAATTACAACAACAGGAGCGACTATGGGTGCGCGACGACTAGGTCTGGGCGCAGGATTTAAGGCGGCCACTTCCCGAGCTTTAAGAGCCAATCTCTCCACGATGAGGAATCTTTTTGCTGCAAGGGAGAGATACCCAGCCGCGATGACTGGATTCTGATTAGTGTTGGCACCTTCCAAGGCGTCGTTCAGTGACCCTCTATACTTGAGTTTCAATTGACTTGAATCAGACGAAAATACCAAGTTCGATTTCGCCACACGGATCACGTCATAATACTGACCCACCGCATCTTGTAGAGGGCCATCGAAGACGTTGGACACACTCGTTCTCGTCAGCGTGTGGGTCAGGATGACCAATGTCTTAGTATGCGTAGTGAGATTACTGGAAGAATCCCGATCGATTACCAGCAAGGATCGGTGAAGCGCTTTTACGAGTTTGCTTTCAACGGTGGGTAAATTCGTAGCAATGGAAAGCTGATTTGTCACTTCGCTGCGAACGTTGCCAAATAACGCCGGGACATTGGCGGCTTTGATATTTTGCACCGTGAAGGCACACAGGATAGTAATGAGTAAAGTAATTTTTGACATGACGGAGAGTCAAAAGCAAAGCTCGTGCCGCCGTGTTTTTTTACCCGGGAAGAAAAGCAATTTACCTCTGCTGAAATGAAAACAACGGGGAATTCCTCAAGGCATCTTCACACACATTGCCTCTCTAGCTCTGTAAGCAAAAAATCGTTAGACGGTAAAAACTTTATGAACAGGACTTCAAGGGCATAGACGCGAGTGCCTTCCTTTAGGGCATTCTCGGGGAATCACTGACTATTCTCCATCTCAAATACCTTGAATGTGTCTCAAGGGATAACAGTTGCTTAACGTGGAGCGCGGGTGGCATCGAGCATACAAGAACGGATAGATTCCGTTGGAGACCCCTTTTTTATTTATGGCTTTGGCAGAACCGATTGCAAGTACTCGAGCAAACACCCCAAATCCTGTGGAGAAAGCGAATCAACCATTCCTTCCGGCATGATGGAAACCGTTCGCGTCTTGCGCAGGGCGATGTTTTTTTTCGGAATAACCGTCGCGCCGTTCAAATTGCGCAACTCCACTTCGTCGCCGGATTCGCGGACAATGAAACCATCGAAAGAATCCCCCTCCTTGGTATCAATGGTAATCGATTCAAAACCTTGGGCGATTTTTGCGCTGGGTCGAAGAATGGATTCCAAAATCTCCGATCTGGTGTAACGAGCCGTGATGTCCCCGAGTAATGGCCCTTTCGGTGTTTCCGATTTCAAAACGGTATGGCATTTCGCGCATCCAACCGTTTCAAAAATCTTCGCGCCGATTTTCGCGTCGCCTTGGGCAGCGGCGACTTGTTTCAACACTTCTTCATAGGCGAGTTTTGCATTCGCGTTGGTCGAAGGCGCAACCGGCGCAACGCGATCTTCGACGAAGTGAGACGAGGCTCGGGCGGGTTGCAGGCCAAGGGAATTTTTCCCGGCGTCAATCGTTTGTTGCGCCAATGATTTTGCCGGGGCGTCTGCCGTGGCGTTGTGAACGACGTTTAACAAAACCAAATAAGCGAGTTCGCTTTCGCTTTCAGAACCGGCGTTCGCCAGTTTCACGAACAGTTTAAGGTTTTTGGCGCGTTGCGAATCGTGGACAAATTCGTCGCGCAATTGCGTCGTGAATTTTTCCTTTGTAGCACAAGCGAGAATTGCGTGGATCGCCGCTTCATCTGAAGTTCGTGTCAGATTTTGAAAAGCTTTTTTGCAGAGCGCCGGGTCAATTTGCGAATTTAAAATCAACCATTCGAGATCCGCTGCCGGAATTTCTGGAGATTCGATTTTATATTTTTGAATCAGAAACACCAAAACATAAAAAGTACACTGGTCGCCCCTCTTCTCCAAAAGGCCGCGCAAAACGCCCGCAATTTTTTCCGTTCCTTCCCACTTCACCGGTTTGTAATACGGCCCGCTGATGTCCGGGCGCGTCGTCCACCAGGATCCGTCCCAATCCGCTTCGCGGTAATAAAGTCGGCAAAGCGTTTCCAAAATTTGCGGCTTCAGTTGCGACGCTGTTTTCAGTCGCTCAATCAAACCACCAACGACACGCCGTTCGTGCAAATTTCCAAGAATCCGCAACGCGCTATTTGCCGAGGCGGCGTCAGATTTATCAATCGTTTTGAAACAAACATCCACAGCGCGAAAGGAAACCAATGCACGAAACGCTGCGTGAGAAATCGCGAGGTCTGTATCCATCGTCAGAGGAAAAATTTGTCCGGCCGTTTCCGTTTTGTTCAACTGGTTCAGAGCGATGATGGACTGAAGACGCACTGCAGGATTTTTGTCTTTCAAACCGTCAACGAAGATTTTCGCTGGAACATTTGTGGAAACGGTCAACGCCCGCAAAGCGATTTCCCGCAGCTCTGGATTGCCCGATAATTTGATCAACGATTTTATGGCAGATGGATTTTGAATTTGGCCGAGCGTAAAAATGGCGGCGGCGCGAATGGATAGATCACGCGAAGATGAAGCCAACGCTGATAAATTTTTTATAAAACCTGGTTGTGGGTCGCGTCGCAGAATTTCGCGTTGAACATGTAATCGTCGCGTCGCGCTTGGAGACGCGAGCCATTCAAAAAGTTTTTTATCGGACACTTTTTGCAAATTAGGAAACGGCGGCGATTGATAATTTAACGGCGCGACACGAGCCACGAAGCCCACGTTCTCGCCTTCGTAACTGAACGTGGCTCCTTTCCAACTCGCGACGTAAATATTTCCATTTCCATCGGCGGCGATTCCGGTGGGGCGAGGAATACGAATAAAAGTTTCTTTGTCTGCGCTAAACGTTGCGCCACTTTTTTTGAGCGGATGGCGCATCACAGAATTCCACCCCCATTGGCAGGTGTAAAGGCTGCGACCGAATTCATCGGGAAAACCTGGTTCATCTACGAAGAGCGCGCCGGTCGGCGAACCGCCACCGTAATCCTTCATCGTCGGCATGATTTCATCCGAGAAATTTTTGAAGAGCGATGGGTAACCGTAGTTCGCAGTTTGAATCATGTGGCTCAAACGCAGATTCCATTCATCGCCGTCGTTGGTGTTGTCGCAGGTAAAAATATTCATCAACGGATCAATCGCGACGTCGTAAATATTTCGCGTGCCCTGCGCCGTAATCGCCGAGCGCGATGTAAAGCCAGCCGTCAATTCCAAGTCGCACGCCGTTGCAGGTGTGATCTGCGCCGCGAAAATTCAAATCGTTTCCTAATCCGCGCACTAAAATTTCAGAGCGATCCGCCAGGCCATCGCCATTGTCGTCGTGAAACGCTTCCAGCACCGGCGGGTGCATGACGTAAAGCGTGTTGTGGTCGAAAACCAAACCGCGCGGGCTGTCCATTTTTGCGAAGATGATGAATTCATCGGCGACACCATCGGCATTCGTATCGCGACAACGCACAAACCATCCGCGATTTTTCTTGTTCAATAAAACTCCTTCTTCCAAAAGGCATTTGGCCATCTCCATTGCACAAACTCTAGGCGAATCAACTTGCCGCCCCTCGGAATTCGTGCGAAATAAATGCCCGGTGGTTGTGACGAATTACATTTGCATTAACTTTCTTTTGCCAAGGCAAAGGGTTGATCATTTTCTAACTAATTCACGTGCCTGCGGTTTCTGGAGGCGGTATCGGATTCGATAATTTGTTTTCAGGAACGGCTTTTTTCACTGGTAAAAATGGGCGATTGGCGCAGTGGTAGCGCAACTGCTTTACACGCAGTGGGTCGGGGGTTCGAATCCCTCATCGCCCACCATTTTTCCTCCTCGTTTGTTTTCCGAAAAAAAATCATGGCAGGAACAAAACGGATTTTGTAGCGTCGCCTTGCATGAAATCCTCAATGGCTCAAAAAAAACAATTGGCCGACCAAGTTGAAAAAATTGTCCAGGCCACTCCGATCATTGATATTCACACCCACCTTTACGATCCAGCCTTCGGCAAACTTCTGCTGTGGGGAATTGATGACCTGCTTGTTTACCACTATTTGGTTTCCGAAAGTTTTCGTTACTTCGACTTACCCTACGAAGATTTCTGGGGACTTTCCAAAACCGATCAAGCCAGCCTCATCTGGGACGCGCTTTTTATCAAACACTCGCCTATCTCAGAGGCATGTCGCGGTGTTTTAACGGTTTTGAACGCCCTCGAGCTCGATGTAAAAAAACGTGACCTCCGCTCCCTCAGAAAATGGTTCGTCACCCAAAAACCTGCAGCCTACATCACACGCTGCATGAAATTGGCGAACGTCAAATCCATCTACATGACCAATTCGCCCTTTGATGATTCAGAACGACCCATTTGGGAAAAAGGTTTTGCGCGCGACGACCGATTTACTGCCGCCCTCCGGATCGATCCTCTCCTCCTCAATTGGCCGGAAACCGCTACGCGCCTGGCCGCTTGGGGGTACAACGTCACGCCATCCCTTTCCCAAAAAACATTCTCTGAAGTTCGCCGATTCCTAGCTGATTGGAGCAAAAAATTGCAAGCGCGTTACCTGATGATTTCATTGCCGCCGGAATTTACCTTCCCCGCGAAAAACGATTTCAATCGCCTTATCGAGGAAGCAATTTTGCCGCATTGCCGCGATTTCAATCTTCCTTTTGCCCTCATGCCCGGCGTGCGTCGCGCCGTAAATCCGCCTTTGCGCCTGGCTGGCGATGGGGTTGGTTTAAGCAACATGACTTCGCTCGCCAACCTTTGCGTAACGTTTCCTGAGAATAGATTTCTCACCACAGTTTTGGCGCGGGAGAACCAACACGAGCTGTGCGTTCTCGCGCGGAAGTTTCGCAACCTCCACATTTTCGGATGCTGGTGGTTTATGAACGTCCCCACATTGATCGACGAAACGACGCGTCTCCGTTTGGAAATGATCGGTTTAAGCGTCACTCCGCAACATTCCGACGCCCGCGTTCTGGACCAGATCATTTACAAATGGCAGCACAGTAAAAAAATTATCGGCAACGTTTTAACCGACAAATATTCTGATCTGGCGGACACCGGCTGGCGAATTTCCCGCGATGAAATGCAGCGCGATGTCACCGCATTATTCGGCGGAGCGTTTGAAGAATTTTGCCGTGGAAACTAACTTTCGGGAGGCAATCCAGCGTTGGAATTATTCGCCAAGCCTCTGCATTACGCCAGCCATCTCAAGGGCTGTCTGGGCTGCTTCGGTGCCGCGATTGTGAGTTTTGCTGAGGCAACGAATTTTTGCCTGCGCTTCATTTTCCAAAAGCAACACTTCGTGGATGATCGGTATCAGCGAATCAATTTGGAGTTGCGCCAATGCGTGAGTAACCGCTTCGCCGATGTGTTCGGCGTGCGTCGTTTCGCCGCGCAAAATAATTCCGAGGCAAATTATTCCAGACAGTTTCGTTGAAGAATTGTGCGCCAACTTCGCCGCCACGACTGGAATCTCAAACGCGCCCGGCACACGGATGATTTTAATGTCCGCCTTCGCGCGGAAAAATTCCGCTTTCGCAGCGCGCACCATCGCATCGACGTAACGCGAATTGTAACGCGACGCCACGATAGCGAATGTGCCACATGCGTTTGGTCGTTTCACTTTTAGATTTGCTCGCAGCATTAAATTAAATGTCCCAGTTTTTCCCGCTTAGTTTTCAAATAGCTCTCGTTGTGCGGATTCGCCTTAACACGAATGGGAACCTGCTCGACAATTTCCAATCCGTAGCCGTCAAGTCCGACCACTTTTTTCGGATTGTTGGTCAATAAACGAATCGTTTTCAAACCGAGATCAACCATGATTTGCGCGCCCAAACCGTATTCGCGTAAATCCATTTTGAAACCGAGTTTTAGATTTGCCTCGACGGTGTCGTAGCCATTTTCCTGCAATTTGTAGG
>JBDSYB010000355.1:0-4407 GCA_039925885.1 Verrucomicrobiota bacterium
AACAAATTTGCGGGCAACCGCTCGGTGCGATAGGCATCGTAGAAATTCAGCGCGGTCGAGAACGCAGGCGTGGGAATTCCTTTTTTCGCCGCGATGGCGACGACGTTTCTCCAGGCGCGTTGGGAATTCTTGATCGCTTTTCTGAAAAACGGATCGAGCAACAAATTCGAGAGCTTCGGATTTTTGTCGAAGGCCACTTTGATGTCGCCCAGGAAACGGCTGCGAATAATACAACCGCCGCGCCACATTAACGCGATGCCGCCGTAGTTGAGGTTCCATTTATTTTCCGCAGCAGCCGCACGCATGAGCATGTAGCCTTGCGCGTAAGAAACAATTTTTGAGGCGTAAAGCGCCTGGCGAATTTGCTCGATCCATTTGGCGCGGTCGCCAGAAATTTTCGACTTGGGACCCTTGAGCTTTTTTGCGGCGGCGACGCGTTCATCTTTGAGCGCGGAAATGCAGCGGGAATAAACCGCTTCCGCCATCAATGTGATTGGAATGCCGAGTTCTTGCGACGAAATGACGGTCCATTTGCCCGTTCCTTTTTGACCGGCCTTATCGAGAATTTTATCCACCAGCGGTGCGCCATCTTCATCTTTAAAACCAAGAATGTCGCGGGTGATTTCGATGAGATACGAGTCAAGGTCACCTTTATTCCACTCAGCGAAAACCTGCTGCATTTCGTCCGCCGTCATGCCGAGTCCGTCTTTCATCAATTGATACGCTTCGCAAATTAGTTGCATGTCGCCGTATTCAATTCCGTTGTGAACCATTTTCACATAATGGCCCGCGCCGTTTTCGCCCACCCAATCGCAACACGGCACTCCACCGTCCACCTTGGCGGAAATTTTTTGGAAAATATCTTTTACGTGCGACCACGCTGCGGGGGAACCGCCCGGCATAATCGAAGGGCCGTGCCGCGCGCCTTCTTCCCCGCCCGAAACGCCCGTGCCGACGTAAAGCAAACCTTTGCTCTCCACATATTTTGTCCGCCGAATCGTGTCGTCGAAAAGTGAATTGCCGCCGTCTATGATGATGTCGCCCGGCGTAAGATGCGGCAGAAGTTGTTCGATGAACTCATCCACTGGCTTGCCCGCTTTGACCAACATCATCACGCGGCGCGGACTCTTGAGTTGTGCGACCATTTCTTCAATGGAATGTGCGCCGATGACATTTGTTCCCTTCGCTTCTTTCGCGAGAAAATTGTCCACCTTGGAAACAGTGCGATTATATACCACAACGGTAAATCCGTTGTCGTTCATGTTGAGGACGAGATTTTGCCCCATGACGGCGAGGCCAATGAGAGCGATGTCAGCTTTAGGTTCCATGTTTTAGAGAAGTTAAATTTATAGAAGCCCTACGATACAAAAGCGGGGCGGGTGCGCTAGAACAAAACTTTGCCCAAGAATTATTTCGCCAATTTCATTCCCCGCAAACGTTCGTCGAACCAGTCGGCGCAGAGTTGCATGTCATCGCGCAAATCCCAGCCGTGACCTTTCCCCGGACGGACGATCAGTTTGTAAGACGCGCCAACTTCGGCGCAGCGTTTCTCGAAGATTTTGGCCTGATAAAGTGGAACGACATCGTCTGCATCGCCGTGAATCACCAAAGTTGGAGCCATGTTCGACGTGACGAAATAAAGCGGCGAAATTTCTTGGCCAAGTTTTTGGCGGCCTTCGGGAGTAAAACTGCGCGCACCAAAAGCAGCTTGATGTTTGATCGTTGGACCAAAGCCGACGCCGTCATCGCCCGGTTTGCTCCAATTCAAAAAATCGGTTGGCGGATAAAAACAGGCGACTGCCTGCACCTCGCTGCTGGCGCGATCCACTTCATCTTTCGCGGCAGGATTTCCTTTTGCGCCTTGCGTGCCGAGAGTTAAGGAAAGATGTCCTCCCGCACTCCCGCCAGTGATGCCGAGATGGTCTGACTTCACTCCATATTTTTCTGCGTTGTGGCGAACGAATCGAACGGCGCGATGAATATCCAATTCGATTTCAGAAATCGTAAACATCGGTTGCGAGCCATGCACAATGGCAAAAATCGTGTAGCCACGCTCAAGATAGGGTTGGTAAGCGCCCGGGTTGATCGCTTCATGACTGGAAAAAAATCCACCGCTGACCATGAACAAAATCCCGTAGCCGTTTGGTTTTTCCGGATGAATAACATCAAGCGTCAAGGCCGTGCCGAATTTGCGTCCGTAGATAACGTCCTCTGTGCGTTGGAATTTTTCCTCAGCAAAAACTTTTGGCGATGCAACGAGAACTGCGAGGAGGATTAATGCAAAAAGCTTTTTCATAGTGGGCGAGAATTGCCCAATTTTCGCTGCAACAAAACATTTTTTTATTAGGCCGTTGCAAAGAGGCTTAATTCTTTTTTAGGCCGCGCAAATGTTCATCGAACCAATCCCCGAAAAGCGCGAAATCGGCCACCCAATCTTTCCAGCCGTGCCCTTCGCCTTTCTTGACAATGAGCTTTGTTTTCACGCCCGCTTCTTCAGCGCGTTTCAGAAAACTTTCCGCTTGTTGAATTGGGACCAGTTTGTCGGCATCGCCGTGGAGAATAAGCGTGGGCGGCGTGTTGGAGGTGACAAAATAAATGGGTGAAATTTCGCGGCCCAGCTTTTTACGCTCAGTCGGGTCATCGACGCGAGGGCCGAACGCAACTTTAAAATCTTTCAAGGTGCCGACGCCCACGCTGTCTTCGTCCGGCGCTCCGTAATTTAAAAAATCTGTGGGCGGAAAGAAGCAAGCCACACATTGAACGGCGGAACTTTCGCGGTCGATCGCGTCTTTCGCCTTGGGATCACCGGGTCCGCCTTGTGTTCCGAGAATGAGGGAAAGGTGCCCGCCCGCGCTTCCTCCGGTAACCCCGATGTGCTGCGGATCGACCCCATATTTTTTTGCATTGAAACGAATGAATCGCACCGAGCGGTGCATGTCCTGGATAATTTCCGGAATGGTGAATTTAGGTTGAGAGCCATGCACCACTGCAAAGACCGTGTAGCCTCGATCAATAAAACCCTGCAGCGCGGGTGGCGAGATCACTTCGTGCGCAGAAAACCAGCCTCCGCTGACGACGAGAATAATGCCGTAGCCATTTTGTTTATCCGGTCGAAAAACATCCAACGTGAGAGCGGTGCCAAATTTCCTCCCGTAAATCACATCCTCCGTGCGAGTGAAGTGAAGATTAGTTTGAGCCTGGCTAACCAATGCGTTCCAAAAAACAATGAAGCCGAAAAGAAACATTTTCATCGCCGATACATATCAATCAAAATTATCGGTCGCGAGAAAAATGAGTCTCGGTTTTTCGGTGAGGAATAGTTTACAAATTGCGCTCAAATCCTCATTTAAGTTTATGGAAAAAATAATTAGTTGCCTCGCAATTTTATTTCTCTTCGCAACCGGCGGAGCGGCGGAGGAGTTGAAAATTTCAAAAGGGGCGACGCTCGATATTTATTGGATCGATTCCGAAGGGGGCGGCTCGACGCTGATCGTCACTCCCGCGCGCGAGTCCATTTTGATCGATTCGGGAAATCCGGGAATGCGCGACTCGGCCCGCATTCACAAAGTCGCAGCGGAAATTGCCGGGCTAAAAATAATCGACAATTACGTCACGACCCACTTTCACATCGACCATTTCGGCGGCGCGGCGGAGCTGGCGACGTTGCTGCCCATCGGACAAGTTTACGACAACGGCATTCCTGAAAAAGATCCAGACCACAATCCCGACGATACGTTTTGGAAGAAGACGAGCAAACCGTATCGCGAGTTCCCGGCGGATAAACGAAATGTCATTCATCCCGGTGACGAAATTAAATTGAAACAATCGGGCGATCAGAAACTGGTTTTGTATTGCGTTGCGGCAAAACAGAAATTTATCGGCACGCGCCGCTCCAAAATTAATCCGCTCTGCGAAGAAAAGGGGATGACAAAATCTACCGACACGACCGACAATGCCAACAGCATCGCTCTTGTCCTTGACTACGGCGCGTTCCGGTTTTTCGACGGCGGCGACCTGACTTGGAACATGGAGAAGGAACTGGTTTGCCCGATCAATCGCGTGGGGCAGGTGGATGTTTACCAGGTGAACCATCACGGCCTCGATACGAGCAATAATCCATTGCTCATCCACAGCCTCGCGCCGACGGTTTCCGTGATGAACAACGGCCCGCGCAAAGGCACCTCCAAAACCGCCATCGACGCGCTGAAAAGTTCGCCGGGAATTCAGGCGATGTATCAAGTGCATAAAAATGTCCTCGACAACCACGAGAACAACACCGCAGACGAATTCATCGCGAATCTCGATGAGAAATGCGCAGCTAATTATATCAAACTTTCCGTGGAGCCTTCGGGCAAATCCTACACCATTTCAATTTCAGGGACGGGGCACAAAAGAACTTTTCAGCGC
>JBDSYB010000356.1:0-12822 GCA_039925885.1 Verrucomicrobiota bacterium
CGGGACTTTGTTTCCCTTTTAAATCCCAACCCACGGTTGAAACCGTGGGCTAGTGTCGTTTGTCCCTGCGGGACAAGGAAACCGGAAATGGATCTGACCCGATCAAAATTGATATGCGTCAGCCCTGCACGAAAAGCTTTCCTCCATCGCGGCGAACCTGTTCTCCCAGACCCGCGCATCTCAGTTTTTTGCAGTCCCGGACGGACGACCGAAAATAGCCCACCGATTTATCGGTGGGTTAATCGCACCAGGAAATCCCCAGCGTCGCCAGGGGCGAAAGAAAACGTCTTGCAAAAGGCTTGTTCGGGTCGTAGCACCGTCTCGGCAGTGCGCCGTTTTTCCCATTTCGACCTTCGCCGGCGCTCTGCCGAGACGCCGCTACGCTATTTTGGAGAAGGCTCGAATCCATATATTCTTCTCCAACCTCTGCGTCTCTGCGTTAAATCTTTTGGGGAAATGTTATGAACGGCGTTTGGGGACATACGCCCTAAAATATTTGGCGGGATTTGTAGGACGTTTGTCCCCAAACGTCATCTTACCCGTGTCGGGATGCAAACAGACCGTGTCGCGATGCAAACAGACCGTGTCGCGATGCAAACAGGCCGTGTCGCGATGCAAACAAGCCGTGTCGCGATGCAAACAGACCGTGTCGTGATGCAAACAGGCCGTGTCGTGATGCAAACAGGCTGTGTCGTGATGCAAACAGACCCCTATCGAAACGATCTGATCGGTTTGTAGGAAGTTTGTCTCTAAACGTCATCAAAAAGAGCCCGCGAAAATGGCGGAAGGAATTAAACGCAGAGGCGCAGAGGCGCAGAGCGAAGATCCCGAACACAAATCCTGATATTTTCTTCCCCCCACCTCTGCGTCTCTGCGTCTCTGCGGTTTAAATTTTTGGATAATATGAGACGGCGAATGGGGGCAAACGCGCTACAAAATTAGATTTCGCGCTCCGCCTTAAAAAAATATCATTTTGTTTCTCGACAACGTTTTAATTTTCAAGTCAAGTGCAGAGTAGCCATGAAATCCATTACCGTTTTTTCATTAATTTCCCTGACCATGGCGTCCTCATTTTAAGGCAAAACCAACTCAAAACCATCCACCGTGAACCTCATTTCCTCCCATTCCGGACGAGCGCCCTCTGGAAATACAAAGCCATCTATCGCAAAGACGACGAACAAGTCGGCCCATGGAGCGACGTGGCGAGTATTGGGGTGATGGGTTGAGGCTTTGGTTAACGACAAAACGAAAAATCTATGAACCTGAAAAACCATCTTCAACCTTTGATACGAATTTTTATTGCAGTGCATCGTGGTGTTGCGATTTTCGCTTGCTTTGTCTTATCCATAAGCACGGCACTTTGTCAGACCACCGTAATCGTGGAAAGCAGGTCTGGCGGAGTTAATTTCGCCGCATATTCGGAAAGTGTAACAGGTGGCGACATCACGTGGAATAACTCGACTACGAAAAGCACTGCGCCAGGAACGACAGCAGCACTCGGTTCAAGATTTTGCCCTTCTACAGGCACAACAGGAACCCCCGCGTTCACAGTTCAACCAACTTTAGTCTCTGGGACCACCTATCTGGTCGAAGTCACTCACACAGCAAGTTCGGCTTCTACGACCATCATCGCTGCAATTACACAAACAGATTGTACGGGACTGCCTGCGACCACCGATGGATTTCAGGGCGGCAGAGGAAACGGTGTAGCGTGGTACGGAATCGGATATATTACCACCACCACTACTACACCGACTATTAAATTCGCCTATTCGTCCGGGACATTGTCGCGCTTCTATGCTGATGCGGTTCGTTTCACGCCGGTCGCAAGCCCCACCACCGTGGTATGGTCAGTCAACACTGCTTGGGTAACTCCGGGAAACTGGGTGGGAGGCTTTGTGCCAAGCGCTGCCAACGTTGCGCAACCCACAGCAACCCTACCTACTGCATCCGCCGGTTGGTCAATTAACATCGCTGACACTACCCAAACCCCGGCTGGACTCAAACAGACTGGCCCGATTGAGTTTCCTAGCACGCGCACAGCAAACATGACATTTGGAAATAGTTCAACCACTGTTAGCGGGACGCTGCAAATATGGGGAGCCACGGTTAATTCCGTGCCTAATACGGTTCTTCGCAACGCCAGCGCAAGTGCGGTAGTTATGACTATTCAAAACGTTGCGCAATCCGGGGGCAGTCAAACGATGGCTCTGAGCTTTCAAACCGCTGGAACTGCAAGCGCCGTGATTGACGCGACGAAAGATATTGTTATCAGTAGTGTTATCTCTACGGCCAACAACGGTATCACAAAAATTGGCGCTGGTACCTTGACCTTGACAGGTAACAATACTTATACGGGACGGATAACGGTAAGCGCAGGAACTTTGAAAATCGGCGCAAATGGACAAGGAACTGCGCCTGGAACATTTACTGCGAATTACTACGACTTGAGCGGTGGTGCAACTCTCAATTGGACAGACCTTAGCACGACTACGCTGAACACATTTCGTGGAGCGACAATAACGGGGTCGGCATCGATTGCTGTCAATGATTCTGCTGCAATTTTGATTCATCAGGCAGGCATTGCTGGGAGCGGCACTTTGACGGCCGCAGGGCCGGGAGAGTATCGTCTCTATCAAAGTGGTTCAGGTAACGATAACACCGGATTCACTGGAAATATCAATGTCACAGGAGGAAGGTTCACCGTAGGGACCGATTTACAACTTGGAGCTATTCCGGCAAGTGCTGGGGGGCAGACAATAACGTTGAACGGAGGAACGTTTTCAGTGAACGCTGGGGTCATTTCACACGCGAATCGTTCGTGGGTAATGGGAGCCAGCGGTGGAACATACAATCCCACGTCAGACTTAGAGATTGCGGGGCCAATTAGCGGTTCGGGCGCGATGACCAAAGCTGGTGCGGCCAAGCTTACCCTGAGCGGGGTAAATAGTTCATACGGCGGCGCGGTTGTTTTCACAGGGGGAACTTTGGCTTTAGGAAGTGACACGGCACTTGGAACTGGAAGTGTAAACCTAAACATAGCCGGAGGGATCATTCAATCATCCAGTAGCTCGCCACGAACGTTGGCCAATGCAATCACGTTGAGTGCGAACACCGTTTTCGGGTCCTCGTCCTCGACAACTGGAGATTTGATTTTTAACGGAACCGTAACTTCCGGCGGGTTGGCGAAGACGCTGACAATTAGCAATTCTGTCACAACTTTAAACGGTGTAATTACGGGTACGCCTAGTCCGGCAAGTAATGCAAACACAAAGGATGGTCCGGGAACTTTAGTGATCGGAAACGCAGCAAACACAACCACGAAGCCTACAATTGTTAATGCAGGCACACTCCGGGTAAGTGGAAATCTTAGCACCAGCCCAAGTGTTACGGTCAATGGTGGTATCGTAAGCGGCAGCGGCACGCTGCCGACAGTGGTGATTAACAACACTGGCACGATTTCTCCTGGCAGCAGCCCTGGAACATTGACCACTGGCGCAGAAACATGGAATGGCGGCGGAACCTACCTTTGGGAAGTGAATAACGCCGGGAGCGATCTGATTAGCGCTTCGGCTTTGAACATTGCCGCGACTTCGGGCAGCAAGTTTACGATCAACGTGACCGCGTTGGAGGCGTTGACCGGTTGGGATAACACCAAGGCGACGAACTGGACGTTGGTGGCTTCGGGCTCGCCCATTACCGGATTTAGCGAGGACAAGTTCACGATTGTGGACAACTTCAGTGCATTCAATTCGCTTGGAGCGTCGGGCAAATTCTCCGTCACGACAATTGGAAACAATCTGGTGCTGGCCTTCAGTCCGATTAACGGAGTGGCCGATGCGATCACCCGTCCGAACGGGGCAGGAACCCAAGTGGCCATTACGACCCTGTTGGGAAATGATACGATTAATTCCGGCAGCAAAAGCATCTCCGCAGTCAGTCCCACCAGCGCAGCCGGTGGGCAAATCGAGCTTGATAGCACTACCGTTTATTACAACCCGCCGGCCAGCAGCAATCCGAGCAGCGACACGTTTACCTACACGTTGAGCGATGGCAATGGCAACACCGCGACGGTCACGGTCACGGTGACGATCAATGGAGCCACTCAGGCGCGGGAGTTAGGAATTTCCGGGACAGGAGTTCTTAGCTTTAATGGGTTGCCTAATACGGCTTATCAGGTTCAATACACGGATAACCTTGACCCCGGTTTTACTTGGACGGCGTTTACTCCGAATGTGACGACTGATTCCAGCGGGAAGGGGACATTCACCGATACGACCGACCCGAGACCGAGTACCCGCTACTATCGGATTGTTGTTCCGTGAGCCTTAATTTAAAGAACTAAAAACCATGAAAACCTTTTTATCTATAGCGCTGATGCTGACGTTGTTAGGCTCGACCGTCCGGGCGACCTTGTTCACCAGCATGGGTACTCCCTTGACCATTCCTGATGGGAATGTGGCTGGGATAGATAACACGATCAATGTCAGCGGACTGGCTTCTACTGTTTCCAGTCTGACGTTGAGCCTGAATATCTCGGGAGGCCGCAATGGAGATTTGTATGCGTATCTGACGCATGATAATGCGACGGCGATCTTGCTGAACCGAGTGGGACGTGGTGAAGTAGCAGGGGGCTATACGGACAGTGGTTTTCAAGTGACGTTGCAGGACGGGGATGACGCGACTGATATCCACGTTAATACTTCTGGCGGGGGACCGCTTATCGGCACATTTGAAGCCGATGGACGCAACGTAAGTCCGTTTGTGTCCACGACCAGTTCACCTCGCAACAGCAGTCCGTTTAGTGCCTTTACCGGCGGGACCGCCAATGGAGGCTGGACATTGTTCATCGCCGATGTGAACGGGAATAGCAGCGAATCGACATTGGATAGTTGGAGCCTAGATATTACAGCCGTGCCCGAACCGGTGGAGTATGCGCTCATGGTTTTTGGCGGAATCGTCGCCCTCGTGCAAGGTCGCCGCTGGATGAAAAACCGCAAAACAATTCAGGCTTAACCGCAGTAACTACGTTTGCGAAAACGTATTCCGACGGCCCTCACCCCGGCCCTCTCCTCCAAGAGAGGGAGGATTATTTTCTGCTTCTTTGAAAATAGGGAGCGCTGGATTAAATCCGTATCAAACGGAAATGTTCCAATCGCTGTTCCCTCTCCTTGGGGAGAGGGCTAGGGTGAGGGATATTTCTCCCAAAAACAAAATCAGCCAGTCGTCTGGAGTTTTTCGGCGGGTTCTTCGCCGTATTGCAAGCGGTGCGTTATTGGAAACGCAAACAAATCGCCGCGTAATCTTCCAACGTTGTAAAACTCCCTTCTGAATATCTTTAACAGGTTCGGCAATAGCTACGGCCAATGTGTTCTCCCTCACCCCGGCCCTCTCCCCAGGGAGAGGGAGAAAAATAATTCCACCTCTCCTGAATGTTTGTCAAAGACATAGTCCTAATTTTGTGAGAAGTTCACAACAAATCCTTTTTCTCATCCCAAACTCTGCGTCTCTGCGTCTCTGCGTTAAATTTTTTCGGGGAAATCTTATGAAGGCGTTTGAGAGAATCGCCCTACAATAAGAACGAATTTTCAGGACGTAACCCGTCATTCTTCGCGGCGTTGAATTCTATCAAAAATCAGTGAAATGACGGGGCTGGATTTACGGGATAGCCTCCATTGCGAGAGAATCTGCCTCACTTAGTTTGCTGTGTTCAAAGGGCGGCATGTCGCTGCTCTTGGGGACGTAACTGGAGGATAATATGACGAAATTAAAAGAAACATTTATTGATGAACTAAAAGATCTTTACGACGCGGAAAAACAATTGCTCAAAGGTTTGCCCAAAATGGCGAAGGCCGCAGATCACGAAGAATTGAAAGCGGCGTTCGAGGAACATTTGACGCAGACCCAAACGCATGTGGAGCGGTTGGCACAGGTTTTTGAAATCTTCGGTGAAGAACCGAAAGGCAAAAAGTGCAAAGCGATGCAGGGCTTGATGGAAGAGGGCAAGGAACTGATCGAAGATGAAGCGGGCGATGCCGCGTTGATTTGCGCCGCGCAAAAGGTGGAGCATTACGAGATCGCCTCCTACGGTTCGCTGGTGGCCTGGGCGGAAATGCTGGAAGAAAATGAAGCGCGCGATCTGCTGGAGGAAACGTTGGATGAAGAAAAAGAAACGGATGAACGCTTGACGGAGATCGCGGAAAGCGCGGCCAATCCGGAAGAAGCAATGGAAGAGGAAGAAGAATCTGAAACGAAGATGTCAGGCAGCAGCAAGAAAAGATAAAAGCTGATAATCGTGGGAGAAACGGGGGAGCGCACGCGTCTCGCGTGCCGTATCAGGCGGCTCGCCTGATACTTTCTCAGAAAAGGGGATTTCGGCGAGCCGCCGGAATGAGCGGGCGGGCCACCCGCGCTCCCCGCAATCCAAGCCGAAACGATGTAGTTGAAATGAAGGGGGAGCACAGCCGCCCCCGGCTGTTGCTCGGCGCGCCCTCGCGCCGAACCTGAACGCGCCAGACACGATAAATCGGTTTATAGATATCGACGCGCAAAGTGGGTTGCGAGAGTGCAACCCACAGCGCCCGGGGCGGGTGCGATCCCCATTTCTGCCGTTCGGAAAACCACTCGCAAGGTGGAACACTTGAAATTGGCAGCGGTTTGTTCGTTTTCGACGCTGTTCCGCCGGGCTGGAAGCCACGGCTCTACGTAGCCAAGATGGCCGACGCTACCAATTTCAGACAGGCTCTAACCGGGCCAGCTCGTTTAAACGCGCGCTGGTTTTTTTTTGAGGAACTCTAAGAATGCGATTGAATCATAGGCTCCTTCTCCTCGGGGGAGAAGGTTAGGAGGAGGGCGAGCGCCATTTGGGCGGAAACGCGATGAATGGACTCCGGGTTTGCCTGCTCAATGCTTGGTTCCCGAGTCGCCCGCTTTTTTCTTCCACGGCATGTCGGGAAATTTTTCGGGTACTTTCATGGGCGGCAATTGCGGTTTGGCCATTTCCAATTCGGGCTCGGCGGCTCCCGGCACGGGCGGGGCCATGTTTTCTTTCCACGAGGCGATGCGTGCTTGCAGGCCGTGATGTTCCGCAGTCGTTTTGTCGCCGATTTTCATGTAGGCACGGCTGAGGTTGGTGTGGACGAGTTGTTCATTGGGGCGAAGTTTTTGCGCGATATGACCTTCGGTGATCGCGGCAGGAAAATCGCCTTTGGCAAAATAAGCCTGGCCCAGCGCTAGTTGCGCATCGAAGTAAGTCGGGTCTTCCGCTAGAATTGCTTTCAGTTTTTCAACGGCGGCATCAGCGTCGCCCATTGTAAAATCCATAATGGCGTCATCGCAACGTTCCTGAAGTGTGGGCATAAACTGGAGAAATATTAAACGGCTCATTCACAATGGCAAGAGGGGAGGAGGGATGTTTTGCGAAGCGGGCGCATTCTAGCACTGCCGCCAAACAAGCAACGTGGATTTCCGTTTGGAGTTCCGCCTTCAGGCGGTTGGGTTTGACAAACTTGCGCCCGAGCCGCCTGAAGGCGGAACTCCAAACGGTGGTGGTGTGGGATGCGCCCTTCGCGGGACATTCTGGAATTATGTTTTTGACAAACAGGGAACGGGCAAAACCTTTATTGAGAAACCGAGCGCGTGATTTTGGAAATCCTCTCCTGGGGGAGAGGACACAGGTGAGGGCGAGCTTGAAACAAATGCAGTTCGACAATAGCTGCGGCGAACGTGTTCTCCCTCACCCCGACCCTCTCCCCAAGAAGAGGGAGAAAAACAAATTCCGCCTCTCCTGAATTGTTTGTCAAAGGCAAATCCTGGGACATTCATTTTTTGTGGCAACATGGCCCAACTTTTTCTATCGCCTGAAGCCTCTTGCCTATAGCCTTTCGCATTTTATGTCATCGCCGATTAAATTACTTTCCACCGATTTTGACGGAACACTTTTTGCCGAGTTTGAGAATCCGCCGGTGCCGGTGAAGCTGCAAAATCTCATTGGCCGATTGCAGGCGGAAGGCGCGATCTGGGTGATCAACACGGGCCGCGATCTGTCGAGTCTGATGGAAGCCCTCGGCCGCTCGCATTTGTCAGTGAAGCCAGATTATCTCGTGCTGGTGGAGCGCGAAATCTATTGCCATGAAAATTCGCAATACGTGGAACTGGCTGATTGGAACCGTGATTGCAGCCACGCGCATGACGAACTTTTTTTGCGGGTGCGCCCGGATATTCCGGAGTTGATGGCGTGGGTCAACGAACGTTTTCGCGCGATGGTTTACGAAGATCCTTATTCCCCATTTTGCCTGATCGCCGAGAAAAATGAGGATGCAGACGTCATTCATGAATTCCTCAATCTTTATTGCGAAAAAGTTTCCGGGCTGACGGTGGTGCGTAACGATGTTTACGCTCGCTTCAGTCACGCGGGTTTCAACAAAGGCACGGCGCTGGCGGAGCTTTCGCGGCGTCTCGGGATTTCTTCGGAAAACATTCTGGCGGCGGGCGATCATTTAAACGATTTGCCGATGCTGTTGCAAAAATACGCGCGCTATCTGGTCGCACCGAGCAACGCGGTGCTGCCGGTCAAGGAGGCGGTTCTCGCGCAAAAAGGTTTTGTCAGTTCTCTATCGCGCGGTCACGGGATCGCCGAGGGCATCGAGTATTTTTTGAACGGTGTTTCGAAAAAGTGAATCATTTTGTCGAGATATTGCGTCTGAGAAGCAGTGTTCGTAAGTTTCTTGTGAAAAAGCAAAGCTTGATTGGGTTCTGAAAAATTTTATGGCTCGAAAAAAATCCGGGATGAAATGGCTGGTAATTGCGCTGGTGCTGGTGGCGTTAGGTGGAATCGGTTTTTATTTTTGGAAAAAATCGCGGGTCATGGTCACTGAATACCGAACGACCCCGGTGACGCGCGGCGAAATTACCCAATCAGTCACGGCCAGTGGACAAATTAATCCGGTAAAGACGGTGCAGGTGGGCAGTCAGGTTTCCGGGATTCTGGATAAAATCAATGTGGATTTTAACTCTACTGTGACCAACGGCCAATTGATCGCGCAGCTTGACCCCGCGACTTTTCAGGCCAGCGTCAGCCAGGCAGAAGGGGAAGTTGCTAACACCGAGGCATCGTTGGAATTGACGCGGCTGAATGCCGAGCGCGCCCAATCTCTTTTCAAGGATAATCTGCTGGCCAAGGCGGATTACGACAAGACGGTTGCGGAACTGCACCAGGCGGAGGCGGCGGTAAAAATCCGCAAAGCGGCTCTCCAAAAAGCGCGGGTGGATTTGTCGCGATCCAGTATTTATTCGCCGATTGATGGGGTAGTCATTTCGCGCGAAGTCGACGTGGGGCAAACGGTGGCGGCAAGCTTGAACGCGCCGGTGCTTTTCAAAATCGCCAATGACCTGGCCAAGATGCAAATCGACGCCATGATTTCCGAGGCGGATATTGGCGGCGTGGAAGTGGGGCAGGAAGTGAAATTTACAGTGGACGCATTTCCGACACGCACATTTCAGGGCAAAGTAATTCAAGTGCGCAACTCGCCCGTCACGACGCAAAATGTGGTGACTTATGACACGGTCGTGGAAGTGGATAATCGCGATTTGAAATTAAAGCCGGGCATGACGGCGAGCGTCTCGGTAGTGGTGGCTCAGAAAGAAAATGCTTTGAAAATTCCAAACGCCGCTTTGCGCTTTCGTCCGCCCGAAACGGACAAAAACAAATCGGGCGTGACCAACGCGACGGCCCCGGTGGCAATGTCCGATGCGCCAGTCGCAGCGACAAATGCTCCGCGACAAGGCGGCGGCGGACGTGAGGGTCGTTCCCGCGGGCCGGGTGGTCCTGCAGGGAATCGCAACGGCGGGCCAAGGCCGGAACGCGCTGGGCCAAAAACGATTTATTTGGCGGAGAAAAAAGTGGTTGACGGTAAAACAATTGTCGAACCGAAGGCGGTGCAAATCAGAACAGGCGTCACGGACGGGATCGCGACGGAAGTCGTGGAGGGATTGAAGGAAGGCGACGAAATCATCACCGGAATTGTTTTGCCAGAAGGAGAAGCAGCCAAGCCGGCGGCCAATCCATTTGGCGGCGGGATGAGACGTTTTTAGCATGGACGCGATTCTCCAGCTTGAGGGCGTCCACAAAACTTACCAGACTGGCGAGGTTCAGGTCCACGCCGTGCAAGGCGTTTCGTTGCGAATCGAGAAGGGCGAGTTCGTCGCCATCATGGGCGCGAGCGGTTCCGGGAAATCAACGATGATGAATATTCTCGGCTGCCTCGACCGCCCGACCGAGGGGCGATATTTGCTCGACGGCATTGATGTCTCTGGCTTGGATCGCGATGAGTTGGCGGAAATTCGCAACGAAAAAATCGGTTTTGTTTTTCAGGGTTTCAATTTGCTCTCCCGAACTTCCGCTCTGGAAAATATTGAACTGCCCACGCTTTACAGTCACAAAAATCTTTCCTCCGATCAGCAATATGAGAAAGCGATGCAAGCCCTGGAAATGGTGGGCTTGAAAGATCGGGCCGACCACCATCCGAGCCAGCTTTCCGGTGGACAACAACAACGCGTGGCCATCGCTCGCGCCCTCGTCAACGAGCCGCGTTTGCTTTTGGCCGACGAGCCGACGGGAAATCTCGACACGCAAACCAGCATTGATGTGATGGGCATTTTTCAACGGCTCAACGTGCAGGGGATTACCATCGTAATGGTGACACACGAACTGGACATCGCCAGCTACACCAAGCGAAATGTGGTGATGCGCGACGGACAAATCGTGACGGACGAACCGGTGAAAAACCGGCTGGACGCGGAAGAGGAATTGCGGCAACTGCGAGACGCGCAAAAGGCAATTAAACTTTCAACATGAGAATTTTTGCGACCATCCGGATTGCGTTGCGCGCTTTGCGGCGTAACAAGCTGCGCACTTTCCTGACCATGCTCGGAATGATTATCGGTGTGGGTGCGGTGATTATCAGCGTGAGTCTGGGCAACGGCGCGAAGCTACAGGTCGAGAAACAAATCGCCAATCTCGGCCAGAATGTTTTGTCGGTTTTTCCGGGAAGCTACAGTTCGGGCGGTGCGCGCGGTGGAATGGGTTCATCGAGCACGTTGACGGCCGAGGAAGCGCAGTTGATTGCCACAGAAATTCCTGGCGTGGTCGCGGTCAGTCCCGAAGTGCGCGACCGGCAACAAGTCATGGCGAGCGGTTTGAATTGGAGAACCCAGGTGCAGGGCGAGTCGCCTGATTATCCCAGCATTCGCGCCTGGCCGCTGGCGGATGGGGCGATGTTCACGGAAGCCGATGTGCGGAGCGCGGCGAAAGTTGCCATCATCGGCAAAACGGTTGTGGACCAGCTATTTTCTGGCAGTGATCCCATTGGGCAAACGATTCGCGTCCGCAATATTCCTTTTAAAATTGTTGGAGTTCTCTCATCGAAAGGCGTCAGTTTTTTTGGTTCCGATCAGGACGATACCGTGATTATTCCCTACACCAGCGCGATGCGACGCGTGACCGGCCAGCAGTTTCTCAACGCGATTTTAATCCAGGCCTCCTCGCCGAAAGAGATGACGCGCATTCAAGCAGATGTGACGACGCTTTTGCAACAACGTCGCGGCACGCGCGATCCGGATTTCACGGTGCGCAGCCAGTTGGAGTTGGCGGAGGCGGCCACGGCGACTTCCAAGACCATGACGGCTTTGCTCGGTGGGGTCGCGGCGGTGTCGCTGCTCGTCGGTGGAATCGGGATCATGAATATCATGCTCGTCAGCGTGACAGAACGAACGCGGGAAATCGGCATCCGCATGGCGGTGGGCGCGAAGGGAAAAGATATTCTACTCCAGTTTTTAATCGAAGCCGTCACCTTGAGCATCATCGGCGGAGTGACGGGCATTGCGTTTGGGATTGTCACGTCGAAACTACTGACAGCCAAACTGAATTTACCGGCGGCGACCTCCGTCACTTCGATCATCGTCGCCTCAATCTTCAGCGCGGTGGTGGGAATTTTCTTTGGCTTTTATCCCGCAAAAAAAGCTTCGGGCCTGGATCCGATTGAAGCGTTGCGTTACGAGTAAGTTTGACACGCCGACGCCCCGTCCGTAACGTAAATGGCCGCAATCCACAACGTGTTGCGCATTTTGGAAAAGCTCCAAAATTTGTGGTTCACCAGATAAATAAAGTCGAATGAGCGAATCAACTTTGACCGCGCCGCCTTCGGGAGGCGCTCCGAAATTTTCAAAAATAACCGAGGCCATCATCCGCATCGCCGGAAACTCGCAGGACGGCATTCAAGCCATCGGCGGTTTTCTGGCGCGATTGGCCGGGCGCAGCGAGCAGGAAGTGATGACGTTCATGACGATCCCTTCCACAATCTCAGGTGGACCATCCATTTTCCAGGTGCGCATTGGTTCCGGCGAAGTGCTCAGTTCCGGCGACGAAGCGGACGTGCTGCTGGCTTTTTATCAGCATTCCTACGAAAACCACATCGACTCCCTCAAAAAAGGCGGGATTGTTTTATACGATTCCGGCCACGTAGAACCGAAGCCGGAATGGACAAAAGATTATCATCACGTCGGGGTGGCGATTTCCGGGCTGACCGTCGAAGCCATCGGTGGAACAGCCAAGGACAAGGGCAAAAATATTTTTGCGCTCGGGCTGATTGCCAAGATGTTTGACTTGAATGTTGGCAAACTGGAGAAGTTGATTGGAGAGCGATTCAAGGGCAAGGATGACAGCATTTTGAAAAATGCGCTGGCGGCTTTTCAAGCGGGTTACGGCTATTCCATCGGCAACGTCATTGAAACTTTTCAATTTGTTGAATCACAGAAAAAAACCGG
>JBDSYB010000357.1:0-6081 GCA_039925885.1 Verrucomicrobiota bacterium
CGCGGTTTTGGATTTCCCGGTTGCGGATGCCACGTCACGCCGCCCAGTTCGCAAAAGCCGAATCCGAGTTTTTCCCAAATCGGAACTGCGCTCGCGTGTTTGTCCATTCCGGCGGCGAGACCAACGGGATTGGGAAATTTTAACCCGAACAATTCTATGGGAATTTCTGGTGCGCCGTAGAATTTTTCTGTGAATTCGCAAATGGATTTACGGCGACTCGCCCAACCGAGCGCCTTCACAGTGCGGTCGTGAATTTTTTCTGAATCCTGCGTGAAGAGAATCGGGCGGGAGAAATTTCGATAAAGCCAACTCACATTTTTGACTCGTCAGTCATTTCATCGCCAGCTCCGGCAAATTATGATGTTTGCCATTCACTTTGTTATTGGCGAGAGGCCGGTTCAAAAGATTTTTGCAAGTTGCCAGCGCCAGCAGCGGCCAACTGTTTCGATACATATCGTATTTCAAATAAAATACTTTTGGAAAACCAGTGCCGGTTGTTTCCAATTCTGTCCATGAGCCATCTTCGTTTTGGGTGCGGATCAAATATTCAATCCCGCGTTTCACGCTTTCACGATTGGGATCATCGAAGGCGAGCAGGCCCATTACAGCCCACGCGGTTTGCGAAGCGGTGCTCGGGCCTTGGCCTTTAAAAACGGGATCGTCGTAAGTGTTGCAACGTTCGCCCCAACCGCCGTCTTCGTGTTGCACACTTTCCAGCCAGGCCCGGCCTCTGAGCAACCAAGGTTGATTCATATTCAAATCCAAAGCACGCAAACCGCGCAACACCTGCCATGTTCCATAAATATAGTTTACGCCCCAGCGGCCATACCATGAGCCGTCCAGTTCCTGATGTTCGCGCACAAACTCAATGGCTTTTTCGACTTGCGGATTTTCCCGGCCGATATTTTCGTAGCCAAGCAATTCCAAAATGCGGGCGGTGATGTCGGCGCATTCCGGATCAAGCATCGCATTGTGATCGGCGAAAGGGACTTTTTCCAAAATGCTTTTGGTGCAGTCTTTGTCAAAGGCGGCCCAACCGCCGTCCTTGCATTGAAAAGTCATCATCCATTTCAAGCCGCGTTGAAAACATTCGTCACGGCGCTTTGGGTTGTCCGTGGGAATTTTGCGCAGGGCGAGCAAGACCATGGCGGTGTCGTCCACGTCAGGATTCCATTTGTTTTCATATTCAAAAACCCAGCCGCTCGGCTCGACGTCTGCGGGATTTTTGTCGATCCAATCTCCTTTGAAACGAATTTCTTTGTCGATCAACCAGTCGCAACATTTTTTCAGCGCGGGATGGTCGCTGGGAATTCCAGATTCATGCAGGCAGATCGCGACGATGGCCGTGTCCCACACCGGGGAAAAGCATGGCTCGATACGAACGCTGTTTTGGGTTTCGTGTTCCAGTTTCTTTAACTCGCGTTCAGCGCGGATGACTTGCGGATGATCATCTGGATAGCCCATCGCTTTGAGCGCAATGAGGGCATTGAGCATCGCGGGAAATATGGCGGCCAAACCATCACTGCCTTCAAAGCGTTCCAACATCCACTGCTCAGCTTTTTTCAAAGCCAGTTTACGAAATGGGCGGAGATGATTGTTCTCCACAAATTTGTGCAATTTATCGAGCCAGAGGAAAAAATTTCGCAACGTGAATCGCTCTGGATCAGGGGGCAAAAGCAGATCTCGTTTATGAAAACCCTCGGGATAAAGCTCATGGAGGGTGATGTGGTCGAGTTTGCGCGTGGGTTTGAAATGGTTGATGATCGCCAACGGCACGAGCATGGAGCGGCTCCAATTACTCATGTCGTGGAAATTTACGTGGAACCATTTGCCGATGAGAATGACTTCGCTGGGAATTGTGGGAACGTAATCCCACGGATAAAGATTGAGGAGCGCGAGATACAGTTTTGAAAACGTGTTCATGCGGGGGACGCCGCCCAGGTGCATGGCGACTTCGCGCGCGCGGAGCATGCGCGGATCAGTCGCGGGAATGCCTGCCAGCTTCAAAGCCAGATAGGCTTTGATGGTTGCGTTCACTTCCGACGGGCCGCCGTAATAAATATTCCAACCGCCATCGGGCAGTTGCATGGAGAAAATATGATTAACCGCTTTGCGTTGCCATTCCTTGTCCACTTTTCCGTTCCAATGGTGATAAGCGATCGTGTCAGAAACGAGCGTGGAATCGACCATCAGTTCGCCGACCCAAAAACCTTCTGGTTTTTGTTCTGACAAAAGAAAATCCTGCGAGCGTTTGATCGCAGCGTCCAAAGCAGGCAGAGGATTTAAACCGGGAACGGTATCTCGAGCCAAATGCCCGACCCGGTCAGTTTGAGCTACAAGAACTGACACAACGGGGAGTTTGGGAAAGGAGCGCGTGATGTAAAGCTCATATTGCCCAGAGCCGACTGATTTCTGCGGCGCGGGTTGGTGAAATCTTGAACTTTCAAACTGGCATGTCAATTTCCCTGATGCGTTTGGAGTTTACCAAAATGAACGGAGCAGGAAATGACTTTGTTGTTTTGGACAATCGCCTGAAAAAAATCAACCTCACTCCCGAACACGTGATAAAAATTTGTGATCGGCATCGGGGCATTGGGGCGGATGGCATCATGTCATTAATTCCCTGCGCTTCTGGAAAAGCCGATTGGGGGTGGGATTTTTTTAACAGCGACGGAAGCCGAGCCGAAATGTGTGGCAATGGCGCGAGATGTTTTGCGCGCTTTATTCAAAAGCTGACCAGCGAAAAAGAATCCATCACTTTCGAAACTGCCGCAGGAATTATCACCGCCCATTTTCAAAACGAATTGGTCACCATCAATTTGACCCCGCCCAAAGATTTGCGATTGAACGAAGTTGTTTCATTGAGCAGTGGAGAGGAAACGATTCATTCGCTTAACACCGGAGTTCCGCACGCGGTTCTTTTCGTGGAAGATGCTGACAGAGCGATGGTGCAACAACTTGGCCCGGAAATTCGTCGCCATAAACATTTCGCGCCACGCGGAACCAACGTGAATTTTGTCCAAGTGTCAGGCGCAAACCGGATTCGGGTCCGAACTTACGAACGCGGCGTGGAAAACGAAACGCTCGCTTGCGGCACGGGGGTGACCGCGTCGGCCTTGATTTCTTCCGCGCTAAAAAATCTGTCGTCGCCAGTTAAAGTCCAGGTGGCCAGCGGCGAATTTCTGGAAGTGAGTTTTGAAAAACAGAAAGAGCAATTTGAAAACGTCCGCTTGAGTGGTCCGGCTGAATTTGTTTTCGAGGGAAAGATGGATCTCGCTTGAGTTGGCTGATTCTAGCTTGAGCCAAGATGACATGCAGCGGCGGAAATACATTCTGGATTGGCTGTCTGACATGGATTCGAACCATAATTATAACCTGAGGAAAAAAACCAGCGAATTGCCTCAGCGCAATGTTGTCGGAAAACGTATCCGGCGTGCCAGGCTTGCTTGCAAACCGCCCGTCACACAAGAAGATTTGGTTGGAAGACTCGCTGCGCGGGGAATCACAATTGCCAAGCGCCGTTTCTCGCATCGAAAACCAAACGCGCTACGTGATGGATTACGAGCTAATCGCGATTGCGAAAGCATTGAAGGTTTCGGCTGGTTTGCTTTGTGGCGAACTTAGGTAAACCGTGACGCCGTGCTTGACGAACAGGAACACATTGCATACATTCTGTGTGCGTGCGGATCATCAAAGAAAAGTTCCTTCGGGACGCGGCGGCGGAATATCCGAAGGCGGTCAAGTATCTGGCCGCTTGGACAATGACAGTGCGGGCAGCAACCTGGCGCAATCTGACGGACGTGCGCCGTTGTTATCCCAGTGCAGACCAGGTGCGCGTGGGCAGCGGTAAATCGGTATTGGTGTTCAACGTATGCGGCAACACCTATCGGCTGATTGTGGCAATACACTTTGACCGGCAAACGACTTTTACGCTCCGTTTCCTGACGCACGCCGAATACGACCGCAATGATTGGAAAAAAGAATTATGAAAGCAAAAACGAAAATCAGCTTTGCCAACTTGCCGAAGGATTACACCGCCCTGTGCCGCCTGTTCCTGCCGCGCCCGATTCACGACGCGGTGGATTACGCGAACGTGTCGGAAGTGGCCGACGCAATGGCCTTGTGGCAGGACAATTTCACCCCCGATCAAACCGACTATTTCGATCTGCTTTGCACGCTCATTGAAGAATACGACGCGGCCAATGTAAAATGGCCGAAACTCAAAGGGCGGGACATTCTGCAACACCTCTTGGATGAACACAATCTCGCGGCGGCAGACCTCTCACGCATTCTCGACGGTAGCCGTAATCTTGGCGCGATGATCCTGCGCGGCGAACGCAACCTCACGCTCCCGCACGTCCGCAAACTCGCGGCATATTTCAAAGTCAGCGTGGAATTGTTTATCTAACGCAGCCGCTTCGCAGACCACACACCGCCAGATTTTCCCTGCTCAAAACAACGCTTCGACGTTGACGCGAGACTGACGCCCGCCGATCCAATCGCGTGAGCGGCGTACTGGGACGGCGGTGCAATGATAGCCGCTGTTGTGGGTCATCATGCAGCCAAGCACGGCGTCGGCTCGGTCGGGACTTGGCGGGTTGCGTGAGCTCATGTCGCTTCCCTTTTTCATGGGGAAAATTGGCTGTCCGACATGGATTCGAACCATGACAAAGGCCTCCAAAGAGCCTTGTGCTACCATTACACCATCGGACAACGCAGGAATAAATTACGCGCTCGTGGAATTTCCGCCAAGAGAAATTTCCCTACTCGGACAGCGGCACAATTGTGGTCCAAAATTTTTCTCCGAACTTGACGCGAAACCTTTCCAGCATGGTTTCCGCTGCGCTTTTTCCCCGGACTAAAGCAAAGGTGGCTGAACCGCTGCCCGACATCATTGCAACAAGCGCGCCTTGCGAGCGAAAAAATTCCTGAATCAACGCGAGCAATGGGAATTTTTTCAAAGCGGGAGCTTCCAACGAATTGTAAAACTCAGGGGCCGCCATTTCGAGAGGGCCGTTTTGTAAAAGGGAAATCAGTTTTTCAGCGCGTCCGCGTCGTCCATGCAGCGCGTCGGGAAATTTAGAGAGTTCGCGATAAGACCAGGGCGTTGAAATTCCAAACCCCGGATGCACCAACAAAATATAAAGGCCATCAAGAGCCGGAAACGAATCCAACGCGTGGATTTGTTCGCCGCGACCCGTGGCAAGCGCAGGGCAATTCTGTAAAAAAAAGGGGACGTCCGAGCCAAGTGAGGCCGCGATTTCAGTCAATTCATTCTCTGAAAAAGCAAAAGCGAAAAGTTGGTTTAACGCCAAAAGTGTCGTCGCCGCGTTTCCACTGCCGCCGCCCAATCCGGCTGCGTGCGGGATTCTTTTTTCCAGATGGATTCGGACCCCCTGGCCAATCCCGGCGCGTTTTAGAAAAGCGTCCGCCGCTCGATAAACAAGATTTTTGGAGTCGGTGGCGAGTGTGGCATCGCTGCAAGTGAGTTGGACGTTGTTTCCAGCCATTTCAAAATTCAGCAAATCGTAATAGGCAACCGGATGCATCACCGTTTCCAACTCGTGAAAACCATCCTCGCGCTTGCCCAGAATGTTGAGCAGCAGATTTATTTTGCAGGGCGATTTAAGTTCGAGGGACATTAAAAATAAAAAAGCGCCAACATCGAAATGTTGGCGCTTCTGACAATCCGATTGAATTAATTGTCAAAAATGGAAAATCGGCTTCCCGGTGACCACGGCGCAATGTCCCCGCCCGAGAATCCAAGATGCGTGTCGGTAGAAAAAATCGAATCTGAAACCACGTTCGGTTTGTAGTTCTCGGGATAAACGGGGTTGACCGGGAACATCACTGGTTCATACGGAGGAAATGGCGCCGTGATGATTTCGTAGGCACCGACCGCTGTGCGCAACAGGCTGCGGTTGAATCCATGAATGAAACCGGTGGTGTAAGCCACATCCGGCCCGCGGAACAAAGCGCTTTGCTCCATGGAGCGGCGAATTTCTCCGCCGCGCGGAAACTCGGTGAAATTATTGATGCCGCGCCCGAGTTTGTATTCGGGACCCGCGCAACCGACGAGAC
>JBDSYB010000358.1:0-3829 GCA_039925885.1 Verrucomicrobiota bacterium
AAACGCTGCGTAGAAAAGTGAAATAACTTGCGCGGGAGTGTTGCCATTTGTAAGTTTCCGACGCCTCGGTTTTGCACCCATAGCTCAATTGGATAGAGCGTCTGACTACGGATCAGAAGGTTGGAAGTTCAACTCTTCCTGGGTGCACCACTTTAAATAAATCGTTCTACGGGCTGCCTCGCCGCTTTAACTTTCGCTCAAGCGTTTTTTCGGCGAATCGAACAACATCTTGTGCGCTTCGTGGAGGATTGTTGGAATCTTTTTAGCAAAGGGATTCTGCGAAACAGTTGCCAGTAACTTTGTTGAGTCAAATTCTGCCGCAGTTTCTCCGGGAAACCAGTGATCGCCTTGACCGAGCAAATTATAGCGCATTTTTCCCCAGGCAACGAGGTCGAGCGATTTGGCGTAAGTCCAGAGGCGTAAAATTTCGGACACATTTATTTTGCCCGGAATATTCACGTAATGCGGCAAATTTTCCGACCACCATTCGCACCAATCTGCGCCCAGGAGGTTTTCCATTTCCTGTCGGATTCGCCTTTCAATAGGAGCAATTGTTTGTGCTGCGTTGTCGTAAAATATCAAGCTTGCGATGTGTTCATCGAAGTCACTCGGGCGAGCCGCACCGCAGCTAAGCGTATGAACTTCCTGTCGCGCCAGACAGTAAAGGTCGTTGAACTGCATGGGTGAAAGAGGCGCGCATAGATCGACTAATTTTTTCGGGGGATCATAAAGTTTTCCGCCTTTATCATTTGGGCTGATGATGAAAACTCCCATGTCCCGCTTTTGCGCTGCTAAAACCGCCGGCCAGTTCAGATCGTTAACGAAATACCAATGGAGATTCACGTAATCGAATTCGCCAGTGTCAATGGCTTCCACAATAACGTCAGGGGTGGCGTGAGTAGAGAATCCCAGAAAACGAATACGTCCTTGTTTCTGAAGTTCTCGCGCGGCGGCAACACAACCATTTTTTTGCATCGACCAATCTAAAATTTCCCGATTGTTCACGCCGTGGAGCGAGAGCAAATCGACGTGTTCTAATTTTAAATAACTCATCGAACACTCGAAGACTTTCAAAAATTCCTTTGAGTCGGCGTGCGGGGCAACCTTGGTTTGGACAATAATTTTTTCACGCGACAGGCGAGGGAGAATATTTCCAAGCTGCATTTCAGAAGTGCCATAACCGCGAGCGGTTTCAATATGGTTGATGCCGAGTTCGAGGGATCGATGAATGGTTGCTTCTAAATTTGCCTGGTTGTCGGCGGGTATTTCCTTCGCATCCGCGTCCTGCCACTTAAATTGGTAACGCATGCCTCCGCAGGAAAACACCGGCATGGAAATCTCAGTTCGTCCGAAGCGGCGATAATTCATGATGCGAAATTACGCCCGGAATATTGAACGCGCAAATCGGCCCGGAGATGATTATTTGGCGGCAGGGGCTTTGATCGGTTCACGTTTGCCGTATTCGCCTAAATCTTCTTGAAAGAAAAATGCCTGGCTGGAACTTTGCCGCCAATTTTGAAATTTTTGGATGAAATACATATTTTCAAAAGCTACCCAACGCGCCGAGCCGTCCACGTGGACCTGGTTTCCGCCCTCAGGAAGTTTTTTGGAATTTCGATGCGGTGGCAAATCTGTAAAGGCAATGTCAGAACCCCCGCCCCAGATGTTGTCCACTTTTATGGTCGCATCGGCGGCCAAAACCCAGAGAGCTTTGGCGCGTGTGAGGGTGATCGGACTGGCGGAAACAAGACTGCCTCTCGGTGTGTTCCAATTGGTAACGCCGCCGAAATATTGATAGCCGATAAGCCATTGGTTGAACTGAGGTTCGTAGATAGGAAAACTTGGGCGGTTCGGGCAGGTCCAAATCCTTCCCATCAATCCGGCGACAGAGGCAGCTTTTTCCTGAAGGGGGTCGAGCGCAAGTTGCACAACACTATCACGCGCAGGAAAATACCGGTCGTTATTATCGAGGGCATAAATAGTGCAGGCTTTGGCGACCTGCGAAAGATTACTCAAGCAAACTGCGCGGCGACCTCGCTCTTTCGCGCGGGAAAGCGCCGGTAAAAGCAAAGACGCCAGAAGAGAAACAATGGCGACGACGACTAGAAGTTCTACAAGGGTGAAACCGGCAAAACGCGGGTGCGGGAGCCTCGCGTAAACGGGACTTTGTATTGCTTGAGCCTTGGGCACAGGTCAATCATAGAGGGTGATCGGAAGAATTTCAATACCACCTTTTACCGGGGCGGATTATAAGAACAAATCCCCTGATCAGGTTCGTTGAATTGCCCATTCGTTGCTGCGCAACAACCGCGCCGTCGCCGTGATTCACTATTTGCCGGGCACTGTAGGAAAATTGAGTTCGCGGGAAATTTTCTCCGCTTGACGCAAAACGCGAAGAATATTAAGTCCCGCGATTTGTTGTATTTCCTTGTCGCTGTAACCGCGCTGAGAGAGTTCTGCCAATAAATATGGATAGCGGGAGACATCTTTGAGGCCTTCTGGTGGATGACTAAACCCTTCATAGTCGGCGCCTATTCCCACACTATTTATCCCGGCCACTTTTCGTACATGATCGATATGGTCGGCGACGTCTTTCAGGGTTACCTTGGGCGCAGGATGAAGTTTTGCCCACATCTCCAATTCTGCTTCAATTTTGGTTTCGACTTTTCCATAGGCTTTTTCCAGCCGGTCTTCTTCCTTTTGTTTTTCGCCGGCGTAAAGCCGTCCTTTTTCGCTAAGAAATCCGGGCACAAAATTAATCATCACTATCCCACCAGTTTCTCCAATCCTTTTGAGGAGTTCATCGGGAACATTCCGTGGAACATCGCAAAGGGCGCGTGCTGAGGAATGAGAACAAATTACTGGCGCTTTGCTCACTTTGATTGTTGCCGCCATGGTTTCATCCGAAACATGCGAAACATCCACTAACATTCCGAGACGATTCATCTCCCTCACAACGCTTTCGCCGAAAGTGGTCAAGCCATGACATCGCGGAGTATCTCCCGCGGCGTCGGCCCATTCCAACGACTTCGTATGAGTCAAGGTCATATAACGCGCGCCGAGTTTGTAGGTCATCCGCAACATGGCTAGCGAGTTATCAATAGAATGACCCCCTTCCATTCCTATCAACGAAGCCACTTTCCCTTTTCGATAAATGCGCTCCACATCATCGGCAGTGAGCGCCAGTTCCAAATTTTCCGGGTAGCTTGTCACCATGCGATGCACCACATCGATCTGTTCCAAAACGGCGCGCACCGCTACTGACCCCATCATTGTCGGTGGAATATAGACGGACCAAAATTGCCCGCCGACTCCGCCCTCCTTCAATCGAGGGAAGTCTGTCACCAATTTAGCTCCGCTTGTATCTTTGGTAAGATCAAAGACATTCATGTCATTGCCGTGCTTGCGATATTCCCAAGGCAGGTCGTTATGGCCATCAATCAGCGGCACGTCCTGCAATAGTTTTTTGATGTGGCTCACGCGCGCTGGCGAAGGTTCCCCATGGACAGTTGGCTCGTCGCCTTTTAATGCGAAGATGCTTCCAAAAAAAAGCATTGTTAAAATAGTTATTCCATTCATGACATCTTGAGGAAACCCCAAACGAGTAACTTGTGTCAATGGATTGCGTATCTTTCCGCAGGGCTGACGCATATCAATTTCGCGCAATCAATCTGCGTCGCTATTTTTGTCCCGGAGGGACGGCTGACAATAGCCCGGCGTTTCAACGCCGGGAAAAGGATGTGATTGGCCCGAGTTCCGAAGGAACGGCTGAATGAACAAGTCTCGGGCCGTCCCTGCGGGACTTTGTTTCCCTTTTAAATCCCAACCC
>JBDSYB010000359.1:0-6236 GCA_039925885.1 Verrucomicrobiota bacterium
CCAAAACTTTTTCCCGCTCGGCTTCACCCAGAATCTGCAACCGCGAAATCTTTTCCTCAGGCCGGGCTAGAATCGATCCCAATAAACACCCATATTGCCCCAACATCCTCTCCACCGTCTCTCCTTCGAAAATGTCGGTGTTATACTCCATGTCGCCGCTGAATCCCTCCTCCGTTTCGGCCATCGTAAAAACTAAATCAAGCTTGGAAGTTTGAATTTCAACGGGCAGCAATTTCGTTTTTGTTCCGGGCAATTCCAGTTTGGGCGTCTGGGTTTGAAACTGAAAAATCGTCTGGAAAATGGGATTTTTTCCAGAGTCACGAGGAACGCGCAATTCGTCCACCACTTTTTCAAACGGAATTTCCTGATTTGAAAATGCGCCGAAAACAACTTCGCGAACGCGGTGCAACGCTTCTAAAAAAGTGGGATCTCCCGAAAGATCAGTTCTGAGCACCAGAGGATTGACGAAGTAACCGATGAGTTGCTCAGCCTCCAATTGATAGCGCCCCCCGATGGGTGAACCGATAATGATTTCCGATTGACCGGA
The DNA here is from genome assembly GCA_039925885.1 of Verrucomicrobiota bacterium. Classification (GTDB taxonomy): domain Bacteria; phylum Verrucomicrobiota; class Verrucomicrobiia; order Limisphaerales; family CANJXF01; genus CANJXF01. The sequence continues at coordinate 548 of JBDSYB010000359.1, forward strand.
AATCCGATGCAACAAAACTTGAAATGCGGCCAACAAAATGACGTAAGGCGTGGTGCCTTCGCGTTGGCAAAAACTTTTTATTTGCACGGCCAGTTCATGGGGCAGCGAGACAAATTTCCGCGCGCCGCGAAAGCTTTGCCGGGCGGGTCGGGGGTGATCGAGGGGCAATTCGAGTTCGGTCAATTCACCAGCGAGATGTTGTTTCCAATACGCGACTTGTTTTAGAAATTTTTCACTCTGGAAAAATTCCCGTTGCGCGCGCGCCACATCGGAATATTGAATGGGAAGAGGGGGCAACGTCACCAATTCGCCCTTTTGGCAGGATTGATAACAGGCCTTTAACTCGCGGTATAAAACGGCGAAAGACCAGTGGTCAGACGCGATGTGATGAACGGTCAACAAAAGAAAATGTTCGACGGGCGAAAAGCGAAGCAAAGTGGCCCGTAACATCAAATCGTTTTCCAAATCGAAAGGCTTTTGCACCTCGATTTCAATAAGGCGTTTTCCCTCCGCTTGTTGTTCCAAAATTCCCAAATGACTCAAGTCAACAATCGGCAACGGAAAGGCGCCTTTTTCTATCAATCGGGCTTCGGGTTTGCCGCCGCTCGGCAAAATCTGGGTGCGCAAAACCTCGTGTCGTTCGATGACTTTCTCGAAACTTTTTCGCAGCGCCTCCGCATCGAGACTTCCGCTAATCTGGATAGCTTGAGGAATGCTATAAAAAGCGCTGTTCGGTTCCAGTGAATCAAGAAACCACAAACTTTGTTGGGCAAAAGACAGTTCCGGCAGGTGGTTTTGCAAAGTCTCGGGAATTATAATTTGCGCAACCGGATTGTTTTTTTTGAGCAAACGCGCTTCCAAAAGCGCCCGCTTCTCTGGAGAAAGGGCGGCAATTTTTTGAGTTAAATCGGGCATAATTGTGGCGTTCCTTTTCACAAAACCGTGTAAAAACGCGGGCTGGATTTAACTCGAAAAGGTTTTGTTATCAAAGCGGAATGATAATTTACTATCTTGCGGCAGGCTGCGCCGGGTGACATACATTGCGAGAATTCCGAGTTTTACCTCGTCAAAAAAAAGCCGCAGTGGAATTCACTGCGGCTCGCAAAATCGTCGAAGCGCCGGGCAAACGCAAGGGTCTGCGCGAACGCCTCGACATGATTATTATTTCACTTCCAACTGATTATCAATTGATGTCACTCCGGGCATCGCTTTCACTTGTGCTTCGAGATTTTTCTTCTCGGCATCTGTCTTAACGCTGCCTTTCAAAGTTACTTTGCCGTCTTTTGCAGTAACCATGATATTTTGCACCGCGGTGGGATTATCTTTACCCAAGGTGGTGGTAAACGATTGACGAATTTGCTGAGTCAGCATCTTATCGGTATCCGTGGCATTAGCCGATACTCCGATGGTTCGATCAGTAGTATTGGCATTGATGCTTACAGTGCGATCAGTCGTGGCACCAGCGGCTTCATTAATTTTAGCCTGAGCCGATACGTCGGCTTTGGCCGCTGCCGCTTGGGCGTCGATTTGTTTCTTTTCCGCGTCGATTTGCGCCTTTTGCGCATCGGCTTGGGCTTCTATTTGTGCCTTATCAGCCTTGGCTTGAGCGCTTAGCTGGTCTTGCGCCTGGTCGGCCACTTGTTCAATGCTTTTCTTCTGGTCATTGAGCGCCGCTTTTTGTGCGTCTTTGCTCTGTTCAATTTGATCTTTTTCAGTACGGGCTGAGTCGCCCATGGTGCTGTCCTGCTTGTTACATCCGACGAAGGCCAATGAGGCCGCTGCTAAGATTACGATTGTTTTCATTTCTATTCCTTTTTAAATGTTGACCGATTACGTATGACAACATCGAACAGGCCGAGGTAAGGGGGCAAGATGGACGACCCCTGTTTTATTTATCAGGGGTCAAGCTGACGCGTGCCTGAGCAACCGCGCTCCCAGAAATCCAGTTCCACTTTTTCCGCCATCAAATCAACAGCGGTCTCACACAAGATTTACAATTCATTTACCAACACGTGACAACTTTTCCAGTGGCCGAGGTTTATCTGATGAGGATGAAAATATTCTCGCACCGGATTTTGAACCGAAGCACTTTCATCATAAATTCAACACCGGGAGGAAATCCACTTCCCTCTTCGACAACGGGAAACTTTATGAAACGAAATTTTTTTATCGCCGTTCTCACCGCACTGTTCGCGTCAAAGGCGCTCGCCGCTCAACCCGCGCTCACCATTTACAACCAAAACTTCGCGGTCGTGCGGGACACCGTCTCGCTCGACCTCAAGTCCGGCGTCAATCAGGTCCGTTTTACCGACGCGACGGCGCATGTCGAACCGGACTCGGTCGTGCTTCGTGACCTGACCGGCAAGCGCACCTTGCAGATTCTCGAACAGAATTATCGCGCCGATCCGATTTCCGCGGAATTGCTGCTATCGCTCAACGAAGGCAAGACGATTGACTTTGAAACCATCACGAGCGTGGACGGAAAACCGAAGCGCGAAATCATCTCAGGCAAAATTATTCGCAGCGGCTACGTGCCGCATTATCAGGCGATGTCGCGCTACGGCTCGGAATATGCCTCGGCGCAAAGAGCCTACGCTTCGCCTTCGGGAGCAGGTCAACCCATCATCGAAGTGGACGGCAAGCTGCGCTTCAGTCTGCCCGGCCAGCCGCTTTTTCCGAGCCTCGGCGACGACACGATTCTCAAGCCGACGCTCTTTTGGCTGATCCAGTCTGACCAGCCGGGCAAGCTCGACGCGGAAGTCGGTTACGTCACCGGCGGCATGAGCTGGCACGCGGATTACAATCTGGTCTCGCCGGAAAAAGGCGGCGCGCTCGATTTGATCGGATGGGTCACGATGGACAATCAAAGCGGAAAAACTTTTTCGGATGCGAAAATTAAATTGATGGCGGGCGACGTTCAGAAAATTCAAGCCGAGGAACGAAATCGTCTTGGAATGAGTGGACGCTTTTCCGATTCCGCTGCCGCTCGCCCCGCCGTTTCCGAAAAATCCTTCGACGAATATCATCTCTACACTCTCGAACGCTCCACGACTTTGCTCGACCGCGAAACCAAACAAGTCGAGTTCGTTCGCGCCAATGGCATCAAGTCGGAAGCGATTTACGTCTATGACGGCGTGAAGATTGACGCAAATCGTTACAACGGCTGGGGCTACGACAGCATTCGCCAGGACCGCGACTACGGCACGCAATCAAATCCGAAAATCTGGGTCATGCGCGAGTTCGCCAATTCAGAAATGAACCATCTCGGTATGCCGCTGCCCAAAGGCCGATTGCGGTTTTATCGCCGCGACGCCGACGGTCAGTTGGAATTCACCGGCGAAGATATGATTGATCACACACCCCGCGACGAGACGATCCGCGTTTCCACCGGCAGCGCGTTTGATCTTGTTGGTGAACGCAAGCGCACAAATTACAAAATGGATTCCTCCGGGAAATGGCTTGATGAATCGTTTGAAATCAAACTGCGCAATCACAAGAAAACGCCCGTTGAAATTCGCGTGGTCGAACATCTCTACCGGTGGACGAATTGGGAAATCACGGAGAAATCCAACGCCTTCAAAAAAACTGATGCGCAAAACATCGAGTTTCGCGTGCAAGTGAAACCGGACGCAGAAGAAACCGTTTCCTACTCCGTGCATTATTCCTGGTGAATTGCTTATGGCGAAAAAAATTCGAGTCAACGGAATCGCGGCGTTTATATTGATCGCGAGCTTTTTTCATTTGCGTTTGTCGGCGCAGATTCAGATTTTTGAAAAAGAAAATTGGTCATCTTTGCAAGCCGCTGCACAAGACGGCTCGGGAATGATTTACGTCACCGACGCGCAGCCGAACCGCTGGTTTCGCTGGAACGAAAATGGGCAGCCAGATTCCTTCAGTTCTTTTTGGACGGGTTGGAGTTCGTCTTTCGGAACAGATGCTGTCGCCGCGGTCTTTGAGACTGCGGCTAACGGAAATGCTTATTCGATTTGGCACAGCGAAAAAGACGGCAACACCGTTGCGTGGTTCGACGAGAAAAATCCCCGCCGTGGCAACCTTCACGGACCGGCCAAACTCATGACCGTGATGACAGACTCGAATACAAATCTTTGGTTCGTTGAAGCCGCGCTGAACATCCTAAAAACTTCCCGCGGCAAAGGCTACGCTCTCAAAACTGTCCACACCATTACCACCGATGAATTGTTTCCCGGCGGCGATGCGACGAACCGTTCGCCCGTCTCGATGATGGAAGATCCGCGCGGCCGGATTTGGTTTTGGTCGAACTATCTGCTCGGCGGCGACGAGCGCGGCGCGATTCGCGGGGTGTTAATTTTTGACGCCGACGAAATGACGCTGCATCCCGGCTTCGAAGGCACGGCTACAAATCGAATTTCAGTCCTCGCGCAAATTTCGAAAACAAATCTTTGGATCGCCGTGCGCGACGCCGGAATTTTTTCTGTGGACGTCGAATCCTTGCATGGCTCGCCCGTTGCTGAACCGCAACCCGGCGCCTTTCGCGTCGTGCAAAAAATTTTCAGTGATGGTGATGATCGCTACGTCATTGCGGGCAGCGCGAGCGATTACGATGAAAATGGTTTGGTAAATTCGCTCTGGCGATTGCGCGCTGGCCAATGGAAAAAATTGATTGGCGGCCTCGACAGCGACGGCGCGATGGAACAATTCGCCGATCGCCGCTGGATTTTCGCGGCGGACGGATTGTGGCTCGGCGCGTTCGGCACCGGCGGGTGGTTCGTGCCGCGCGAGGACGGCGAGCCGCGCCAAATTAATTGGCAAAACAATTCGCCGTTCGACAGCATCCATCGCTGGTTTCAAGTTAAGAATGGCCAGATTCTTGGCCTTCAATTCAATCGCGGCGGACTGCTCGCGGATGCGCCGCTGCTTTTGACAAAGCCCGCCGCCGCGCCATCGTCAGAAGTTTTTCGAGCGACACGTCCACTGCTGCAAACCAGCGATGGAAAAATTTTCGCCGTGCTCCGTCAGAAAGAAAGCGCGTTAAGCGAATGGGACGGAAAGAAGTGGCAGCACCATCCTTTGCCCAACGGCTTGCAACTTTGGGGCGATTGCCAGTTGCTGACCGATTCCAAAAATCGCGTTTGGTTTATCGATGGAAATTGGAATCCTGACCCGAAGTTGCGGCCTTGTTTAATTTTCGATTCCACCTTAGGCAAATTCGAGCGCTACTCGGGTTTTCCCACGGCGTTGCAGGCGCAGGCCGCCAAACTCGCCGACACGAAACTCGGCAACGGCGACGCGATGTTCGCCGCCGCGTTTTCCCGCGACGGACGCATTTGTTACGAAGACCGCACCACAGAAGTCCGCTATTTCGACGGACACGAATGGCATCACTGGAATAAAGACATCATCGTCGCCGCTGGTTTGATGAACTCTGGAAGCAAGCCTTACTTTGATCGCGACAATAGACTTTCCATTTTTCTGAACAACAAAGTTTGGCAGCTCGATGATCTTGGCAAGTGGCGCGCGACGACTGAGGATCCGCCAAAAACAACGGCCAGCGCCGCCGCCTCAAGTCCGCCCTACCTGCCCGAAGCCGATTCCATTGTGCCCGACCGTCGCGGCATTTTTTGGGCGACGGTGCGCAAACAACTTTTCTGCGCGGGTTACGGATTGCGCGTTTCGCGTTTCGCGCCGAACGAACCGCAGCCGTTCATTG
>JBDSYB010000360.1:0-2876 GCA_039925885.1 Verrucomicrobiota bacterium
GTTCGCTCGCGGAAAATTTCCATCCATTCAACAACGGGAAAAATGATTTATGAAAACTTTAAATGCAATTGTCACTGTGACTTTCTTCGCTGCGACTGCCGCCTTCGCGCATGAAGGGCAGGAACACATGGCGGGGGGCGGTTTATTTGGTCTGCCGCCGGAATACATTCACGTTCTGCTCAATCCGCTACCGGTTTATGGATTGCTCATGGGCATTCTGGCCCTGGTCGGCGCTCTGCTTTGGCGGAATAAAACCGCGCGGATCATTGGTCTTGGGTTGATCTTCATCGCCACCGCGTCGATCTGGCCGGTCGAACATTTTGGAGAAAATGCCTACAAAGAAATTCGCGGACGAGCGGATGTCGCGGGCGTTACGGCTTTGGACGAACACATGGAGCGCGCGGAAAAATGGAGTTGGCTGTTTTACACCACAGCGTTTCTCGCTCTCGTGGGAGTTGTCAGCGAAAAGAAATTTCCAAAAGCGGCGACACCGTTGGCATTGACCACTTGCCTTTTTGCCATCGCCGCACTGACAGCAGGCGGGTGGATCAGCAAGGCAGGCGGACAAATTCGGCATCCCGAATTTCGAGCAATCGAATCTCACCACGCGGAAACAAATTCAGAAACCACGAACAAATTATCTTTATGACCAAACCAGTTTTTTTGCTCGCCGCGTTACCGTTGTTGATAGCGGGTTGCACGACGACAAATCCGAAGGCGGCATTGGACGACGTGAACAAAATCATTGAGGCACGTCTTGGCCAGCAAACCAGCGCAATGGGAAACGAAACGGTCAACGCGTTGCTCCAAACTAATCTCACGGCGCAATCGGCAGTGGCGATTGCGCTGCTCAATAATAAATCGTTGCAGGCGGAGTTTCAGGAAATTGGAATTTCTCAGGCGGAACTCGCGCAAGCGGCGCGGCTCAACAACATCAAGCTCATGGGAAGCTGGCGCTTTCCCGACCGTCCGCCTTCCATCGTGGACACGGAATATTCTGTCGCCGGAGATTTTCTGAATTTGTTGATGTTGCCCGCGCGCAAAAAAATCGCGGCGCGAAATCTGGAGCAAACCAAACTGCGCGTCGCGGATGAAGTTCTGAAACTGGCGGCGGAAACGCAGGAGGCTTTTTACACGGTGCAAGGTCGTGCGCAATTCGGGCAACGCATCGCATTGATTGTTGAAGTGAACGATGCCGCCGCAGACTTCGCGCAACGACAATACGACGCGGGAAATATCAACTCGCTCGAATTGCACAACCAACAGGCTGCGACGGCGCAGGCGCGATTCGATCTGGCGCAAACCAAAGCGCAACTCTCCGTCGGGCGCGAACGCCTCAACCGGTTGCTCGGTTTGTCCGGCGCGCAGACCAAGTGGACGATGGTCGAGGAATTGCCACCGTTGCCGGAAAAAGAATTGCCCGTGGAAAACGTGGAAGCACTCGCCGTCCAACAACGATTGGATTTGCAGGCGATGAAAACGCAGATGGAATCCATTGCGGGCGCGTTGCAATTGAAAAAGAAATTTCGTTTCGTGCCGGGCGTGACGGTCGGCGCGAGCGCGGAACGATCCCCCGACGGCCAGCGCGTCACCGGCCCGTCTCTCGAATTGGAACTGCCCATTTTCGACCAGGGCCAGCCAGCGCTCGCCAAACTCGCGGCGGAATATCGGCAGGCGCAAAATAATTTTCAGGCACTTGAAACCAACGTCCGCTCGGAAGCGCGACAAGCGCGCGATGTGCTGGTCGCCACGCGCGCGTCCGCCGAATACCACGTCAAAGTTCTCTTGCCGCAGCGCCAGCAAATTTTGCACGAGACGCTGCTGCACTACAACGCGATGCAGAAAAGCGGATACGAATTGTTTGCCGCCAAGGAGCGCGAGCAAATGACCGAACGCGAAACCATCGAGGCGATTCGCGATTATTGGATCGCGCGCGGCGAATTGGAACGCGCCGTCGGCGGAAGGTTGAGCAACGAACTGCCCGCGACGACTGCGCCCACGTTACCAGCTCCGAAAAAAGAAATGAACGAACATCACCACCATGAAAACAAATAACTCGATGAACATCTGGTTTTGGCATCAACGGGGACCACAGCCGCCCCGGCTGTTGTTCGGTGCGCCCTCGCGCCGAACCTTCGCGGACAGGAATAGGTTTTTGGATTCTCGATACCACCACCCGGAGCCAACGACGAGGGCGTCGTTGGCTGCGCCCGAGGCGGGCGCGCTCCCCAACATTTCATTTCTAAAATAAACTTTATGAAACTGAATCGTCGCAAATTTTTCTCGGGCGCGGCCACGGCTGCGGGAGGCGCATTGCTCGCCCGAATGGTTCCTGTCGCCACCGCCGCTGTGCGTGATAAAGCCGCTGTCAGTGTAGGCAAAACGGAAACGTTTTTTCCGAAAGGCAGCAGTGGTTACAAACCGGTGATCACGCCGAATGGTTTGACCTTGCCGTGGAAAATGGTCGATGGCGTGAAAGTGTTTCACCTGATCGCCGAGCCGGTGACGCACGAATTCATTCCCGCGATGGAGGATCATCCCGCGCTCGTCGCGGAATGTTGGGGCTATAACGGTCGTGTTCATGGGCCGACGATTGAAGCGGTCGAAGGGGATCACATTCGTATTTATGTGACGAACCGGATCTCCGCGCCGACGACGGTTCATTGGCACGGCATTTATTTGCCGAGCGGCATGGATGGAGTGGGCGGCGTTTCGCAAAAGGCGATTCAGCCGGGCGAGACGTTCAAATACGAATACACGCTCAAGCAGCACGGCACGTTCATGTATCACTCGCATCACGATGAGATGACGCAGATGCAACTCGGCATGATCGGCATGTTCATCGTCCATCCGAAAAATCCTTCATCGCCCCCGCC
>JBDSYB010000361.1:0-18666 GCA_039925885.1 Verrucomicrobiota bacterium
AAGTTTTCGGCGCGACGCCGAAAACCGCACGCCGGAGGCGTGCGCTCCCCATTGGAAAAGGACTGTTTCACGTTCATTTTATTTGAGTGGCTCGGTGCCTTCGCTGAGGATTTTCAAATGTTGCTGATAAGCGAACAAACGATGGCGGCGTTTGCCGGACATTTCTTTCACAATAGAAAGCTTTTCTAAATACTTGATGGCAGTCGTAACGGCAGGAATGGACAAGCCAGATTTCGCAGCAATTTTGGCGATAGGCGCGACGGGGTTGGATTGGAAAAAATCATGAACGCGAAGGGCAGAGCCGGCGGCGCGCCCGATTTTCTGGATGCGTTGACGATCACTTTCAAAAAGCTTTACCAATCGGTGGATATTTTTCCCGGCTTCATCGGAAGTTTCGCGGATTCCATTCAAGAAAAACTCCAGCCAGGTTTCCCACTCACCTTCCAGCCGCACGCGTTGCAGGAGGTCGTAATATTTGGAGCGATTCGCTTTAAGATAGAGGCTCAGATAAAGAATCGGCTGGCGCAGCGTATTTTCCGAGCACATCAGCAGCGTGATTAAAAGCCGACCGAGACGGCCATTGCCATCGAGAAAAGGATGGATGGTTTCAAATTGAACATGAGCCAATCCTGCTTTCAGGAGCAATGGAGTCTTGACTGGATCGTTGTGCAGGAATTTTTCCAGTGCGCCGAGCGTTTCCAAAAGATAATCGGGCGGAGGCGGAACAAATTTGGCATTACCGGGGCGGGAGCCGCCAATCCAGTTTTGGGAATGGCGGAATTCTCCGGGTTCTTTGTTCGCGCCGCGTCCTTTGCTTAAAAGAACAGCGTGAATTTCCTTAATCACTCGCAACGTAATCGGCCAGCCTTCACGCAACCTTTTCAATCCATGATTTAATGCAGCGACGTAATTTGAAACTTCCTGCACGTCATCCAAAGGTACGCCGGGCGCTTCTTCGTTTTCAAACAAAAGCAAATCGGACAGGGAAGATTGTGTTCCTTCAATTTGTGATGAGAGAACGGCTTCTTTCCGAATGTTGGTATAAATAAATAACGTCGGGTCGCTTAGCAATGCGGTGATCCCATCAAGCCGACCGAGTGACAATGTGGCTTGATGCAAAAGTTCATGAAGATGTTCGTCCAAAACCAAGGAAGGATTTGGCGGAAGTGGATGCGGAACAAAAGCGCGGTAAGGTTCATTGCTCGACGCAATGGGCAGTAAATATCCGGTCAACCCGCGTTTCATAGGTTATTTCTATTAAACGATCCTTTAATTGGCAAATTCTTATTAAAGGTTCGAGGCTTATCCTTTAATAAGGAATTTCTTATTAAAGGTTCATTTAATAAGAAAACGGCGACTCGTTGCCGAATCGCCGTTTCGCGAAATGCCTTTAAGCGGAATTTAAATTCCTTTGCTGATCATGTATTTCAACAAGTCTGCGACGCGGTTGCTGTAGCCCCATTCGTTGTCATACCAGCTCACGAGTTTGAAGAAGCGTTTGTTCAATTCGATGCCAGAACCTTCGTCGTAAATCGACGAGGCAGGCGAATGAATGAAATCGCTGCTGACCACTTCGTCTTTCGTGGTTTCAAGAATTCCTTTCAAATAAGATTGGCTCGCCTTTTTCATGGCGGCGGAAATTTCGGAGTAGCTTGTGTCCTTCGTTGTTTTCACCGTGAGATCGACGACAGAAACGGTCGGCGTCGGAACACGGAAGGACATGCCGGTGAGTTTGCCTTTGACCTCGGGACAAACGAGCGCGGTGGCTTTCGCGGCGCCGGTCGCCGATGGAATAATATTGATCGCCGCGCTGCGTCCGCCTTTCCAATCTTTTTTGCTCGGACCATCGACGGTTTTTTGCGTGGCGGTGTAGGAATGAATCGTCGTCATCAAACCTTCTTCGATGCCGAAACCTTCTTTCAACAAAACATAAACAATCGGCGCGAGGCAGTTCGTCGTGCAACTCGCGTTGGAAACGATGTTGTGTTTCGACGCATCGTATTTGTCATGGTTCACGCCCATGACGACCGTGATGTCCTCGCCTTTTGCGGGAGCGGAAATGATGACTTTCTTTGCGCCAGCAGTGATGTGGCCTTTGGCTTTTTCTGCGTCAGTAAATAAACCGGTCGATTCAATCACGAGATCAACGCCGAATTGTTTCCACGGCAAACCAGAAGGTTCTTTGGCGCTGACAACGTGGATTTCTTTTCCATCCACGACCAAAACATCGTCTTCGAGTTTGTCCGCAGAAGATTTCTTGGATGAAACCACTTCTTTGCAGCGGCCTTGCGTGGAATCGTATTTCAAAAGATAAGCCAAATTGTCAGCCGGAACGATGTCGCCGACTGCGACAACTTCGACTTCTTTGCCGAGAAGACCCTGTTCCGCGATGGCGCGAAAAACCAACCGTCCGATGCGGCCAAAACCATTGATACCAACTTTGATTGCCATATTTTTTCTTTGATTGAATTACGAACTAATTTCGAGTCGCTGAATGTAGCGTCGAAGCGCAGAGCGTCAACGAGGAATTCCTTAGCACAGCGGCTCAACGGTTTTCCGCTCGCGGATCAAACGCATCGCGCAAACCGTCCCCGAGAAAATTGAGCGCGAGCAAAGTGGCCGCCAACATTCCGCCGGGAAAAATAATCAGCCACCAATAAATCCGAATCGAATTAATTTGTTGCGCGCCTTCCGCGATGAGCGAACCCCAACTGGCTTGCGGCGGTTGCACGCCGAGGCCCAGATAACTCAGGAATGATTCGTAGAGAATAATCGCCGGAACGGTGAGCGTGAGGTAAACGATGATGATTCCATAAATGTTCGGCAAAATGTGTTGGGTCAAAATGCGGGTGTGACTGGCTCCTAGCGCTTTGCTCGCTTCCACAAAATTTCGTGAACGGAGGGACAGAACTTGGCCCCGGACGATTCGCGACATCGTAAGCCACGAAACCGCGCCCAGCCCGATGAAAAGAAAAACCATCGAAGCATAGTTTGCCGCGCTGATGGAAAAATGTTGTCCCAGCCACGTCTTCAAATCTTTTTCGAAAGCGGATTTCAGCACGATGACAAAAATGATCGACGGCAGTGCGTAAAGAATATCCACGCCGCGCATCATGGTATTGTCGGTGCGACCGCCGACATAACCCGCAACTGCTCCCCACGTCACACCAATCAGCAAACTGACGAATGCGCCGACCGCGCCGACGATTAATGAAATGCGCGCGCCGTAAAAAGTTCGGGTCAATAAATCGCGTCCGTGAACGTCTGTGCCAAACCAATGTTGTGAACTGGGCGGCTGAAATTGTGAATCGCTGGTCGTGTCCGGTTTGTAATGAGAGATGAGCGGCCACAACAAAACGAGTGCGAGTAATATGGTTATAAAAATGGAGCTGATGACGGCGGGTTTGCTGCGTCGAAATCGCCCCCAAGCCCGCTGATTGGGACTCAGGTGTAGTCGAGCGTCGAGGGTCGAGGGTGGAAAGCTGGAAGTAGTCTGGCTCTCGACTGTCGGCTCTCGACGTTCGACTTCCTTACTCATAGCGAACCCTCCTGTCCAAAAGGCTGTAGCTCAAATCCACGAACATGTTGAGGATGAGGAGCAATGCCGCGTAAACCAAAACCAGGCCGACGGTCATAGTGTGGTCGCGATTGAAAATGCTGTTGATGAAGAACACGCCGATGCCGGGAATTTGAAAAATATTTTCCACCACGAATGAACCAGTGAGCAAATCAGCGAGCAGCGGACCGGAATAAGAAACGACCGGCAAGATCGCCAAACGAAAAGCGTGTTTCCACAAAATCGCCGATTCACTCACACCTTTGGCGCGCGCGGTTGTGACGAATTCTGAATGCAGGGTTGTGGAAAGTCCTTCGCGCATCAGGCGGGCGATTCGACCGGAGAAATAAAGTCCAAGAACAATGGTCGGCAAAATCATTTGGCTTGGAGAACCCCAAAGTGCGACCGGAAGCAAATGCAATTTTACGGAGACCCAAAGAATTAAGAGCGGCGCGACGACAATGTTCGGAATACAAAATGAAAGCATCGCAATGAAGCCGCCGAGGTGGTCACCCCATTCGCCGCGCCGCAACGCCATGTAACAGCCGAGCGGAATGCCGGTGAACATCGCAAAACAAAATGACATCACACCCAGCGTCATGGAAACCGGAAGACATTGTTTGATGATGTCATTAACGTTGTGGTTGCGATATTTCAAGGATGGGCCGAGATCGCCTTTGATCAAACCGCCGCTCCCGCCGCGCAGTCCTAAATATCGTAAATATTGTTTCCAGATTGGTTCATCCAGATGGAATTTTGCTCTCAAGTTGCGCTCGATGTCCTCGGAAGCGGGCTTGCGTTCCGAGTCGAACGGCCCGCCGGGCATAGCGCGAATGAGCACGAACCCGATGAAGCTCACAATCAGCAGCACGGGAAGCGTTTGGAGTGTTCGACGTAGGAAATACATTTTGTTTAACGCGGAGACGCAGAGACGCGGAGAGTTGAACTTCCTCTCTGCGCCTCTGTGTCTCTGCGGTTTGAATTCTTTTTCTTAATAGAAAAAATCGGGTGTTCATCCAGCAAGTTGAAATAGATGCCTTCAATTTCGTCTGGGCGATAAAACAAAACCCCAGAGTAAAAATAAATCGGCGTGATAGGCAAGTCATCGTGAATCAAAAGCGTTTCGGCTTGCTGCAAAAATTTCTCGCGTTTTTTTGGATCCAGTTGCCGATTACCTTCGCGCACCAATTCATCGTATTTCTGATTTTTCCAGCCGGTGTAATTATTCCCGTTGTTGCTCATGAACATATCGAGAAAAGTGTTGGGGTCATTGTAATCGCCAATCCAACTGCTGCGCCCCACGTCGTAATCCATGTCATGCAACGACGTGTAATAAACTTTGGATTCCGCCTGTCGAATTTCCATCGCAATTCCCAATTGCTCGCGCCACATCGCTTGAAGTTCAACGGCAATTTTTTTGTCGGTCTCGCCCGCTTTGAAAAGATATTGAAATGTCGGAAAGTTTTTTCCGCCTGCATAACCTGCCTCCGCCAGAAGTTTTTTCGCGGTTTCAGGATCGTATCCGTAACCCGGCGGCGAGGTGTAAATCGACATCCCGCGGGGGACAAAATGAGTGGCGGGTTCTTCGCCGCTGCGAGTGATGCGTTCGACAATTCGTTTGCGGTCAATGGTCATGGCCAGCGCTTTACGAACGCGCACGTCGTCGAACGGTTTTTTCAAAATGTTGAACCGCATGAAAAATGTGCCGAGATAATTGTAACGATGACAGTCGGGACGTTGTCCAAGCACATCCATCAGATCGGAAGGAATTAAATTTTTGTCCCAAAGAATATCGGCTTGCTTGGCATCATATAAATTCATCGCGGTCATGGCCGATTCGCTGGGAAGAAAATCAACGAGGTTGTTTTGAATATTCGCCGCGTCCCAATGGAGAGAATTTTTTCGCACGCGAATTTTGTCGAGTAGATGCCAAAAATCCAAGGTGTAAGGCCCGCTCGTCGGCAAAGGTTTGGCCATCAGCCAGCGGTCGCCATATTTTTCAATGGTTTTGCGCGGAACGACAGCGAGGGTTTGAAAGGCGCAAAGGTCGGCGAAAAAGGGAGTAGGGCTGACAAGTTCAACCTGCAAAGTGTAGGCATCAATTATTTTTACGCCGACTTGCGCCGCGTCTTTGAGTTTTCCGCTGCTGAAATCTTCCGCGTTTTTTATGAAGAAAAGTTGACCCGCATATTCAGAAGCCGTCATCGGATCCAAAACACGCAACCAGGAATAAACCACGTCAGCCGTGGTGATCGGTTCGCCTGTGGACCAAACCGCATTCGTGCGAAGATGAAATGTGTAAATAATCCCATCGGGGGAAATTTCCCAGCGTTCAGCAAGTCCGGGAATCGCGTTGGCTGTTTTTGGATCGAGTCGGGTCAATCCTTCAAAAAGCGCGCGAACAATTCGACTGTCGGCTTGAACGGTAACAAGCGCCGGGTCGAGAGTTCCAGGCTCCGCGCCGTTGATAATTACCAAATCCGCTTTTTGTTCTGAATGGGAGCAACCAGTTAGAAAAAAGGATGCGAGAAATAAAACCGGTAGAATGGTTCCGAGCGTGCGTTGTTCTTTTTCAAAGCGCAACGTCCCCGAAAAAAATTCGAGGACGCTGGCCAAAACTTTCATTGGAATTATTTATTCGTTGCAGCTGGCAAATTAGGCGAAACAATTTGATTGGTCAGCAACATCGGCGCTTCGGCTGTTTGAGCGGGAGCTGTCGAAGGCACCACTTTCTTCGTGGCGGATTGACGGCGCAATTCTTCTTCAAGGGCGCTGCCGGTGGGCCTGGCTCGATGCGACATCGAAAGCGACAAAGCCAAAGCGAGCACAAAAAAAGCCGCCGCGACATATTTCGTAATTTTCGTCAGCGCATTCCCCGAACCAGCGCCGAACAACGCATCCGTCGCCGCTCCGCCAAAGGCCATGCCTGCGCCGGCTTCTTTTTTTGGCAACTGTATCAGCACAAGAAAAATCAACAGCACGCAGTCCAAAAGCATCAACGCGGTGAGGAGTCCAATCAACAATGTCATCATAAATTTCTTTTTCTTTCTGTAGCGGCGTGTCTGTGACCGCCGCTGACTGCTTTTAAAATGCGGCGCTCACAGAGTCGCCGCTACAGGTTTAAATCGAGTTTTTAATTATGTCGGCAAAACTGCGATCGTCCAGCGATGCCCCGCCCACCAATGCGCCGTCCACATCCGGTTGCGCCATCAGTTCCCGCGCGTTCGACGCCTTAACGCTGCCACCATATTGAATGCGCACGCGACGCGCAACAGGTTCGTCAAACAGCGAAACCAAAGTCTTGCGAACAAAAGCGTGAACTTCCTGCGCCTGCGCCGTCGTGGCCGTCTTGCCGGTGCCGATGGCCCAGACCGGTTCGTAAGCGATAACCGTCTCTTCCATTTGCTCTTTGCTCAATCCGGCCAGACTCCCCTTCAACTGCGCGCCGACAACTTTCTCCGTTTCGTTGGCTTCGCGTTGCGCCAGAGTTTCGCCCACGCAAACGATGGGCCTCAACGACGCGGCATGAGCAGCCAACGCTTTTTTGGAAATTAATTCGTCCGATTCATTTTGATATTGGCGACGTTCCGAGTGACCGAGAATCACATAACGAACCGAAAATTCTTTCAACATACCCGCCGCAATTTCGCCGGTGAATGCGCCGAAATTATTTTCACTCATGTTTTGCGCGCCGAGCCGGATATTTTTCGAGTCGAGAATTTCCCGGGAAACTTCCGAGAGCGCGGTGAACGGCGGACACACCACGATGTCCACTTCCTTCACGTTAGCTAATTCTATTTTTAAGCCGCGCGCCAAGGCCAAAGCTTCGGCGACGGTTTTATTCATCTTCCAATTACCGGCGATGATTAATTTGCGTTCTTTATCCATGAATTTTTACAAGAAATTTAACGCAAAGGCGCAAAGGCACGGAGACGCAAAGTTTCAATCTTTCAAACCGGGCGACTTTGCGCCTTTGTATTTTTGCGTTCATTTTAATTTTTACAACCCATTCACTACGCGATGAATTCCGTTTTTTACCAACTGTTCACCAAAATTAATAACCATACCAAGCTTTAGTCCCGTTAGCCGCAAATAGGTCAACATCTGTGCTTCAAAAATCCGATTCCATTCTGAAACAGCTTATTGTCGATCAAAACTAAATCGTTGATCTTCAAATCCAATCTCAGTGGAAAGCCAAGTTGTTTGCCTTTATAGACTATCGGCACCGAAAGCTGCCGTTCCACTTTCATACCGTTACGAGTTAACTCTTCGACCATTGCTTCCTCGTAAATGCATTCGATAAGGCCCGGCCCACCTAACGTGCGATGAACTTCAATTGCACTGCAGACGATCACTTTGCTAATTTCGTTTTCGTCCACAAAATGTTTTAACGTAAAGACGAGGTGACACTAAGTCGCAAAAGGTTTTCCAATTTGCGCATTCGCGTCTTTGCGCCTTTGCGTTAATTTTTCTCACTCAACGCAGCCACGCCCGGCAGCACCTGTCCTTCCAAAAATTCCAGGCTCGCGCCTCCGCCGGTGCTCATGAAAGTCACTTTGTCGCCGAGGCCCGCTTGGTTCAACGCCTTCACGCTGTCGCCGCCCCCGATAATGCTGACCGCGCCATTTTTCTGCGTCGCTTCCACCACGGCTTTTGCGACGGCCAAAGTTCCTTCCGCAAAGCGCGCGTCCTCAAACATTCCCATCGGGCCGTTCCACAAAATGGTTTTCGCGCTGCGAATCACTTCGCAGTATTTTTTCGCCGTTTCAGTGCCGATGTCGAAACCTTCCGCCTCCTCGGGAATATCGGGCTGCGCGTTGACGCGCGGATTTTGAAATTCAAAAACGGGCTTGCCTTTTTTGTTCAGCTTTCCGGTATCAACCGACGTGGCGATCAGATTGTCCGTTGGCAATAAAAACTGCACACCGAGTTTTTTTGCTTTGGTGACTGCAGCTTTCGCCAAGTCAACCTTATCGGGTTCAACGAGTGATTTCCCTACTTTCAACCCTTCGGCCAACTTGAACGTGTAGGCCATCGCGCCGCCGATCAAAATCGTGTCGGCTTTTTCCAGCAACGCATCAATGACGTTGATTTTGTCGGAAACTTTTGCGCCACCGAGAATGACGACAAATGGCTTCGCAGGGTTTTTCAATTCGTCGCCCAGAAATTTTAATTCGCGTTCCATCAGCAAACCCGTCGCGCATTTCCCGCCGCGTTTTGCAATCACCCGCGCCACGCCTTCAGTGGAAGCATGAGCACGATGCGCCGCGCCGAAAGCGTCATTGACATAGATGTCCGCGAGTTTGGCAAGGTCTTCGGAAAAAATCGGGCAATTGATTTCTTCCTTGTCGTGGTAACGCACGTTTTCCAGCAAAAGAACTTCACCCGATTTCAATTGCGCCACGGCATTTTCCGCAGGTTCGCCAATGCAATCTTCGGCGAATTGAACTTCGCACCCCAGCATTTCTGAAAGTTTTTCCGCGACAGGCTTCAAGGAGAGGGAGGGTTCGCGTTTGCCTTTCGGACGACCCAGATGCGCGACTAAAATGATTTTCGCGCCTTGCTCGATAAGCAGTCGAAGTGTTAGCAAAGTTTCTTTGATGCGCGTGTCGTCGTTAATGACCATTTTGCCGTCGCGCTCTTCCATCGGCACGTTGTAATCGACACGCACCAAAACGCGCTGTCCGCGTGTATTTAAATCTTTGATGTTTAATTTAGCCATGGCAACAAGGGCGCAGAGAATAGCGAAGCCCGTTATTGAGTCAAAGGCAAACCGCGAGATTTTGGATGAGACGGTTCCCCAAGTGTTTTTTTTGGTTCGCGCATTGCGCCCGCGCTAAAAAAATGCGACTCTCACCGCAAATGTTTCCACATCTTTCAAGCGATTCGCCCGGATTTCGTGTCGCCAGGCAAATCTTTTTCGGAATTTGTTTGCGAATGTTTCTGAACTCGTGTGGTGCTGCCCAAGCTGCGGGAACGATTACGCAGATCACTGCCGATGGCTGTTGGACCTGGTTCAACGACCCCCGCGCCTTCTATGACAATGGAAAACTCTACGTCGGCTGGATTACCAAAGATCAAGTCGGCACTCCTAAATCCAAAATCCAATTCGCCAGTCACGATCTGAGCGCCAGCCAAACAACCGTCGTCGATCTGAATCCTGATTTCCAATCCGATGACCATGACAATCCAGGTCTTGTAAAAAATCCGGACGGGAATTTTACGGCTTTTTATGCACCGCACAGTGGGACGGGACTTCAGGTTTATTACCGAAATGTCACGCTCGGTTTGAGCAACACTCTTTTATTGAACGGCCTTGAAATGCAAGTGCCGACGAATTCCGCGGATGTGACCGGCCTCAAGTCCTACAACTACGCAAATCCATATTTGCTCACGAATGACAATGGCGCAGAACGGCTTTACGTTTTCTCCCGCGGCCTGAATTTTAATCCCGTCTATCGAACTCGCGAAGGAACGAATTGGGGCGCGGCAAAAAACCTGATCGACTACGGCTATCCGGCACGGCCCTACATCAAATATCATTCGACCGGGAACGACCAGATTTGCTTTGCCTTCACTGACGCGCATCCGGCCAGCGGCACCAACAATATTTATTACGCTTCCATGAAAAACGGTTCTTATTACAGGGCGAATGGAGCAAAAATAAAAGACCTCGTGGATGGCCCCCTGCTCTCTTCAAATTTCACGAGCGATAAAGTTTTTGATCGGCTCGCCAACTCCGCAGTCACCGGTGCCAATTCCTGGATCTGGGATGTCGCCCTTGATTTGACCGGCCAGCCGGTCGTCACCTTCGCCAGCTTTCCCTCCACAACCGCGCATCAATATCACTGGGCACGTTGGAACGGGACTCAATGGATTGACCGCATCGTCGTGTCGAACGCGGGCGGCAGTATTGCGCGCACTGGTTCCGAGGCTTTCTACTCAGGCGGTATCGTTCTCGACCACACCAACCCGAACATTGTTTATCTTTGCCAGCAGGTGGGCGGTTTCTGGAATCTGGAGCAACGAAAAACCAGCGACGGCGGGCAAACCTGGACTACAAACACTATCGCCAGCGGAACCGGCAGCACCGACGAAAATATTCGACCGTTCGTTCCCCTGAATCGTCCGGCCCATAGCGAAATGGTTCTTTGGCTGAATGGAACGTATGACTATTGGGATTTTAGCGGAACACCGCCCGGTTGGAATACAGCGGTAAAACTCTGGACAAATCCACTTCCCGCGCCAGTGCTACAATTTGGTCTTGCGCAAAAACAGTTGATCTTGAGTTGGCCAAGTTCGTTCGCACTCCAATCGGCGACGAATGTGGCGGGCCCTTTCACAAATCTGGCTGTGGCGAGTCCTTACACGAATGCAATGATTTTGGGTCAACAATTCTTCCGTTTAAAAAGCCAATAAAAGGATCGCTGCTGCCGATTTTCGCGCGTGAAAACAAATCCGCAACTTTGGTTCCTTCCCTTTCGCCATTTGATGTGATATTAAATTGGTGATGACCCATTTGGATCGCCATAAAACAGGAACGCTTTGTGGAATGGGGAGGAGAAAAAAATTGAGGAAAGCAAAAACATTGAATCATTGGAATAAGCAAGCTTTCACGTTGATTGAACTGCTGGTTGTCATTGCCATCATCGCAATTCTGGCCGGATTACTTTTACCAGCTTTAGCAAGGGCGAAAGCGAAAGCCAAACAGACCGAGTGCATGAATAACATGCGCCAAATTTCCCTGGCTTTGAACCTTTACGAACTCGATAACAAGAAACTGCCTCCTCAGGGTCAATCTGATAATTTTATGGATCCCACAGGAGCAGGCTTTCAGCTCAACGCTCTTTACCTCGTGGGCCAGTTTCTTCAAGGCGAGAACCAGAACAGTTCCAAAATCTACATGTGTCCTGTGTCCGTCCTTTCCACCGACCCGGGGTTGATTCTCTACAATCCAACCGCGAAAAGCGGAACCAGTTATTTCCCCAACGACGTGGTCCTGGGCAGACAATTATCCAGCGTAAAAAATCCTGCCGGAATAATATTTATTCAGGAAAGCCTGACTAAAATTAGATTTTGCGCCACGCGCCCTCTTTTCGCGGGAGGCAAATATTTCTATTGGCACGACAACCAATTCGCCAGCACGGGTGAAGAGCTTTATTCTGTCGTTCACAATAAGGGCGGAAATTTAATTTTTTGTGATGGACATGTGGAATTTCGCAAAGGAAAGCAATTGCGCAGCAAAGACTTTGGGCTCACACCTCCCGACGATACTCAAGCGACCGCTACCTCGATACAATATGATGCCGCGTTCTAATTTCCATTCGACCCGTTTAGGGATCGCTTTGCTCGCGAAGTCAAATCGGGTTAAGGTTCGCCGGATATTGGGATTCACCTTGATCGAATTACTGGTTGTCATCGCCATCATCGCAATTCTGGCGGGATTGCTTTTACCAGCTCTCTCGAAGGCCAAGGAAAAAGGAAGGCAGACTGCTTGCATCAACAATACCCGGCAAATCGGGCTGGCGCTGATCATGTATGAGATGGATAACCAAAAACTTCCTCCACAGGCTTCACAGGTTCCCGACTTTATGAATCCTCTCGCGCCAAATAATGCTCTTCGCGGGATTGCTCAATATCTTCAGGGAAATCAAAAAAACAGCACGAAGGTCTATATCTGTCCCTCGTCTGTCCTTGGCACAGGCAATCTCGTCCCTAATAACCCAACAGCATTAAGTGCGACCAGCTATGAGCCAAATGCGGTGGTGATGGAAAAGAAGCTTTCGGGCATTAGAAATCCCAGCGAGTTGATTTTTATCCAGGAAAGTTCAGTGCTGATTTCTTATTGTGCGCTGCGGCCCGCCACGGGACCAGAGTTCGGCACCCCTCCCGGGACTTATACTTACTGGCACGATAATCTTTCCATTGGCAAAGAGCTGTATTCTTCAAATCACTTTCAAGGGGGAGATTTACTTTTCTGCGACGGGCACGCGGAATTTCGTAAAGCGGCCAAATTACGCAGCAAGGATTTTGGGCTTAATCCTTCCAACGACACTCAAACAGCCGTGAGCAATCTTCCTTACACCCCATTATACTAGAAGCCATTTCATAAGTTTCTGAGAGTGATGATGAGGCAGGCGAGGTGAAAAAACGCTTCATAAATTTCAAGATGATGATCGTGACGAACGAGCAACCGTCGGAAGGTGCCCAGCCAGGCGAAGGTGCGTTCGACTTTCCAACGCTTGCGATAGCGCCGCAGTTCTCAAAATCAACCTTCTTTCTTGAATGTCTCCCAAAGACGAGCAGGCTTGAGTTGCGGCCCATGAAAATTAACCTTGCTCAAAAAGTCCGCTATGTTCGATTCGGCTTCACTTTGATCGAACTGTTGGTGGTCATTGCCATTATCGCCATTCTGGCGGGTTTGCTTTTGCCCGCGTTGTCAAAAGCCAAAGGCAAAGCGCAAGCTATTAAGTGCCTGAGCAACATGAGGCAAATGGGCCTTTGCTGGTTCCTCTACTCAGTCGATAACAATGATCGGCTCGTAAAAAATGATTATGCGGCAACCACCCCCAATACCTCCTGGATTACCGGTAATATGCAATACTTGCCCAGCGCGACCAACGTGGCGCTCATTCGCTTCGGGTTTTTGTGGAACTACAATAAATCTCTTCCAATTTACAAATGTCCCTCCGACCGATTCAAAGTCAGCAATCGGGATACAGTTCGAAGCTACTCGCTCTCCGGCCAGATGGGGAGTTATGAAACAGACTCGACGGGTGTTCAACACCCTTGGGACAGCCAGGCTTGGCTCGGCAACCCTAATTTGCCTCCCTATTATAAACACAGCCAAATTAAAGGAGCTTCCCAGTTAATCACGTTTGTCGATGAGAGCCAGTTCACTATTGATGACGGCTATTTCGTTATAGCGGCGTATCCTTACCCTGATTGGGGCAACAATCCCGCTTTCACACGACATAATAACAACGGCACCGTCTTCAGCTTTGCGGACGGCCATTCGGAAATCTGGCACTGGAAACCGGAAACGCTGACCGTCAAGAGTATCGGTGCTCCCGGCAACGAAGACCTCGTTCGAATGCAACAGCATTACGCCATTCCATGAAGCCATTCTTCCCTGTGTGCAGGGCATTCCATCTCCCACATCGGATTTGACACCGGCCAAAAGAAAGATATTTTGTTCCTGCTCCATGAAACAAGATGCTCTCCATTTTTCTCGCCCTAATCGTCTCGCTTTTACTTTGATTGAATTGCTGGTGGTGATCGCGATCATTGCAATTTTAGCGGGGTTATTGTTGCCCGCGCTGTCGAAGGCCAAAGGGAAGGCTCAGGCCATCAAGTGCCTGAACAACCTCAAGCAACTGGGCACCTGCTGGTTCATGTACACAGGAGATAATAATGATCGCCTCGTTAAGAATGATTATGCCGCCACCACGGTGGATACTTCCTGGATCACGGGCGATTTTGTGAGCGGCACATCCCCACTGCAAGACACCACTAATGTGAATAAAATTCGTTTGGGATTCCTGTGGAATTACAATAAGTCTCTCGCCATCTACAAATGTCCATCCGACCCATTTAAGAAATCGGTGGGACCCACCGTGCGCAGTTACTCGCTTTCCGGCCAGATGGCGAGTTACGAGAAGGGCAAACCTTGGGACAGCCAAGAGTGGCTTGGCGTCACCGGCTACCCGCCGGCTTACAAGCATAGTCTGATCAAAGGGGCTTCTCAACTGATCACATTTGTTGACGAGAGCGAAACCACAATTGATGACGGCTTTTTCCTGATGGGAATGCCGCCTTATGAAAGTTGGGGCAACAATCCGGCTTTCACGCGACATAATGGCAATGGCACTGTTTTCGCGTTTGCTGACGGGCATTCAGAAATCTGGCGGTGGCGCGATCCTCGCACTCTTACTGTTAAGGGAAACAATTCTCCTGCTCAGCCCGGCAACCAGGATATTTACCGCATGCAACGCGCCTACGCAATTCCGTGACCCTTATCACAAAAGGCGAACACTTTCTTTCGATGGGTGATTTTAACCGGGTTTTGAATGGATGACCTATGGAAGACAAGCGACAAATCAACCTCTGCAGCCTTGATAGATTTGCCGCAAAGCCCATTATTTCGGGCTCAAAATCTATCAGGCCGAAATCTTCCATCGAGCTTGACACATCGCGGGTAAAACGAATATTTTCTAAATCTCAATTAACCCTTAACCCAAGTGTTTCCTAAAAATTACTCATCAATGGCTGTTAGTTTTTGCACTCGAAAAAAATTATGAAAAATATAATTCCAATTCTCACTTCGTGGCGCGCTCCTGCCGCCCTTGCCGTAACACTGCTGTTTTCCACCGCGCCCTCCGCGAACGCAGAATTATTTTCCACCGCAGGCGGAATTTTAGAATGGACTAACGCGGCAAACTGGACCCCCTCGACTGTTCCTAACGCCGTCGGGGCAAGCGCGATTTTCAATGATTGCGCTGCCGAGACTTTTGTCAGCCTTGCTGGATCCTCGAATACAGCCGGCATCACCATTGGATCACTTACGTTTAATCAGAACATCACTGGCAACTTGTCTCGTATTTGGATCACAAATGGGGTGAATGACGGCCCCCTCAGGTTTAATAACGGCGGATCTGGCGTGACCATTATTACCACTGGAGCCGGGAATGCCTCCGCCCCGCCTTTCCTTGCTTTTAACCTGACAATTGCGCCAGTGGTGTTTCAGGATACCGTGACAGTGAACGCTCAAAATGAAATTGCCCGGACAGACGACGGGAATATTGCTTTTAAAGGTTTTATCTCCGGCCCTGGTGGATTTATCAAGGAAGGGACTAGCCTGGCAGGATTTAGCGCTTTAATGTCCGGCGGCGTCGGCAGTACCGTCCTGGCCGGCGGCCAAAAGAGCTACTCCGGACCTACAGTAATCAATGCCGGGCGTATGCGTATGTCAGTTGAGGGCGCGCCCACCAATACGTCGAGTATCACGGTCAACACCGGTGCTCAGTTCGACATAACCTCCGGCGGCACGGTTCGCTTTGGTCCCGGTCCTTTGATCCTTAACGGAAGAGGCGCTATCGAAGGACCTTATACCAGTTCTGCTGGGGCCATGCGTAATGAACGGGGGACTGCCATTACAAATATTGTGATTCTCAATGATGTCGTCCTTGCGTCGGATACGTTAATTCACATTCAATCCTTGAATAATACAGGAAATACTCCCTCACCGAAAGGCACTAATACGCTCGCAGGAACCGTCAGCGGTCCGGGTATGTTGGAGTTTACCGCTCCGGGCAGTAATCCTGATGCGGGCGTTCTCATCTTAAACGGTCATAATACCTACTCAGGAGGAACCTTGGTGAACGGAGGTATTCTGGAAGCAAGAGGTGCTTTGGCTACTTTCGGAACCACGAACGTGACGGTGGACAACGCGCAGGCTACTGCCGGGTCTGCGAGAATCAGCATTGCAAGCGGTGTTCTCGACGCCATTGATGACTCCGCTACGCTGTTCCTTAATGCTAGTACAAGCGGCACAGGCTTTCCCTCCGGATACGCGATTCTTGGAGATGGGGTCAATGAATACGTTGCGGCGCTGAATCTCGACGGGGTAGCACAAGCCTTGGGAACCTATGGCAGCTCGGCGAGTTCCGCCGTGAATCAAAGCGACATATACTGGCAGGGCACTGGAATCGTGACGGTCGGGGTTAGACCACCTTCGCTGACGATCACCTTAGCTGGGCCAAATGTGATCATCTCCTGGCCAACGAACAACTCAGCTGGATATACTCTGGAACAAACGCCGAATCTCAACTCACCAATTACTTGGTCGCCGGTGACCCAACCGGTGATTGTTTCAGGAGCCAACAATACCGTCACAGTGCCTGTAGCCGCCGGAAATGTGTTCTACCGCCTGAGAAAACCATAAGGCGATTGGAAATTAATTTGCACCGGCGTTGGGTGGCCAACGCCGGTGGCAATTTAGGACTGAAGGTTAAGCCGCTGCTCAAATGAAACGCTACTTGCAACTTCAAAATAAAAGAGGGTGCCACGGTTTCACCTTGATCGAACTCCTTGTGGTCATCGCCATCATCGCCATTCTGGCGGGACTACTACTTCCCGCTCTGGCCAAAGCCAAGGCCAAGGCCATTGGTATCAAGTGCGTGAGCAATCAAAAGCAAATTTCCATTGCGACCCGCATGTATGCCGATGATTTTCGCGCAAGCATTCCCTACCTTTGGCGTGAGAAAATCCCTGGCGATCTGCCGGACGATCAACGTCTCGTCCCCAATCCCTACGTTGTGTGGTGGCCAGATCTGATCCGATCATATAATCCCGCAGCTTTGGTTTATAGCTGCCCGTCCGTTGTGGAGGTTAGCGCAAATGCCGGCGGCGGCGGAAATACCACAATCCAGGCTTTTGGTATCGGCATGAATTACCCAGAAATCGGAATAACTTACGGTTTTATTAGTCCAAAAGTTCCAGCCTTCAAGGAGTCCGCCGTCCGCAAACCGGCCGATACAGTTTATTTTGCGGATGCCGGTGGCGTGACTAACATCAACGAAGTCAACCCGGACAAATGGCAGGAAATTCCGCAGACCGCCAATGTTTTTTTCCGAGTTCCGACGCCCGGGAGTGGTTATGACACTGGCGATTCGCGTGCGATTCCAAGGCACGCGAGCCGAACTGCTGTAGGCTGGGGTGATGGCCATTCTTCGATTGTTAAACCCAGCAAACTCGGCTTTAACAGACCGGAAGGACATCCTCTGGCACTGTGGGATAAAAAATAAAACACATTCCCCCCTCACTCCAATTTTCGTTCTCAAACGAAATTTTCGCTCCGTCACAGCTTCGCAAAAGCCCACCAAATTTATCAAATTGTCCGTTTGGATTTGCGAAGTCTTTGGTATAAAATTCTTCAATGAAGTCCTCAAACCGATTTTTTTACAGTAAATTATTATGACCACATTAAATCCTGAAGTAACAAAATTCCTCGCCACGCAACCGCTCAAAATGTTCATCGGCGGCAAATGGGTTGAGGCCAAGAGCGGAAAAACTTTTGAAACGCTTGATCCGGGTGAGGGCAAAGTGCTCGCGCAAATTGCGGCGGGCGACGCGGCGGACGTGGATGCCGCCGTCAAAGCCGCGCAAGAAGCGTTTCAGAAAAGCGGTTGGGCCACGATGCCTGCGAATGATCGCGCGGTGATTCTTCATCGGCTCGCGGACTTGATTGATAAGAACGCGGAGATCCTTTCGCAGATTGAATCGCTCGATGTCGGCAAACCGCGTGGCCAGGCCGCCGCGTTTGACGTGCCGCACGCCGCGCAATCGTTTCGTTATTACGCCGACCTCGCGGTGCAGACGCGTCGTCACGAGCCGATTGCCGTTTCCGGTTTTGATGCGCGCACGGTGCGCGCTCCGTATGGCGTTTGTGGATTTATTTTTCCGTGGAACTTTCCGTTTCTGCTCGTCGGTTGGAACGTCGCACCTGCCCTCGCTGCTGGAAATACGATTGTCATCAAGCCCGCCGAAGACACGCCGCTCTCAACTATTTATTTTGCGAAGCTCGCCGAAGAAGCGGGCATTCCGCCGGGCGTCGTCAATGTCATCACCGGCCTCGGTGGAGCGGCGGGCGCGGCGCTCTCCCAACATCCCGGTCTTAAAAAAATGTCCTTCACCGGCTCGCCGGAAGTGGGACGCCGCATCGCCGAAGCGTGTGGAAAAAATCTTGTGCCAACGAAACTGGAACTCGGCGGCAAGGGCGCGGCGGTCATTTTCGACGACGTGAATGTGGATGAAGTCGCCGATGCGCTGGCAGGAGCAGTCACATTGAACGCGGGACAAGTTTGTTGCACTGCGACGCGCTGGTTTGTTCATGAAAAAATCCGCGACGCCTTCGTGAAACGCGCCACCACCACGATGGCCGGAATGAAAATCGGTTACGGCGCGGACGCGGAAACGAACATCGGCCCGGTCGTCAGCGAGAAGCAACGTTCACGCGTTCTCGGCTATCTGGACAAAGGCATCAAGACCGGCGCGAAATTTTTACTCGAAGGCGGACGCGCGGAAGTCAAAGACCATCAGGGCGGTTTTTA
>JBDSYB010000362.1:0-2922 GCA_039925885.1 Verrucomicrobiota bacterium
TGCAGGGTGGTACACATAAACCGACCGGTGAGGAACCGATTCGGACGTGCCTCAGCAACGCCACTCCTTCCACTCTGCTCATCAGAAAAACTAAAACAAGTTTGAAAAAATGTGGGTAATGACAAGACCTCTACGGTGGGGATACACCCCCATTGCGAAGAGATGCTTGCCGGAGATTCGGAATTGGAAATGGGGCCGGAGCAAAACGCAGAAAAAAAAACGCTCGCGGAACAGACGCGTATGCCTGAACAGTAGCTGCGGCGCATCAGGAACAAAAATGCAAGGCATACCTAAAGGGAACCAAAGGAGTTACAATGCCCATTCAAATAAATAATTTATGCACGAATCAAAACACGAACACAAGTCTCACGGCGACCCGAACGGCGGTCCGATTCATCAAGGTGATCCGCCGTATTGGAGACGCGCGCATCGGGATTGGCGCATCTGGTTGATGGTAATTTTGATGCTGGCAGCCATGTTGATCTATTTGATGACCGGGGATTTGGCGGGCTGGTCTCACCGGCAACCGCAGCAACCGATTTCCGCCCCGGCTGGAAACTAACGAGTTGCTGATTAACTCACTTAAGAAATTATTACTATGAATACGAAAATTTTGACAGACACGGCAAAGACGTTGATGGCCGATGACAAGGGCTTATTGGCGATGGATGAAAGCACTCCTACGTGCAACAAGCGCTTTGCCAAGCTCAATATCCCGCAGACGGTGGAGGCCCGGCGCGCGTATCGGGAACTGATCGTCACCACGCCCGACCTCAGCGAGTCCATCAGTGGCGCGATCCTCTACGACGAGACGATTCACCAGCAGAAGGAGGATGGCACTCCCTTTCTCAAAATTCTCACCGATGCGGGAATCGTTCCCGGCATCAAGGTGGACACCGGCGCGAAAGACCTTGCCGGTCATCCGGGCGAAAAAATTACGGAAGGCTTGGACGGTTTGCGTGATCGCCTGAAAGAATATTTTCAAATGGGCGCGCGCTTCGCCAAGTGGCGCGCGGTGATTGCCATCGGCGATGGACTTCCCAGCCGCAGCGGCCTTGAGGCCAACGCGCACGCGCTGGCGCGTTATTCCGCGTTGTGCCAGGAAGCCGGACTCGTCCCCGTCGTTGAACCGGAAGTGCTCATGGACGGCGAACATACTTTGGAGCGGTGTCTCAAAGTTACGGAAGAAGCGCTGCGAAATGTTTTCATCCAGTTGAATTGTCAGCGCGTGATGCTGGAAGGAATGCTTCTGAAACCGAACGTGGTGCTGCCGGGATTGAAATGCCCGCAACAAGCATCGGTGGACGAAGTTGCCGACGCCACGGTGCAGTGTCTCCTGCGAACCGTCCCCGCCGCTGTTCCGGGGATCGCTTTCCTCTCGGGCGGCCAATCCGCTGAACTGGCTTCGGCCCGTTTGAACGCCATGAATGTGCGCTTCAAATCGCAACTGCCCTGGGCACTGGCGTTTTCATTTGCCCGCGCCATCCAGCAACCGGCTTTGCAGATTTGGCGGGGCAAAGAAGCGAACGTGGCAGCGGCACAAAAAGCTTTGGTGCATCGCGCCCAATGCAACCGGGCCGCACGTCGCGGCGAATACAATGCGGAGCTGGAAAGGAATTCAGCATGACAACCGCTTCGAGTCTCAATCAGGCGCAATTTGACAACCTGTGCATCAACACGATTCGGTTCCTGTCGGTGGATGCGGTGGAAAAAGCCCACACCGGTCATCCCGGCCTGCCGCTAGCGCATTTCCGTCTCGCCCTTGAAAGAGCAAACAGCCCGAAGCAGAATAGGACACTAGATTCTCGGATTACGCGAAATCGTTTCCTGCTCGCCCATGAACTCCAGCAGGCGGCAAAGTCATTCGTAAAATCCTGGAACGAATGGCTAACGGGAATCAAGTCCCAGAGCGATGCGCTCAAAAGGCCAAATAGAAAACCGGAGGAGATGCAAAGGAAGTGCCCGTGACCAGAGCAAAGATGACAACCAAGATTCAACCATTGACCAAGCGCAAGGCGTGGAAAGCGCTGACCGCGCATCACAAACAAATTCGGCATCTGCATCTGCGGAAACTTTTCGCCGAAGACACGAAACGCGGCCAGAGATTCACTGCCGAAGCCGCCGGACTTTTTCTGGATTACTCGAAGAATCGCGTTACTGACAATACCCTCAAGTTGCTCGTTAAACTGGCGAAGGAATCCGGCTTGCGAGGAAAAATTGACGCGATGTTCGGCGGCGAAAAAATCAACGTCACGGAAAACCGCGCGGTGCTGCACGTCGCTCTGCGTGGGCCGAAAGGCGCGACAATCTTGGTGGACGGAAAAAATGTGGCGCCGGAAGTCCATGCCGTGCTCGATAAAATGGCGGCGTTTTCCAATCGCGTCCGCAGCGGCGAGTGGAAGGGGCACACTGGCAAACGCATCAAGAACGTCATCAACGTCGGCATCGGCGGTTCTGATCTGGGTCCGGTGATGGCTTACGAGGCGCTCAAACATTATAGTGAGCGCGGCCTGACGTTCCGCTTTGTGTCGAATGTGGATGGGATTGATTTTGTGGAAGCCACGCATGACCTCGACCCAGCGGAAACCCTGTTCATCATTTCCTCCAAAACCTTCACGACTTTGGAGACGATGACAAACGCCGAAAGCGCGCGCGACTGGTTGCTCAACGGACTTGATGGGGATGACAAGGCGGTGGCAAAACACTTCGTCGCGGTTTCGACCAACGCCGAAAAAGTCTCCGCCTTCGGCATTGATACAGCCAACATGTTTGGGTTCTGGGACTGGGTCGGCGGGCGTTATTCGATGGACTCGGCCATTGGCCTTTCCACGATGCTGGCGGTTGGCCCAGACCATTTCCGCGCGCTGCTCGCCGGGTTTCACGAAATGGACGAACATTTTCGCACCGCACCGTTTGAAAGAA
>JBDSYB010000363.1:0-8688 GCA_039925885.1 Verrucomicrobiota bacterium
AAATCAAGCGATTGTTCGCGCATCTAGGGAAACTAATTAAAAATTAAAAATGCAAAAGGTAAAATTGCGAAATGAGATAGCGGGCTTTTTTCATTTTTAATTTTGAATTTTTCAATTTTACTTCACCCATGCGCTTGTCGCTCAAAAATTGCAGCCGAATCGTCATTAAGCTTGGAACAGGCGTTCTCACCGATTCCAAAAAACAGCCGGACCTCGCGCAAATGGAACAACTCGTCGGGCAGATGGCTGCCTTGCGTCAGGCTGGGAAAGAAGTCGTGCTCGTCACTTCCGGCGCGGTCGGAGCCGGCATGGGAGTGCTCGGCCACATCAAACGCCCCCGAGAATTGGCCCAGTTGCAAGCGTGCGCGGCCATCGGCCAATCGCGGCTCATGGCCACTTACGAAAAACTTTTTGCCGAATTTGACCTGAACGTCGCCCAGGTTTTATTGACACATGATGATCTGCAACATCACGAACGCCATCTCAACGCCCGCAACACGCTCGTCACTTTGTTGCAGCACGGCGTTATTCCGATCATCAATGAAAACGACGCCATTTCGTTCACCGAATTGAAATTCGGCGACAACGACAAACTCTCCGCGCTCGTCGCCTGTTTGTTGCCCGCCGATCTCCTCGTGATTTTGACCACCGTCGATGGCGTCATCGAAAACTTTGGCAAAGAAAATTCGCACACGATTTCCGTCATTGAACACATCGATGAAACATTGGAAAAAATGGCGGGCGGAACCACCAGTGAAACGGCCGTCGGCGGTATGGCATCAAAAATTCAGGCGGCAAAAATCGCGACCCGCGCTGGCATCCCGATTGTCATCGCGCCAGGTGGGAAAAAAAACGTGCTTGCTAATATTTTGAATGGCGATGACGAAGGAACCCTTTTTATTCCACAAGCGATCAAGCTTCCGGGAAGAAAACGTTGGATCGCATTTTTCCATTCGCCACGCGGAACGGTTTACGTTGATGACGGATGCAAAAAAGCTTTGCGAGAAAACGGAACCAGTTTGTTACCGCCCGGCGTGACGAAATGCGAAGGTCATTTCGCGGCGGGAGAAGTCGTGAGAGTTTGCGATGTTAACGGAACGGAGTTCGCGCGCGGCATCTCATTTTTTAATTCCGACGCGCTCAAAACGCGCGACCTCCCGCGCACCGAAGTGATTCACCGGGATAATCTGGTAATTTTATGAGGCTTTTTTTAACGCAAAGACGCAAAGTCTCTCATTAACACCCGGCTTTAGCCGGGTGATTATGGTGCCATATCCGCGCAACCGTTTTAACGGTTTTGCATCGGCGGAAAACCGTTGAAACGGTTCGGACGCTCAATGCGTTTTTCATCCAGCTAAAGCAGGGCGTTAATGAAACCAGAAAACTTTAATGAAACAAAATTCCGCCATCAACTATCTCCTCGCCGTCATGGCAAAACTCCGCTCGCCAAAAGGTTGCCCTTGGGACCGGGAACAAGACCACATGACGCTCCGCTTCCATGCCGTCGAAGAAGTTTATGAAATGATCGACGCCATCGAAGCCGGCGACGACCACGAACTCGCCGAAGAACTTGGCGATTTACTGCTACAAGTTATTTTCCATTGCCAACTCGGCAAAGAACGCGGCGCGTTCAATTTTGAAAAAGTCGCCCGCCACATCACGGATAAATTGATTCGCCGCCATCCCCACGTCTTCGGCAAAACCAAAGTCAAAAATGTCGATGAAGTCTGGGCGAACTGGGAAAAAATCAAACGCGCCGAAAAACACGGAACCAAACACGAACGCGCCTCCGCTCTCGACGGAATTCCCAAACACCTCCCTGCCCTGCTCCGCGCCGAAAAACTCGTGAAGAAAGCGCGCAAGGCTAAGTTGATTTTGGGGGATGTAAAAATGTCCGGCCTGAGCAAATCAAAATTAGCCGAACAACTTTTCGCTCTTGCTGAATTCTCACAAAAAAAAGGCTGGTGTGCGGAAGAAATACTACGCAGAGAAATCAAAAAACGAGAACGCGCGTTACGGAGAAAAGAAAATAAATCCAAGCCAAGCGCACATTCATAACTCCTGTCTAACCATTTTTATTTTGTGGGATAAAGCTGTTTTGAAAACCTGTGTTCAGACTTGACCGCAGCCGAACGTGATTTCTCCTCATTTTGTTTCTTGTTGGAAAGCCGAATTCTGGTGTATTATCGAGCATTCCGATGAAGTAGTTTTTTATGATTTTCATCCTTTACCGCATGAGACAACAAATTTGGGAACAGCAGCATCGAGCCAGAATCTTACTTTTAGTTGCCTCGTTTTGCGTGGCTTTTTCGGCACACTCTCAAACCGTTGACTCCTTCAATCCCGGAGGTTATGGGCCTTATGTTCGCACAATGGCTATACAGCCTGATGGAAAAGTTCTGGCAGGAGGCTCGTTTGTCGCACTGAGCGGCGTATCGCATTTCAACATTGGTCGGATCAATTTGAATGGTACGACGGAAAATAGTTTTAATACGCAGGTAGACGGGTTAAGCGCCGGCGTCAATTGTGTGGCCTTACAAACGGATAACAAGATTTTGCTGGGAGGCTCGTTTCAAGTTATTAACTCGCAAGCGCGAACGAACATAGGCCGGCTTAATGCGGACGGTACGCTCGATACGAATTTCAACACAGGATCTAGTGACACTACACTCAAGGGCATTGTGTATGCCTTAGCGGTACAGGATGATGGGAAGATTCTGGTCGGAGGAGAGTTCACAACGCTCGGCGGCCAAACGCGGAACCGTATTGGCCGACTCAGCACTAACGGCACGCTTGATCTTCTTTTTAATCCCGGCGCGAACAACCTTGTCCTCTCTATAGCCGTATTACCTGACAAAAAAATTTTAGTGGGAGGAACTTTCACCAATCTCGCTGGCCAAACTTGCAGCGGTATTGGCCAGCTTAATGAGGATGGTACGCTGAACACTAACTTTAACGCAGGTGACACCGGTTCGGTCTCTCCCATTGCTGTGCAGACCGATGGAAAGATTCTGGTCGGAGGAGTTTTTACCAACCTCGTTGGACAAAGTCGCAGTCACATTGGCCGGCTCAATGAGGATGGGACGTTGGATAATAGTTTTAACCCGGGTGCCAACAACACGGTTCATTCGCTGGCACTTCAAACAGATGGAAAGATTCTCGTAGGGGGATCTTTCACAATTTTAGCCGGGCAAGCATGCACCAACATTGGCCGACTCAATGCCAATGGCACGCTGGATGGCAGTTTTAATTCAGGATCCAGCGGTCCGGTCTACTCTCTGGTTCTCCAATCCAATGGCAAGGTTCTGGTGGGAGGACAATTTCAAACATTAGGTGGGCAATCGCGAAGCCTTATTGGGAGGCTCACCGCAACAGAACCGACAACGGAAAATCTAACGTTTGACGGCTCAACGATCACATGGCTGCGTGGGGGCACTAGCCCAGAAGCTTGGAGAACGACTTTTGCGACATCCACGAACGGCACAAACTGGATTGACCTCGGAGCCGGTGTGCGCATCACGGGCGGATGGCAACTGACGAATGTTTTCCTATCTGCTTCGTCCACGATCCGCGCGCGTGGCTTCGTGACTGGAGGATACCGAAACGGTTCGAGCTGGTTTGTGGATAGCACGATTCCGCGTCCATCCTTCATCATCAACGACGGGAGCTTCGGATTTTTCTCGAACCAATTTGGTTTAAATATCAGCGGTGGTGCCGGGCAAATCATCGTTCTGGAAGGCTCGACGAATTTTTCCAATTGGATTTCACTCGCGACGAATACGCTCGGAAGCGGGCCGTTGTATTTTGCTGATCCTTATTCCACCAATTTTCCGCAGCGATTTTATCGGGTTCAAATACCTTGAGCTTCTTGATTTGTCCTGCGCTCAGCTTATTCTGAAAACTTGAAGCAATTGAACGGCGAGTCCGAAAATATCCAGAAGAAACCGATTCAAACGGCAATCCAAGCCGGGATTGATCGAGCCGCAGAAATTTCTCGCAAGCGGAAGACTGGTGAGATTCGCTTTCCCAAAGGTGTATTTCGTTTTAAAACTCTGGAAGAGGCTGACGAATGGGAGAGAAAAATTCTTGCAGGAGAGCAGCCGCCAAAGAATTCATTTGGGACTTAGAAAATTATGACTGACCCGCGTTATACAAAACTGGCGAAACTTTTGATCGAATATTCCACCGCGTTGAAAAAGGGCGACAACATCCTGCTCGAAATGGTGGATGTGCCGGATGAATTTTCCGTCGAGCTGATGCGCGCGGCGCGCAAAGTTGGAGCGATACCGATTGTGGAAGTGCGTCACAGTCGCGTCACCCGCGAAGTCGTCCGCGAGACGAATGAAAAACATGCTGCGCTCGCGCGGGACATCGAAATGTTTCGAATGAAAAAAATGCAGGCTTACATCGCGATTCGCGGCAGCGCGAACATGAGCGAGAACGCCGACGTGAACAGCGATTTGATGGCGATGTATTCCAAAGTTTTGCGGCCCGTCCAAAATTATCGAGTGAACAAAACGCGCTGGTGCGTGTTGCGCTGGCCGACGCCGAGCATGGCGCAGGCGGCGGGCATGAGCACTGAGGCGTTTGAGAATTTGTATTTCGATGTCTGCACGATGGATTACAAAAAAATGGCGAAGGCGATGGTTCCGTTGCAAAAGCGGATGCGCAAAGCGAAGGATGTTCGTCTCGTTTCTCCCGGAACAGATTTGACATTCAGCAAAAAAGGAATCGCCGCGATTTTGTGTGAAGGAACTCGCAACATTCCTGACGGCGAAGTTTTTTCCTGTCCGATAAAAAATTCCGTGAACGGCGTGATTCAATTCAACACGCCGACGATTTATTCAGGAACGAAATTTGAAAACGTCCGTCTCGAATTCAAAGACGGCAAAATCATCAACGCCACTTCCAACAACACCAAACGGCTCAACGAAATTTTGGACACTGATCCCGGCGCGCGTTACATCGGTGAATTTTCTCTCGGCTTCAATCCCTACATCCAGAATCCGATGTGCGACATTTTGTTCGACGAAAAAATCGCGGGTTCTCTGCACTTTACGCCGGGCCAGGCCTACGAAGTGGCGGATAACGGAAATCGTTCTGCCGTGCATTGGGACATGGTTTTGATTCAGCGCAAAGAATGGGGCGGCGGCGAAGTTTGGTTTGACGGCGAACTGGTCCGAAAAAATGGGATTTTCCTGCCAAACGATTTGAAGCCGTTGAATCCGGAAAATCTGCGGTCGTAAAAATCAGGAACGACTCCGGTCATTCGAGGCGAGTCCGACTTTCCTGCATGACGCGTTCGAGCAGAGCGGCCAGTTCTTTTGTTTTCCCAGGTTCTGAATTTGCGAGATTATGTTTTTCGGATATATCTTTTTCCAGGTTGTAAAGTTCGGCTTGGCTGTTTTCAGATTTTGCGCCCTTCCCTTTTCCGGGTGAAATGTATTTCCAAAAACCCTGGCGAATTGCTTTTCTTCGTGAGTCTTCCACCAAATGGTCGCGCACTGGTTTCGCCAGTTTTTTACCGCGCAATACGGGAAACATATTAAAGCTATCAGGCGCGGCTTCAGGAGGAAGTTCCTGTCCGACCAAAGTCGCGCACGTCGCCAGCAAATCAATGGAGCAGATCAATTCATCAGACGTGCCGGGTTTGATTTTGCCCAGCCATTTGGCGATGAAAGGAACGCGGGTTCCTCCTTCGTAAGGAGTGCCTTTCGTCCCGCGCAAAACTCCGTTAAACGCATGGCCGTTATTGGATTTTTCGTCGCCGTCCCGTTCCACAGTGTCCCCAAAATCCAAAATTCCTCCGTTATCACTGCCCACCATGACCAAGGTGTTTTGTGCGAGCTTGAGATCATTCAAAGTTTTTAGAATTTCTCCCACACACCCATCAAATTGCTCGACGGCGTCGCCTCGAATTCCAGCCTGGCTCGCGCCTCGAAACTTTTTGGCAGGCATTCGCGGCACATGAATATCGTGCGTGGCGAGATAGAGAAAGAACGGGCGCTTCTGATTTTCGCGAATGAATTTGACCGCCTCGCCCGTCAGCGTTGACGCAATTTCGTCATCTTTCCAAAGTGCTTGTTTTCCACCAGTCATGGCTCCGATACGACCGATGCCTTGCACCATGTTGGCATGACCCGGCAGGCAATTTTTGTAATCGACTTTGATTGGATCGGCGGGATCGAGATTTATGACGCGATGGCCTTCGACAAAGACGCAGGGCACGCGATCTCCGGTTGCGGGAATTATGAAACTGAAATCAAAACCCACTTCGAGCGGGCCGGGTTTTATTTCGCCGTTCCAATTTTGTTGGCCCTCGGCGTCGCCCAATCCGAGATGCCATTTGCCCACGATTCCAGTCGCGTAGCCCGCTTTTTTAAAAACGCCCGGCAGCGTGAGGGTCACCGGCTTGATGCTCAATGGCGCGTCGCCGGGCAGGATGTGAGAACCCATTGGATTGCGAAACGCATACTGACCTGTCATCAAAGCATATCGCGTCGGCGTGCAAGTCGCCGCTGAAGAATGCGCGTCGGTAAAGCGCAAGCCTTCGCGCGCGAGGGCATCCACGTTCGGCGTTTTAATTTTCGTCGCGCCGTAGCAGCCGAAATCTCCGTAGCCAATGTCATCGCCAAGAATGAAAATCACATTGGGCAGAGCTTCAGAAGCACGAATCACGTCGGCCAAATAAATTGTGAAGACGAAAACCCAAAAAATTCGCGCGTGGAATTTGATTAAACTTGTCATCTTATGAAGGACGCAAAAGCGCAGCGGGAAGTTACTTTTGCGACAAAAAAGTGGAAAGACAAGTTTAACTGGGCGCATCTTGACACCACCATCGTTGGGAGTTCCGCCTTCAGGCGGCTCGGGCGCAAGTTTGTCAAGCCGAACCGCCTGAAGGCGGAACTCCCAACGGAAATCCGCGTCGCTTGTTTGGTGGTAGTATAAAAAGCGCCCAGTTTAACTCTCGTCTGATAAATGGCATTGCCAACGACTCCCGCCCGCGCTTTGCTTCGAGCCGGTTTATTTCGTGAAAAATTCCCAGAATATTCTTCGCCCGCTGAAAAAACTCCTGCCGCGCGACGAGTTGACTTTTGAGAGCGCGGCATTGGAGAAGTTCTCCGGCGATAAATGGTTTGCCACGCATTTGCCCGACGCTGTGGCGCTGCCTCGCAGCACGAAATCGGTCGCGACCCTTCTGAAGTTCGCGAATAAAAATAAAATTCCCGTGACGGCGCGCGGCGCGGGTTTTGGTTATGTGGGAGGATGCGTTCCGGTGCGCGGGGGAATTGTTTTGTCGCTCGAACGAATGTCACGAATCAAGGAAATCCACGAAGGCGATTTTGTCGCCGTGGTTGAGCCGGGCGTTCTGACGGCGAGATTGCAGGAAGCGGTCGAGCGCAAAAAACTTTATTACCCCCCTGATCCGGCCAGCCGCGCGGATTGCAGCATCGGCGGAAATATTGCGACCAACGCTGGAGGCCCGAGGTGTTTGAAATACGGCGTGACGCGGGATTATGTGCTGGGACTGGAAGTAGTTTTGGCGGACGGAACAGTCGTTCGCCTCGGCAGCCGCACGCATAAAAACAAAACCGGTTTTGATCTGGCACGGTTGTTTGTAGGTTCTGAAGGGCTGCTCGGCATTGTGACGGAAGCGACTTTGAAATTGCTGCCCTTGCCGCCATTTCGTGCCTGTTTGGCGGTTGGATTTGATTCAATGAATCTCGCCACAAAAACGATCCGCGAAATTTTTCGCGCGGGCTTCCTGCCCTGCGCCTTGGAGATCGCGGATGATTTCACGTTGGCGGCCGCCCGAAAACGGACGGGCAGCAAACGTCTCAACGGCTGTCACGCGCTGATCATTGTTGAACTCGACGGCCAGGAAAAATCTGTTCAGGGTGAAATCCGCGACCTGGAAAAAATCGTGCGCGCCCAAAAACCCGTTTTTGTGCAACGCGCGCTCGGCGCTGACGAAAGTGAATTGCTTTGGCAGTTGCGCCGCGAATTTTCATTTTCATTGCGCGACACGGGCTTGATTAAATTGAATGAAGACATCGTGGTGCCGCGCAGCCGCCTTGAGGACTTATTTCGATTCACCTCCGCGTTGCAGAAAAAACATGGTATTGCGCTGGCGTGTTTTGGCCACGCGGGCGATGGCAACATTCATTGCAATGTGATGTATGACGCCCAGTTGCCCGACATTGTGGCACGAAGCGAAAAAGTTTTGGATGAATTGTTCGCGAAAATTCTTTCATGGAACGGCGTCATCACTGGGGAACATGGAATTGGACTCGCCAAAAAACGGTGGTGGCCGCTGGCCGCTTCGGAAGAGATTCGTCAATTGCATCGCACAGTGAAACGCGCGCTTGATCCCAACGACATTTTAAATCCCGGCAAATTCGTGGAATAAAACGCTCGATTACTTTAGCGATCTAAAAAATGAGGGAGTAAAATTTTCATCTCCTCGGGCATTCTCTTATTTTTCTATCAGGTTGGTTTTTGGCAAGAGAAAGGAAACCTTAGCTCAGTTGAAAATAAGCCCTCCCAATCTTTTTCGAATTAATTTCCTCAACAACACGTTCGGTAAAACAACAAAACTAAAGGTAATAGTATGACACAGACAGCACGTAAAGTAATCGTAACCGCAGCAATGGCAGGAATGCTCACTGGAACCGTGGCTTTGACCAC
>JBDSYB010000364.1:0-7657 GCA_039925885.1 Verrucomicrobiota bacterium
ATCGACGAAATCGACAAAATCGCGCGCAA
Organism: Verrucomicrobiota bacterium; assembly: GCA_039925885.1. Lineage (GTDB taxonomy): Bacteria > Verrucomicrobiota > Verrucomicrobiia > Limisphaerales > CANJXF01 > CANJXF01. The sequence goes on from JBDSYB010000364.1 coordinate 30, forward strand.
AACGGAAAACGTTTCCATCACGCGCGACGTTTCCGGCGAAGGCGTGCAACAAGCGCTGCTGAAAATTTTAGAAGGCACGATTTGCAATGTTCCACCGCAAGGAGGACGCAAACATCCACAGCAGGAATACATTCGCGTCGATACCAGCGGGATTTTGTTTATCTGCGGCGGCGCGTTTGTTGGCTTGGAAAAAATTATTCAACGCCGACTCGGCCATCGCGTGATGGGTTTCAATGCCACTGAGGAAGGTCACAAGCTTTCTTCAATTGATCGGGACAAAGTTTTACACTTCGTCGAGCCAGAAGATTTGATCAGCTTCGGTTTTATCCCGGAGTTCATCGGACGGTTGCCCATGATGACGGTGCTAGAAGAATTGACGCAGGAACAACTCGTGCAGATTTTGACGGAAACCAAGAACGCGTTGACGAAACAATTTTCCAAGCTGATGGCAATGGATGGTGTGGAATTGGAATTCACGCCCGACGCGCTGAGCGAACTCGCGTCGCAAGCGATCACCAAGGGAACCGGCGCACGCGCTTTGCGAACACTGCTGGAGAAATTGATGCTAGACGTGATGTACGAAATTCCGACCAGCGAAGATATTATCTCCGTAAAAATTACTCGCTCCGCCGTGCGCGGCGAAACCAAACCCATCATCCGCCGCAAAACAGATCAGGCCGCCGCGTAAATTTTGTAGCGGCGCTCTCTCGCTGTCGGTAACTTCTCGTTCCATCAGTCATGGAATTCCAAGCTCAAAATCTAATTGCCAATAACGTCCGCGCGATTCCGCGTTCGGGCATCCGCGATTTTTTCGACATCGTTCAAGGAATGAAGGACGTGATTTCCCTCGGCGTAGGCGAACCCGATTTCGTCACGCCGTGGCACATTCGCGAAGCGGCGATTTACGCATTGGAACGCGGCAAAACTGGCTACACATCAAATCTCGGTTTGTTGAAATTGCGCGAAGCAATCAGCGCTAGTCTCACCCAACATTTTCATGTCACCTACAATCCGCAGAATGAAATTCTGATCGCAGTTGGTGTCAGCGAAGCACTGGATCTCGCTTTGCGCGCGCTGATTAATCCCGGCGACGAAGTCATTTATCACGAGCCGTGTTACGTGAGTTATTCGCCCAGCATCGCGCTCGCGTATGGTGTTCCGGTTGCAGTGGCGTGTCGCGCTGAAAATAATTTCTCCGTCACCGCAGAAGAAATCGCAGCAAAAATCACCTCACGCAGCAAAATTCTGATGCTGAATTTTCCGACGAATCCAACCGGCGGAACAATGTCGCGCGTTGAGTTGGAACGCATCGCCGCGCTCGCGCAGAAGCATAATTTACTCATCATCACAGACGAAATTTACGCCGAGCTTACTTTTGAAGGCGAACACGTCAGCATCGCTTCGCTGCTGGGCATGAAGGAACGCACGATTTTTCTGCATGGATTTTCTAAGGCTTACGCAATGACCGGTTTCCGCATCGGCTACGCGTGCGGCCCGGCGTCCATCATCGATGCCATGATGCGCATTCATCAATACTCGATGCTTTGCGCGAGCATCATCAGCCAGGAAGCCGCGCTCGAAGCGATCCAATTTGGCGAGCCGGACACAACCGAGATGCGCGCGCAATATCGTCTGCGCCGGAATCTTATCGTGAAAGCGTTCAATCAAATGGGATTGAAATGCCATTTGCCGCGTGGCTCGTTCTACGCATTTCCCTGCATCAAATCGACTGGTCTGAATTCAAAAGATTTCGCCGTGAAACTGCTCGAACAGGAAAAGGTCGCGTGTGTTCCGGGCAGCGCGTTTGGACCAAGTGGCGAAGGTTATTTGCGCTGTTGCTTTGCAACTTCGCTGGAGCAAATCGAAATTGCGATGGAGCGAATGGCGAAGTTTGTTGCGCGAGTAAAGACTTAGCAAGATGTCGCGCAAAGGAGGCGAAGAAATTACAAAAATAACTTCTCTTTCCGCCTTCGCTTTCTTCGCGGACTTCGCGCGACTCCCAATTATTCTGAAAAACAATTTTGTGATCCCGCGTTTGTGACGCATTGTTTGCGTTCTTAAAATGGCCGAACAATCCTCAACCATCGTTTCCGCTTCCGAAATTGAAATCAGCTTTGGTCAGCAAAATATTTTAGACAAAGCGTCGCTCTCCATTCGCGAAGGCGACCGCATCGGCATGGTCGGGCGCAACGGCACGGGCAAATCGACGTTCCTGAAAATCCTCGCGGGCATCACGCAACCGGACGCGGGAGAAGTCGTGCGCTCGAAGGAATTGACCTTCGGCTATCTCTCGCAGGAATTCACCTTGGACGAATCGAAAAACGTTTTTGAAAATGTTTTGTCGGGCGGGAAGTACGTGCTCGACCTCATTCATGAATTTGAAAATCTCCCGTCGCACTCCAAGCGCGGAGATCATCTGGAACATCGCATCGCACATCTCGAAGGGTGGACGCTCGATTCGCGCGTCAAAGAAACGATGTCGCACCTCAACACGCCCGCGGGCGACCGCGACATCAAAACGTTGTCCGGCGGCGAAAAACGCCGCGTCGCGATGGCCAAAGCGCTCGTGTCACATCCCGATCTTTTGATTCTCGACGAGCCCACCAACCATCTCGATCCCGAATCCATCGAATGGGTCGTGGAATTTCTGCTCGCCTACACCGGCGCTTTTTTGGTGGTGACGCACGACCGCTATTTTCTCGACCGCATCACGACCAGCATTGTCGAGGTGCAAAACGGCAAGATGATTTCCTACGAGGGGAATTACACCGAATATCTTCTCGCCAAAGCTGAGCGCCAGACTGCCGAGGAAAAACAGGAGCAATCGCGCCAGAACTTTTTGCGTCGCGAATTGGACTGGGTCCGTCGCGGCCCGAAAGCGCGCACCACCAAATCCAAGAGCCGTCTCGATCGCTATTTTGATGTCGCGGGAAAAGGTCCGCCACCGAGCGAGATGGCCGTTGACCTCGTCATTCCACCGCCCCCGCCCATTGGCAACCGCGTCGTCGATTTGGAAAATGTCGGCATAACGCTCGGCGGTCGAAAACTTTTCGAGAAACTTTCGTTTAAATTTGAGGCGGGCTCAAAGGTCGGCGTCGCGGGACGAAATGGTTTAGGCAAAACCACGTTGCTAAAAATGATTCTTGGCGAATTGAAGCCGACCGAAGGCACGGTGAAAATTGGCGACCTGACGAAATTCAATTACGTCGATCAATCGCGGTTGCAACTCGACGAGGAGAAAACGGTTTTTGAAGAACTTGGCCAAGGCAGCGAAGTCGTGCAGTTCGGCGACCAGAAGATTTCCGTGCGCGCGTATCTGCGGCGATTTCTTTTTCCCGAAGATCGCATCATGGCTCAAGTGCGTTATCTTTCCGGCGGTGAACGAAGTCGTTTGCTGCTCGCACGCATTTTGAAAAACGGCGGCAACTTCCTGATTCTAGACGAGCCGACGAACGATCTCGATTTGCCGACCTTGCGCATTCTCGAAGAAGCGTTGATTAACTTTCCCGGCTCCGTTTTGGTTGTGAGCCACGACCGCTATTTTCTGGATCGCATTTGCACGAGCATGATAGTTTTCGAAGGCGACGGACAAATCACCGAGAGCGTTGGCAATTACGAATATTATCTGGAGAAAAAATCCAAAGCCGCCAAAGCGCCGCAAGTTTCGGCAGCGCGAGATTCCGTCGAGCCGAATTTAAAATCCGTTTCCGCCCACGAAAGTTCTTCCAAACCACGCAAACTAAAATTCAAAGAGCAACAGGAACTGGCTGCGATGGAAACGACGATCCACGCTGCGGAAGCAGAACTGGCGCGTCTCCAAAGCCTCTTTGCCGCGCCGGATTTTTATAAACGCCACGAAGAACACCCGCAACTTCAAGCGGAGTTGAATTCCGCGAAGGAAAAAATCGCAAAGCTTTATGGACGGTGGGAGGAGTTGGAAAAATTGAATGCGTGAATTGTGTATCCCGACCCGATTCCCGCAATTCTATTGAAGTGTTTGAGCAAACCTTGGACATGATTGCAATTTGGGAATTCTGGTCCAGCTATTTCCCAAAAATCTCGGCGAAAAACTCTTTCATCGCTTGCCAGGAACGTTTGTCCGCTTTCGCGTTGTAGGCCGCGCCTTTTGAATTGTCGGTGCCTGCATTCCAGTCGGTAAAACTGTGGACTGCGCCGCCATACGCGACAAATTGCCAATCCACTCCAGCCTTGCGCATCTCCTCCTGAAAATCGGGCACCTCGGGATTCACATGCGGGTCGTCTGCGCCGTGGAGAACGAGGACTTTTCCTTTGATATTTTTCGCATCGGCGGGGCTGGGCGAACTCAATCCGCCGTGGAAACTGACCACGCCGGAAATTTCCGCCCCACTGCGGGCCAATTCCAAAACCGCCGTTCCGCCAAAACAATATCCAATCGCAGCCGTCTTTTTCGAATCGGTCATTTCGTCTTTTTGCAATTGGGCCAAAGCCGTTTTAACCCGGTCGCGCAATAACGCCCGGTCTGTTTTATATTTACCAGCAAGCTCACCCGCGTCTTTCGGATTCGTTGGGCGAATTCCTTTTCCGTAAATGTCCGCAGCGAAAACATTATAGCCAAGCGCAGCCAGCATTTCGGCGCGTTTCTGTTCGTAATCGCCCAGACCTTTCCATTGGTGAACGATTAAAATGCCGGGTCGTTTGCCGGAAATGGAATTATCGTAAGCATGAAATCCTGCCAGCGTCGTGTCGCCTTGTTTGTATTCGACGGTTTCGGTTTTGATCGCAGCGTTTGCGTGAAGCGCGATTGAAAGTCCCAACAGAATCCAAGTAATGTTTTTCATAATTTTTCCTCAACGATGTTTTGCATTTTAATCCCGGCCCTCAATTGTATGTTTTAATCTGATAATTTTCAAATGACCAAACTCAATTTCAGCTTGCGCGAAAACATCGGCCAGATGCTTCTGGTGGGCTTTCGCGGTTACGAAATTTCCGCGAACGATGTGATTGCTCGCGACGCGGCGGAGCGCAACCTCGGCGGCGTGGTTCTTTTCGATCAGGAAATGGCGGACACCCAACTACAAGGTCGTAATATCAAATCACCGGCGCAATTGAAGTCGCTCGTCGCGTCGCTCCAGCGCGAGGCGAAAACGCCGCTGCTCGTTTCCATTGACCAAGAAGGCGGTCGAGTGAACCGGTTAAAATCCCACTACGGTTTTCCCGAAACCATTTCGCATGAAGATCTCGGTGTGAAAAACAATTTGGATTTTACATTCTCTCATGCCGAATTGATCGCGAAGACTTTGGCGGAAATGGGCATCAATTTGAATCTCGCGCCGGTTGTGGATCTTGATGCGAACCCGACGAACCCGATCATCAAAGGTAAGAAGCGGAGCTTTCACTCTGACCCTGAAATTGTCGCGCAACACGCCATCGCTTTTGCAAAAGCGCATCGCAAACATGGCGTTTTGACGTGCGCGAAACATTTTCCCGGTCACGGCAGCGCGACGGGCGACACGCATCTGGGTTTGGTGGACGTCACGAAAACGTGGAGTGAACGCGAGTTGATCCCTTTCCAACGACTGATGGAAGCGGGCCTTTGCGAAATCATGATGACCGCGCATGTTTTCAACGCAAATCTCGATACCGAAGTTCCCGCGACGCTGTCTAAAAAAGTTTTGCAGGGGATGTTGCGCGACAAACTCGGCTATAGCGGCGTGATTATCAGCGATGACATGGAGATGAAAGCGATCTCTGAGCACTTTGGGTTGGAAAAGGCCATTGAACTCGGCATCAACGCTGGCCTCGATATTCTCTGCTTCGGAAACAACATGAATTACGACGTAAATATTGGTGAGAATGCGATGAACATTATTCTCCGGCTCGTCGAATCGGGAAAGATTTCCGAGACGCGCATCGAGGAATCGTTTCAGCGCATCACGGAATTAAAGCGGAAAGCCAACGTGATTTCGTAGCGCTTGCGTTTTTGTCACGGCTGAAAGAATAGATTCTCAAAATGGAAAAACCGGAAATGTTTCCACACGCAGGCGAGCGAGTATTGCGCTTTGTCGGAGACACTATCCCGTTCACCTTGCGCGCCAACGACGCTTCCAAAAATTCGCGCGCCCTTCTCCGCACCAACCTTGGCAAAGGCGCAGCAACTCGCGCAGAAATTATTTCCTCTTACGCTGGCAGCCGTCCGCTTTCCATCGCATTTTGGCGCGATATTCCCATGGAAAAAATTTCCGAACGCGAGTGGCGCATCGAACTTCCATTGACCGAAGCCGGCTATTTTCGCGCCAAAGCCTATGTCGTCGATGATCAAGGAAAACAGGCCTGGCCCGACGGAAAAGATCTCGGCATTTCGGTTCATCCAAACAGTTATCGAACCGCCAACACGATTTATTGCGCGTTCACTCGAATGTTTGGCGATTCAAAAAACCTTCGCACCACGCGCGACCCGAAGCTGGAAGCAGCGATGCATCAATTCGACAACCTCGGCTACGTGGTGATTCCGCCTTCGGGGAAATTTCGGGATTTAACAAAACAACTGCCGCACATTATCGACACGTTAGGTTGTCGCATTCTTCATTTGTTGCCGATCAATCCGACACCGACAACTTTTGCGCGGATGGGTCGCTTTGGCAGTCCGTATGCCGGGCAGGATTTGACGGCGATTGATCCTGCCCTCGTCGAATTCGATCAACTGACCAACGGCGTGGAGCAATTTCGGGAACTGGCTTACGCGACGCACGCGCGTGGCGCCAAAATTTTTCTCGACGTCGTCATCAATCACACCGGCTGGGGTTCCACGCTTTGGGAAAATCGTCCCGAATGGTTTTTGCGGGACGCGACTGGAAAATTTGTCAGCCCAGGCGCATGGGGAAATATTTGGGCCGATCTCGTTGAGTTGGATCCGAGCTTCACTGGGCTTTGGGAACATTTCGCACAAGCATTTTTGACCTGGTGCGAGCGGGGCGTAGATGGTTTTCGCTGCGACGCTGGCTACAAAGTTCCGTTGCCGGTCTGGCAATACATCGAAGCGCGCGTGCGCGAGCAATTTCCCGACACCGTTTTTTTGCTCGAAGGGCTGGGTGGCCCGTGGGCGGCGACAGAAAGTTTACTGACCGAAGGCGGAATGCAATGGGCTTATTCGGAGTTGTTCCAAAATTATTCCGGCAAAGATGTGGCGTGGTATTTGGATTACGCGTTGCGACAGAGCGAGCGCGTCGGCGTTTACGTTCACTACAGCGAAACGCATGACAACGAACGTCTCGCGAAACAAGGCCGCGCCTGGTCATTGCTGCGGAATCGTTTGTGCGGTCTGACGAGCGTCTGCGGAGGATTCGGTTTCGCTTGCGGAGTGGAATGGTTGGCCGACGAAAAAATCGAAGTGCATCAAAGTCGCGGAATGAATTGGGGCGCGAAGGAAAATATTATTCCCGAACTCGCACAACTGAATCGCTTGCTCGCCGAGCATCCCTGTTTTTTTGATGGCGCAAAACTGACGCGTCTCAGTCCAGATGCCGCGCCGGTTTATGCGCTTCAACGTATTTCCGCGGAAGAAAAAGATTCCGTTCTCGTCCTCGTCAACAACGACACCGAACGCGAACAGATTTTTTCTCTCGGTGAAAAAACTTACAAAGAACTTG
>JBDSYB010000365.1:0-11467 GCA_039925885.1 Verrucomicrobiota bacterium
CGAGCATGGCGGCGGCGAAGAGCGCGAGGAAACAAAAGAAGCGCGTGAAATTTTCGTCGTGCGCCATGTAGCCGATGCTGTAGATGAAAATCAAAAGCCCGACGAACGTCACCATTACGAGCATGATTGCGGTGAGCGGATCGAGAACCCACCCGAGGCGCAGCGAGCTTTCGCCGAACTGTAGCCATGTAAAATTTTGAAACTCGCGGAAAATTTCACCGGGAACCGGCGGATGCAAAGTCGCGGCGAAGGCGCAGCACGAAAGCAGAAGTGAAATCGCCAATGCGCCAATCGCCAAAGTCGCAGCGGCTTTGCGTTGCGATTGTTTGAGAAACGCGCTCAAAGCTGCGGCCAAGAGCGGCAACACTGGAATCAGCCAGAGGTTTTTTGCGATCCAGGTCACGAATTAATCAATCTTTTGGCGGGCAGATGATGGGAATCACCTCGCGTTTGTTGCGACGATAAACAGTGAAATCAGTCCGGTCCGTGGTGATGATTGAATGATCAGGATTCAACTCGCTCAGACGAATCAGGCACAAGTCCGCGAAATCAGGTTTACGATCTTTATACCGTTCGGCCAATTTATCTAAATGCGGGATGTGATCGTTGACATCCAATGCCAGCGTAATGAATCGATCCTGGAGCAAACCAATGACAATCCGGCAATCCTGCAAATGAAATGCGGTTTCGGCCAGGACCGCTTCGCAGGTGAGCAACGGTCCGTTGATTTGCGGCTCCAGGCTCATGGCCCAGTCATGATGTTTGTCCCGGCTGTTCACAAACGCCACGAGAAAGCCGGTGTCAGCGATAGCTCTCATCCTTTTGAAAAGCCCTTTCGCATCGACAAATCTTTCGGGCCATTTTTCACGAAACCGGCCCAGCGCATGTAAGGACGACTGCCGGTGGATGCCTTCGCTTTTTCCAACTGATCACGAACCAGCTTGCCTTGGGGAACGCCAGCGCGTTTGGCGGTATCAGCCAACCAGTCGGCCAATTCCTTGTTAAGACGAATTGTAATTGTCTGACTCATATGGCAAAAACGTAATCACTTTTCAATATTCTGACAAGTTCACCCTTTCAGCGAATCCACTTTTTCCAAGCTCGTTGTTTTGTAATGGCGGTAAATTGCGATGATCAGCGCGAGACCCACGGCAGCTTCAGCAGCGGCGATGCCGATGGAAAAAATCACGAACATTACTCCGGTGAGCGCTTCGGGATTTTCGCTGTAACGCCAGAAGGCGATGAAGTTCAGGTTCGCGGCGTTGAGCATTAGTTCGACGCCGATGAGAACGAGAATGGCGTTGCGACGGGTCAACGCGCCGGCGAGACCGATGCTGAAAAGAAGTGCGGAGAAAATCAAATAATGGTGCAGCGAGATCATCGCGCTTTCCCTGTAGCAGCCGATGTGAATCGGCTCATTTTCTTTTCTTCGGTTCGGTTTGAAGTGAGCCGATTCACATCGGCTGCTACGGGTCCTTTGGAATCGCGCATGGCGATGATGACGGCTCCAATCAGTGCGGCCGTGAGCAAAAGCGCGATGACTTCCAGCGGCAACACGTAATTTGTCATTAACTGCTCACCGATTTTCTTCACCGTCGCGTCGGGCGCGGGCGGAAGGGTTTGGGCGATTTTCGTGCTTTTGAGGACGGCGTAAATCAATGTTCCCGAAACAGAAAGCGCGACGAGGATTCCAATAATCCACGAAGGAGATGTGATTCGCGTGTTCGGTTGTGTCTCACTGTTTCGAGTCAGAAGGACGGCGAATAAAATCAGAATCGCGACCGCACCGACATAAACAAGAATTTGCGCGAAGCCGACGAATTGCGCGTTCAGTTGCAGATACATCGCGGCGAGTCCGGCGAAGGTCAGCACCGTGCAAAGCGCGCAATGGACGAGGTTGCGCAGGCTCATCGCGGCAATGGCGCTGCCCAGTGTGAGTGCGGCGATTAAGATGAACGCGGTTTCCATTGTTTAGCCAGAATTCACAGAATTAACAAAATTGGGAAATCGGAATTCTGTAAATTTTGTTAATTCTGTCGAAGTTTTATTCCGCATATTGATAAACACGTTTGGTTCGTTGCCTTGCGGCGAAACCTCGTCCGAGCCAGACATACGGAATCGCGAGAAGAAGCGCGCAGAAAATCCAGCGTAAACCGAGCGCGCCGGGCAGTTGCAAGCCTCTCGAAAAATGCCAGAGCGCAGCGATAAGAATATTTATCAGCGCGAGCGGGAGCAGAAATTTCCACGCAAAACTCATCAATTGATCGAGACGCAATCGGGGCAATGTTCCGCGCAGCCAGATGAATGTAAGAATTAGCGCAATCAACTTTGTGAAAAACCAAATCCATGACGGAATGAACTGCAGAAACGGCAACGGCGCGTTCCAGCCGCCGAGGAAAAGTGTGACGGCGAGTCCGCTGATGGCGAACATGCCCCAGTATTCGCCCATGAAGAAAAGCGCGTATTTGAACCCGGAATATTCGGTGAGATAACCGGCGATGATTTCGGATTCCGCTTCCGGCAAATCAAACGGGGCGCGATTCGATTCCGCTGTCGCAGCAATCATGAAGAGGACAAACCCTGCGAAACCCCACGGCGTGAGAACGTGCCAGCTTGGAACAAAACCAAAAACAAAACCCGATTGCGCTTCGACGATTTTTACCAGCGACAGCGAGCCGACGATCATGATTATGGGAATCGTTGAAAGCACGAGCGGCACTTCGTAACTGATCATCTGGGCGATTCCGCGCATCGCACCGACGAGTGAATATTTGTTGCGACTCGACCAGCCCGCCATGAAAACCGAAAGCTCGGTTGAGGCTCCAACGGCAAAGAAAAACAAAAGTCCCGCATCGAATTCAACAGGAACCATGTTTCGTCCATACGGCAAAACAGCCAAGGCAAGCGCGACGGGAACTATCAAGGCGAGCGGCGCGAGGAAATGAACGATTTTATCTGCGTCGCGCGGAACGATGTCTTCCTTGGTCAACATTTTGATTCCATCAGCGGCGGGTTGGAGAAAGCCGAACGGTCCAACGCGATTTGGGCCGAGGCGATTTTGAATTCGTCCGAGGATTTTGCGTTCGAGAATAGTCGTGATGGCGAAGAGTGTGGCGAAAACTCCAAAGATTGCCGTGATGATCAAAAGAGTAGATGCGACGGGCTGAAAATTTTTCGGCAAAAAGGAAGCAAGCCACTGTTTTCCGTTCACAAAAATTTGATCGAGGGATTCCATCACGCAGGTTTGGGTGGTTCAGGCGGCACCGGTTTTAGCGCGGCTGAGGCGGCGGCTTTTGCTTCGGCTTTCTTTTTGTCTTCAGTCAGTTTTGCGTCGCTTTCGGCGGCGTCAGTTGGATGAAGTTGCTGGTAGTAACTATTCGGTTTCGCGAGTTCGGTTTTGCGCAGAAGCAAATCATCGAAACGATCCGTCGTGCTCAGTTCAAAAACTTGATCCATCTTGATTGCTTCAAATGGACAAACCTCGACGCAAATCTGGCAGCTCATGCAGACGGAAATATCAATATCGAACGTCTTCGGTTGCACCTGCATTTTGCCGATGTGATCGGGCTTTTTGACAGTGTCCTTGATGATGTAGATGCATTGCGGCGGACATTCCTTTTCGCAAATCTGGCACGCGACGCAACGCAGTCCCGCCATCGGATCGTTGCCGTCAAAAATGAGGAATGGAAAATTGCGACCGTTTTCTTTGGGTGGGAGTTTTTCTTCGGGATATTGAACGGTCGTGAGCCGCTCAGGATCGTGATAACTGCCGACGAAATTTCTCGCCGTCTCGACCATTCCTTTGATGATGCCGGTTCCTAACATTTTAAAAATTTTTAACGCAAAGGCGCAGAGACGCAAAGACGCGAAGTAAAAATTTAAACTCTGCGCCTTTGTGACTTTGCGTCTTTGCGTTGATTCGGTTCTTCATCTATCCACCTCTCCTAGCACAATATCGACGCTGCCCAAAATAACCACGGCGTCGGCGATGGTTTGGCCGAGGCACATGTCTTCCAAAATGGTCAGATTGATCAGGCTCGGCGGACGGACTCGGTAGCGATACGGATTGGGGGAACCATCGCTGATTAAATAAAAACCGAGTTCGCCTTTCGGTCCTTCGATGCGTGCGTAGGCTTCGCCGGGCTTCGGACGGAAGCCGCGCAATTTCGCTTTCGGATCGATAATCGGGCCAGCGGGAATTTGCGCGAGTGCTTGATCGAGAATTTTCAGCGACTCACGCATTTCGAGGACTCGCATCATGTAGCGGTCGAAAACATCGCCGTGTTCGCCGAGCGGGACGCGGAAATTGAAGCGCTCGTAGATTCCGTATTTGTCCACTTTGCGAATGTCGTAATTCACGCCACTGGCGCGAAGCATCGGGCCAGTGATGCTGGCATTGATAGCGAGTTCCTTCGACAAAACGCCGACGCCTTGCGTGCGCGCGATGAGGATTTCATTTTCGCTGAGCAACGCTTCAAATTCATCGAGGAATTCTGGAAAACTTTCGACGACCTTTTTTGCCTGCTCAATCCAGCCATTCGGCAATTCACAACGGCAACCGCCGAAGCGCATGTAGTTGCACATCATGCGCGAACCACTGAGCGATTCGAAGAGGTCGAGAATTTTTTCGCGCTCGCGAAACGCATACATGAGCGGCGTGCCCATCGCGCCCATGTCTTGCAAAAGAAATCCGATGAGGCTACAATGATTTTGCAAGCGCGTGAGTTCGGCGGTGATGATACGAATATATTCTGCGCGTTCGGGAACTTGCAATCCGGCGAGCCGCTCGACGGAAAGCGCGTAAGCCCAGTTGTTTGTCATCGAGCAGAGATAATCGAGTCGGTCGGTGTAAGGAACGGAGCCGAGATAGCTGGTGGTCTCGGCAATTTTTTCGTGGTTGCGATGGAGATAGCCAAAAACTGGTTTGAGCTTCACGACCGTTTCGCCGTCGAGTGAAACGTCCATGCGAAAAACACCGTGTGTGGATGGATGCTGCGGACCCATCGCGACTTCGAGAACCGTGCCATCGAGTTCGCTAGCCACATCACGCTTGGGCAGTAATTCAAAATTTCGCCCGCGAATTGTTTCGTTGACTGGCGTCATGTTCAAATCTCAGGAAGATCGCGCCGCATTTTTTCCATCACCGCAAAAGAGCCGTGTTTGCGACACCAATTTTCAATGTAGTTCCAGTCCAATTTCCCGCGTTGGACAGTCATTACGTTACGAATGTCGTCGCGATCTTTCTGCCGAAACCATCGCAGCTTCATCACGATGACATCTTCTGCGGTTGGAAAAAACGTCGGGCGTCCGAAAAGCGTTGCCGCCACGCGCCGCTGAAAACGATGCTGATCGAACTCGTCATTGGACAAACGAAATAATCCCACGGTAAAAGGCGTTCCCTGAAACTGCATCTCCTGCTTAAAAGTTCCGGTGTTGGTCTCAAAGGTTAATTGCGGCTTGATTTCAAAATTGGGTCCGAGACTCGAATAAAATTTCGGACTGAAATCGCCTTGAAGTTGCAAAACAAAATCAGCGTCCTTTGTGGACCGGGGAATTCCATAGACGTTGCTGGAAAATGAGCCGACCAGCATATATGGAATCTCGGCGGCATTCAGCGCGTCAACCACCCGGAGCGTTACATCTTCAATGGTCATTGGATTCTTTCAATTTTTCACCAAGTTTAATTCGTTCCCGAAGCATGTGCTGGCATTCGTCCTCGCTCGCTGCAGGATTTTGAAATCTGATTCCTTCCAGAGTGACGGCGCAAGCCCATCGAAAAAGTCGTTCGCCTAAAATAAATTTTTCTTCCATCGGCATCCGGCGCGCTTCCAAAACCTCTTCGCGATACAGTTCATCGATCAACGGCGCGAAAGGCGATTGATATTCTTCCACAGTATATTGCACAGCAGTTTCTTTAAATGCGTCGTCACTCATAATTTACCTCTGTTCTGTAGGATAATGTCGCTTCGCCTTTTCTAAAACTTCGGCGTGCGGTGTGGGTTCGTATTCGTAATCGTCGGGATCGACGTAATCTTTGCGCATCGGATGATCTTGAAATTCGTCCCACATCAGAATGCGGCGCAGATCGGGATGGCCGTCGAAAACAATGCCGTAAAGATCAAAGATTTCGCGCTCTTGAAATTCGCAACCGCGCCAGATCGGTGTGAGTGAAGGGAGATGATTTTTGTCAGAACGATTTTCCGTGCGCAGACGCAGAATCAGCGGGCCATGGTTTAGCGCCATCGAATAAAGATGATAAACCGCTTCGAGATAGCCGGGCGTTTTTTTTTCAATCGTTTCTTCGACTTCCTGTTCCACGTCATCGACCCGTTTATTTACCTTCACTTTTTCCTGAACAACTTTATCGAGCCAATCAATGCCGGTGACATTTGAGGCGTAATCAAATTGAAGTTGCGAATCGTCACGAAGAAATTTAGCGATGGCGAAAGCGTGTTCGTGTTCGACGAGTAACGAGGGCTGATTTGCCGCGCTGCCGTTGGGAATAATTTCCGAACGCGCTTTTGGAACACTTTGCTCAATGCGGATTTTAATTTTTTCCAAAGTTTCCATAATGGATTCACCACACGAGAAGAACGCGGCGGAGTCGCAACCAAAGGAGCGCAGGCGTCCCGCCTGCGAGTGGGTGAATCGGATGGAGCAGAAACACGCAGGCAGGATGCCTGCGCTCCGATCTTCTGTGGTTCTTAATTTTCATCCTTCTCTCGTCATTTTTGGTGGTTGCCAAACTTCCGTATTTTTCGACGGCTCCAAATCGTGTGCGCCGAATTCGGGCACAGGAAATTCGCCGGGCGCATCTGGATCAAGATGACGCGGTCTATCCGGACCGGTCAGCATTTGCGCCTCAATTTTTTTTTGCAACGTCATCAGCGCATGAAGCAACGCTTCGGGTCGCGGCGGACAACCGGGAATGTGAACATCGACTGGAATATAACGATCAATTCCCTTGAGCACGTTGTAGCCTTGCTTGAACGGCCCGCCGGAAATCGCGCACGCGCCCATCGCAATAACGTATTTGGGTTCCGGCATCTGGTTGAAAAGTCGCACGACCTGCGGCGCCATTTTCTTGGTGACGGTTCCGGCCACGATCATCAAATCCGCCTGACGCGGCGAGGGTCGAAAAACTTCTGCGCCGAAACGGGCGATGTCGAATCGCGCCATCGAAGCGGCGATCATTTCAATCGCGCAACAAGCCAAACCAAATTGCAGCGGCCAGACGGAATTTTTCCGCCCCCAATTGTAGAGTTCATTCAAGGACGTGGTGAAAACGCCTTGTTTGCTCAGTTCGTTTTTAAGGCTTTCGTCGATCATGTGCGGCTCTTAATCCTAATCATAATCTTACTCTTAATCAGACTCATCAGGCGAAGGATTAAGATTATGATTAAGAAAAAGTCTCATTTCCACGTCAAAACGCCTTTAGCCCACGCCCACGCCAAACCTTCCACCAACAACAAGAGAAAAATCATAATCGCCACGAATCCGCCAATCGAAAGTCCCTTGAACGCTACGGCAAAGGGCAGCAGGAAAATCGTCTCCACGTCGAAGATGAGAAAAATAATTCCGTAAAGATAATACTGTGATTTGAACTGGACCCACTCGGCAGGTTTGGATTGCAGACCGCATTCGTAAATGGCGTTTTTATCTTTGCCGGGCTTACGCGGGGAAAACTTTTTCGCCCAAAGCCAGGCCAGAGCCAGTGGTGTCAACGCAAAAGCCAGCGTCGCAAAAATCAGAATGGCTAAAAAGAGATAGGGATTTTGCACGCTCTGTTTCTTCCCGACGGATCGGTATTCCTCTTGGCAGAGTAATCGTTCGCCTCACGCCCAGAAACTTTTTTTTCAGCATTTCTTTCACCGGACTTTGGAAAGCACCTCGTTGACACCTCATTTTGGGGAACTTTAGATTGCCGTTACTTCAAAAAATGATAATATCCTTCCTTTCGCGTCATAATCAGAAAGAACAATATATGAAAACAATCTTTTCCTGGAAACGAACCAAGGCGGTGTCCAGCGTGCCTAAACTTTTGCTGGTCTTTGCCACAATCGCATTTTTTTACTCGGTGCCAGGATCTCAGGCCACCCTCCTTTCCTACGAAGGGTTTAATTACACGGCGGGCACCAGCATCGTTGGTCAAAATGGAGGCACCGGATTCTCCCAGGCATGGCAACTCAACAGCAGCGGGGGCATTTTTACCAATCAGGCCAATAGTTTGAG
Organism: Verrucomicrobiota bacterium; assembly: GCA_039925885.1. Taxonomy (GTDB): domain Bacteria; phylum Verrucomicrobiota; class Verrucomicrobiia; order Limisphaerales; family CANJXF01; genus CANJXF01. Next base: position 8,233 of record JBDSYB010000365.1, read on the forward strand.
TTATCGCGACGCCGCTGGCAACACGCTCTTGACCACTGGAGGCAGTCTTTTTTTACAGGGTTCACTTACCAATGGCGTCGGCACTGCCTCGGGACCTGCCGCTCAACCCAATCGCACCTTGAGTTATATTCGAGGGACGAATTCCGGCGGAGCCGATGGAGTAACCACGTGGGTAAGTTTTCTGGCGGTTCGTCAGGGGATCACCACGAATAACCCCACTTATCCCGACAACCCCTATTTGCGCGCCGCCAATTTAGCGCTCTATAACAGCGCACCCAGCACGGAAAAATTGTCTTTAGGCAATACCGCGTTGAACCCTTCCAACGTCGTCACTTTGCTTCCTTTGGGGAACCTTGCCAATGCCAAGCCCTCCTCTGTGCCATTTAACCAAACCAACTTGATCGTGGTGCGGATTGATCACATCGCAAGCGCTTTCGATAATGCCTACCTTTTCGTGAATCCGCCTCTCGGGAGTGAGCCGGACGTGGCTTTGGCTGACACTAATTCCATTGGGCAGTTTGATTTCTCCATTAACCGTCTTCGCCCCTTTGCCGGCGGACGAAAAGACCTGACCAGCGAACCTTACGCGGAAATCGTGATGGACGAAATCCGCATTGGCGAGACTTTCGCGGACGTGGCTCCCTTTCTTCCCTCGCTTGAGATTGCCCGCAGTGGGAATAATGTGGTGTTAACGTGGAGCGGAACCAACCAATTGCAATCCAGCGAGAATGTCGTGGGCACTTACACAAATATAACCGGTGCGACGAGCCCCTACACCAATGGCATTTCTAACACTTCTCTTTTCTTCCGCCTCTTTAATTAACTTCAGTGGATTTTAACAGGCTGGGCACAGGACGATTTATCCTTTGCCCAGCTTCGTTAAAAAGGAATTATGCCTTTGACAAACGGGGAGCGCGGGTCGGAGACCCGCAGCAACATCGCCCTGATCGAGAGGTTTGAGATAAGTGTTACGGGTTGGCTATCGGAACATGCTGCGGGTCACAGACCCGCGCTCCTCATTTTCAAGGCGACGGGGTGAATTTTTCAGTGAATTTCAATGATCGCTTGTAAAACGCGTAATCGCGAAAATATTTTTCGGGATTATGCCTTTGACAAACAATTCAGGAAAGGCGGAATTTATTTTTCTCCCTCTCCTTGGGGTGAGGGGACTCTCCCCCCAAGAGAGGATTTCCTAAATCACGCGCTCGTTTTCTCAATAAAGGCTTTGGCCCGACTCCGCTCCGTGTTTGTCAAAGGCATAATCCCAAATATTTTGAAGTTTTTGAAACCCCTGCCCATTTGTATCCGTCTTGCTGGTTTGAACGAAAAACGTGTCCCGTTTTAATGCACTATTTTATTTGACATCAGGACGCTGCTTATGTTTTCATCGGCACCCTGAGGATCGGGCGTAATAGGTCTTGAACTTGCTTAGGTAGCGCGCATCGCAAAATTGACAGAAAAACAGGCGGGAAGAAAACTGTGGAAATTACTTGGAATTTTATGAAGAACAGAAATGGAGATAGGGTGGTGAAATCGGGCGGACGCACTGTCTGATTCAGAGGCAGCGCGTGTAATATTTTTTTTACTGATGCTTGACAGAGGGGGATTTTCTGATGGAATGCGCGCCGTTGAAGTCGTGTTGAAGGGCTGGTTTTGGAAATGCTTACTGCGCCGAAGCAGCTTCCATGAAAAAGCTGTTCGTTCGGAATCTTCCAAACAGAGCCATGAGGTTGAATTTATAATGGTTGGAAAGTGGCGAGATGGTTTGCGGCAGGCGGTTTGACGAGAGACAGAGTTTTAAGTTTTGGGAGATCAATAGAATTGCGATTGAGATTATGAAAACTAACGGATTTAATTTGTTTAAGAAAAACGGGAGCAGCGGAAAGCTAATGGCATTCCTTGCGACGGCAGTGTTGCTTGGGGAAGTTGGAACGCACGCCGCGACTCTCACTCCGGCTACGGGAGGCACAAATATCTCGGCCGCGACGGCGGGCGGAAGTTACACTTCCTTGACGGGACCCATCTATTTAGAAGGCTCGGCGGGAGATGTAGGATCCCCAGGAACTATTATTTTAAATGTGCCGAGCGGATTCGTATTTAATACGAATAATTCAGTCACGGTTAGAGTGAACGGTGATATTAATACCCCCGTCAAAAATATCAACAACGTTGCTGATGGATCCACCATTACGGCAACTGTAACCAGCTCCAATATCACGATAAATATTAGTTCCAAGAGCAGCACCCCAAACACTTTAACCTGGCAAGGCATTCAGGTCCGCCCCACTTCTTCTGCGCCTCTCGCCAGTGGCAACATCACTAAATCTGCCGGTGCTTCTTCAATTGTGGGAGTGACGAACGGGACGACCAGTTTTGGCACGCTCACGGAAGTCACGGCGGTTGTGACCATTTCTTCGGGCCTGACCGCTAACAACAAAGTGTATGACCGGACGACTACAACATCACTTAATTCAAACAACGTCGTTCTCAATGGTTTAGCCGTCGGAGACACCGGCACGGTCCAATTATCCACGAATGGTTACGTGGCGAACTTTGCCAATGCGCTCGTGGGTACGGGCAAGAGCGTGACGGTAAGTGGCTTAACGCTGACGGGTGGCAACTCCGCGAGCTACACTTTGACGCAACCGACTAATTTAACCGCTAATATCACGGCTCGTCCCCTCACGGTTACGGCTGCGGCGAACACCAAAACGTATGACGGTAACACCTCCGCTGCGGCGATTCCTACGATTACATCGGGAGCGCTTCAAACAGGCGATACCGCCAGTTTCACGGAAAGCTATGCCGACGCCAATGTGGGAGCGGGCAAAACGTTGACTGCGACGGGAGTTGTTTCGGATGGGAACAGTGGCAACAATTACAGCTATACCTTCGTGGCCAATTCTTCCGGCGTCATCAACCCGCAGGCGACTATTATCCTGCGTCATACGGGTTTGAACGGAACCAAAGTCTTGAAGAGTGTGCTGGATGCCAAGGCAGTAGGGACGACGATCAGTTCCATTGCGGCCACGAGCGCAGGCGGTGCCAAGGTGACGAACTCCGGCTCCTATGTTTTTTATTCCCCTATCACGGCGATCAACACGAATGACACCTTCACGTATGTCGCGGGCGGCGCAACAGGAGTTGTGAATGTGAACATTGATCCCGCTGACCAGGCGCGGAACTTAAACCTGAGCACGACCACTAATAATTTTTCGGGAACTTTCAATGGCAT
>JBDSYB010000366.1:0-40763 GCA_039925885.1 Verrucomicrobiota bacterium
TCGGGACGTGAAGCTCATCTGCTATTGCCGAAGCAATTACGAAAGCAGAAAAGCATTTCCGCGAGTTCGGCGAACTGCCCTCGTTCAGCGTCGTGCAAAATCCTGCTTCAGAAAAATCAAAAGTCACTTCACGTCCCGATTGCGAGGACGGGATGTATCAGATTCGGTTTAGAACAAAATAACGGGATACACCTGATAAATATGAAAACAAAGATTACGCATCCCGCTGCCAGAAAATCGGAAAACAACGATTTGGACCAAGGATTGATCCACGAATTCCGCATCGTTAAAGATGGAATATATTTTTCGCTTCGGCTGGTGGAATACCACCAGGACGGCTCACTCGATTCGGTCGAGAAAGAATCAATCCCAATGCAAGCCATGTCAATTAAGTCATTGAAACAACATCACGAAGAACTCAGTCAGGCTTTTTCCAAGCCGGTGATCGAATGGGAGTCGGTGCCGCTTCACTCGCGCGGCCAATGGTTCAACGTGAAGGGAAAAATGATTAGTTTTGAAGATCTAAAGCTAGAAGACCTTCCCCCCGAAAACCAATAGTCATGCACAGCGGACTTTCTCTGACTTGTTCTCTGTTTCCGGATTGCGCAATCCTGAGACTCGGCACCACTGGTTTGAACTCCGTCGCTGGAGTTTAATGGTGGGCGTTATTAGACCGTTGCCGTGACGGTCACTTGCGGGAGTAGCCCTAGTCCCGTGAGTTGGCCCACGATCTGAACCATGCCGAGGGTGTCGAGGGCGCAATAGGTTTCCAAATCCCCGCGCACGCGGCGGCGTTCGTCGTTTGAGTGTAGAGCGGCGTTAGTTCAGTGAATTCCGAAGCCTGCAAAACAGATTTATCCGCTCCATTTGCGCCACGTTGTTGGCCTCGGTTGTGGCAATACGGGGATCGCCGACAACTATTGCCAAGGTTTGTGCCCGGGAAATCGCGACGTTAATTCGGTTTTTATCAAGAAGAAATTCCAAACCGCGCGAGCCATACTCACCAAAGCTGCAACACATTGAGATAATCACGACGGCGGCTTCCTGCCCCTGAAAACGATCCACGGAACCAACCCGAGCGTTTGGCGGCAATTTTTGCTCCAATTTTCGCACCTGCATATTGTAGGGTGCTACAAACAAAATGTCGTCCAGAGTCAACTGACGGGTCGCGCCCTTCTTGTCGGTTAAATTTCGCCCGATCAACTCCTGAGCAATCGCCACAATCCTTACTACTTCTTCATCGCTCGCCTGAATGTTGCCGTCGTGCTCAATGGGCGAGAACACGATACCTGCGTCTCTTTTAATCCATTGACCTTCAGTCACGGGTAACGCCAGCTTTTGGTTTCCATTTTCGTCAGCCGCAAGGAGTCGATTTTCGTAGCTGGTTTCAGAAATAAATCGGCAGATCCCCGGGTGCATGCGATACGAAGTACCGAGAAAAATTCCAAGGCTTTCTGGAATGGTCGCGTGTTCCTGTAGATAATAGACTAGAGCAGATGTTCCGCTCTCTCCGGGATGTGAACCTTGGACAGGCTGCTCCAACTGCATCTGATCACCCATGAGAACGAGATTTTTCGCACTCTTGGAGATTGCTACAAAATTTGCGAGGCAGACCTGGCCCGCTTCGTCGACGAATAAATAATCCAACTTATCTTTCATTTCTGGCCGAGCAAACAGCCAGGCGGTGCCGGCAATTACGCCAGATGAATAGGCGGCAACCGCTTCCGGGCTGCCCTTCGAAACAACTAACCGTGGACAAACCTCTTTCAGTTCATTGTCTTTTTCAGCGGCATCGTCACTTTTTCCAGCATAAGCACCGGTTAGATCCCCTTGCATAATCTTGCCGGTTGCACGGAGAAGATTTTGGATAGCTTTATGGCTGTTAGATGTGATTCCTACCCTTTTGCCCGCCTTGAGAAGTTGGGCAATTATTTCAGCCGCTGTTGATGTTTTACCAGTTCCGGGCGGTCCCTGGATGCAGAGAGTGGACCGCTGCATTTGAAAAACGATACGATGTGCGGCGGTGGATGAAGTCTCACCCGCGAGCATGAGAGACTTTCCGAGGCTAAAAGATGCAACCGCAGGGCCTTGTCGCAACAGGAAACGTTTAAGAGCATTCGGCAAAATTCCTTGTGTTGCCCATCCATGAGCAAGCTCGTGAATGGCGGATTCAATCGTCGAAGTCCTGATAGTGTCGTGCAAAAGGATTGACGTTGAGGTCGGCATAGTTCCGCCGAGTTTTTTTCGCAATTCCCCTATACTGATCTTGAGCTTGACCATCCCGGTATTCGTATCAAGTTCCACGACCTTCGCTTTTGGCAATGTTGATTCGTGCAACTTAACCGAGTTGCCCACCCTTAACTTCGTGTCTTGGTCGGGGTCGAACTTGTACGTGTATATGCAGGATCTATCTCTCTGCTCAGGAGCCGAATTAGCCAACGCTAAACCTTCCAAAGAGTTTAAATCATCTTCGCGATCTTCTGCGTTTTTCTCCAACCAATCAAAAGCCCGCCACCACTCTGGCTTCGCTTCGCGCCAATGAAAGTCGAGCAACTGCATAAAAAGCTCGGTGATGCGCCTGTCTTCAGATGGGAGTGGATGCTGGTTTAACTTTGCCGACATCGCTTTTTCAAGGTCAGCACGTAGCAGTTTTCGTTCTTCAACTTTTTCAGAAACGACCTTTTCCACCTTTGGTGCCGGGGCGATGTAGGGAATCTTTTCTTTGCTCTGAAGATTTCTTAGCCATTGCACCAGTTGGTGGGTCGATTGGCAGTCGTCATTGTTGTAGTCGCGAATCTTTTCCAACAATGCCGATTTCTGCCAGTCACGTGGTTGCCTGCTTTCAATCCAATTTGCATAATAAACAATGGACTGTCCCGCGTTCTGAACGTCGCCTGACCGTTTCGAGCGATAAAGAAGCTCCACGGACTTAATAGAATAGCTCGACTCGCCAATTCGAAGTCCCTTGCGCACCGTTTTATAAAGGTCAACAAACACTTCGCCACGGAGGAGTTCATCGACTTCAGTTTCACGTGTCGCGTGGCGAGAAGCCAATCGGCGAGCAGCCGCTCTTTCATAATCCGCGTAGTGATAGATGTGCATTGCCGGATCTTTTTTCCACCGTGCATAAACAAAATCAACAAAGCCCTCGAATGCAATTTTCTCCTCATCTCGATCATGTGCCCACCAATCCTTAAATTCCAAAGTTTGATCCTCCGCGCGAATGCTGTCGTGGCAGGCAGCGCCAAAGAGATATTCCAGGCCCTGATCCACTAAAGGGAAACCTTCCATGTCGAAATAAACGTCCAGTTTCGAAGATGGTGGAAGCAAAGAGAGCCCATTGACGGGTTGGTCTGCGGAGGGCGAAATGATTTTGTAAATCGGCGGGATAAGTTGCTCAGGAGTTTTAGCCCGCAATTCGCGGGTTTGCACTTGAAGGTCCGCCTGCTCAATTAAGCGACCAACGTTGGAGTTGGGGATCCTGGAAACGGAAAGATTTTTGCTCGCGGCCAGCTGTGCTACTGTTTGAACACCCGCCTCGTTCAACTTTTTAATTTGGGCAATTGTTATTCCTGCAATCTGAGACAGGTGATCGCATTCCAGAAGGATTTTGTCAGCATATGACTGCCAACATCTGTGATCAGCGCGGGCCGAAGGGAGAGGCGGTTCTTTCGCTGGATCAAAATCTGCCATCAAACCTAGAAAAGCTTTTTTCAATTGCAGGTAGTAATTAAAAAAGTTTTCTGTTCGGAATTGTTTGATCTCCTTTGTGCCAAGCACAACTTTTACATGCTCGGGAAAGTGGCCCTGAAGATCCGCCAACATTTCCGAGTAGCAACAGAGCTGAATCAGGTAATACGGCTTTACTGACCGCGCTAACTTGGTATCGCACACCTCGTAGCTTTTGGTTGCCCCCGACACCTTGAAAAGAAAATCGGCATAACCCCGGAACTGGTCCTTTTCCAACAACGCTTGAAAGATTACATCACGGTCACATTGGATCGCCTCGAGCGTTCCTTCTTTTGCTCTGTCGCTGCGTTCGATAACGCAAACGTCACGACCCTCCGTCTGCAATGATTGAAGATACTGAGTTTCATGCGCAGTTCCCGCGTCCGCAATCAACTGGAGTTCTTCGGATTTTGCATCTGGATTGAATTTTCCCGGGCACTCGACGTGCAATCGTTGCATCCAAGTGGCGAAAGGCGACTCCATGAATTGAATAAGATCGGAGGGTGAGTAGATGAGCTGGCCATTTTTTCTTTGCATGTTGTTATGAAATCACCACCCCTCAGACAAAGGCTGTCAGGGGTGCAGCAATGGAATTTTTTTGAGCATTGGGGTAACGATCGATCAAACCCACGGCGGTTTTTCGGATACGATTTGCCAGTTCGGCAGGACGAATTACGGTGGCGTGAAGTCCCCAACTCAAAACCCATTGCTCCATTTCCTCGATATTATTCAAACGGATCTGGAGGGATGAAGAACCGTTCGGCAATTCAGTAAATTGTTGGGTCGGGTGCCATTTGCGGCCGCGAATCAAATCCGTGGCCCAAACATCAAAATCAATCACCACCTCATAATCTTCTTTGCCTTTGAAGACAGTGAAACTTCCTTTCAAATATTCGTCCGGGTCAAAATCATCTCGCGGCTTGAACTTTTCCTTGGTCAATTCCAAATCGGATAAACGGGACAAAACAAAAGTGCGCATCGCTTTCCGATTCACATCGAAAGCGAACAAATACCAGTGATTTTGAATGCAGGCCAAATGGCACGGGTGAACGTGTCTTTTCTGTGCAATTCGTGCCCCAAGGTTCTTGTAGTTGAATTTTATGGCGCGATGACCCTGTAGTGCCTGAGTCAGCACTTGAAATATTTTCAAATCCGCATCGCCAGGAGCATACGGCCGAAACGAGAGCGCTTCATCAAGGCTGCCGAGGGAAAACTTAGCCTGACCGTCCAACTGGTTTGTTAATTTCTGAAACGCGGCGTCCAACGGTTTTTCGTAAGGAGTCCCCTTGTATTGGGCCACGGCTTTGTGCGCCACCAGTAAAGCGAAAACTTCTGCTTCGGTCACCGGCAGACTCGGAAAATTTTCAACTGGTTTACTATAATAAAACCCGTATTTGCGATCGTCGTATTCAATCGGCAAATCCAACCGGTATTTCATGAAATCGATGTCACGCTTGATGGTGCGCGTTGAAACCTCTATATCCCGGCTGATCGATGAGCAATTCGGAAATTCCTGACCTTTGAGTTGTTCATGAATGTGCATCATGCGTTCCCAAGGCGGGCGAGATGAAATGCGTTCCTGAACTTTAGGCATAATATTTTCCCAAGGGGTTTCGACATTTCTGACGGGTGTGACAGCGGATGTCAAATAGTCTCTGCTAAATTCGTTGGATGAAGATTGAAACTTATTAGTTGTGACTGCTGAAATAAGTCGCCATGGAAATTCCCGACGCGGACACGCGCGACCTCGCCAAAGCCATGCTAAAAGTCAAAGGGGTCAAAGCCATCAAATTCAACCCAGGCAACCGCCTGCCGCGTTCGCGAAATTGATAGACCTATCAGCACCTTGCGCATCGGAACCAAACTTTTCCTTCGAAAGAAAATTTCAAACACGACGCAAATATAATTATTCTTTGCTGTAATTGCCGTGCGAAGCGGATAGAAACAACCCGTGAAAGCCCTCGTGCCGTTGAATTGCTATGGTCAAACTTGAAACATTAACCCCCGGCTTGACCCTAGGCGGCTTGGAGCCTAACGCCGTCATCGGCAGCGTGGTCGCGGTTGTGCCCATTGCCGAGGGAACGGTGCAGGTGATTTATAAAACGCCCAACGGCGTGCTCAAAGATCGGCTGCTAAATCGCGTGGATGAGGCGGGCCTTTCCGTTGCGACCACCGAACGGCCGTGGTCATTTAGTGGCGATGGCGAAACCTTCAAGCTTGTAGTTGAAGCTAAACGCATTGACCTCGCATTTTTATTCGACCCCATGATGGCCGTTCACACGTCCAACGTGGACCCGCTGCCGCACCAGATTACCGCCGTCTATGAATCCATGCTGCCGCGTCAGCCACTGCGCTTCGTGCTTGCCGACGACCCCGGCGCTGGCAAGACCATTATGGCGGGCCTTTACATTCGCGAACTCATCATGCGTGCCGATGCCCGGCGCATCGTCATCATCGCACCAGGCAGCCTGGTTGAGCAATGGCGCGACGAAATGTATGAGAAGTTCGGCTTAGAGTTTCGTGTCTTTTCCAAGGATCTCGAAAACGCGACGCCTAGCGGCAATCCGTTCGGGGATATTGATCATCTCATTGTCCGCCTCGACCAGATCTCCAGGGACGAGGAGGGAGAAAAATCGGAGGAGAAGAAGCCAGGACCGCTTCAAAGCAAACTCTTGGAGGCCGGTTGGGATCTGGTTGTATTTGACGAGGCTCATAAACTGGCCGCCCACTACTACGGTTCAAAACTGGATAAGACAGCCCGGTTCCGGTTCGCCGAACGACTTGGAGCTCACACCCGCCACCTGCTGCTGATGACCGCCACGCCGCACAACGGCAAGGATGCCGACTTCCAGTTGTTCCTCTCCCTCCTCGATTCCGACCGTTTCTTCGGCAAGTTCCGCGACGGTGTTCACAAGGTGGATGCATCCGACCTCATGCGCCGTATGGTCAAAGAGGAAATGGTGAAGTTCGACGGCACCCCGCTGTTCCCGGAACGCCGTGCCTACACCGCTAATTACAAACTTTCCGACATCGAAGCGGCTCTATACGAGGCCGTTACCCAATATGTGAAGACGGAAATGGGCAAAGCCGATAATCTCTCAGGATCGCGGAAAGGCACCGTTGGCTTCGCCCTCACCGCCCTCCAGCGTCGCCTCGCCTCCAGCCCGGAAGCCATTTTTCAATCGCTCAGACGCCGTCGCGAACGCCTTGAACGCCGCATCCGTGAGGAAAAAATGGGTGGACGAGGCCAGCAGTTGCGCACGGAGACGCTCACCACCGTCCCCGATGACGACGATGACCTGAACGCCGAGGAACAAGAAAACCTTGAGGAAACCTTGGTCGATCAGGCCACCGCTGCGCAGACCATCGCCGAACTCGAAGCGGAAGTCCTCCTGCTCAAAAAGCTTGAACAACAGGCCAAGGATGTTGTTGCCTCTGGTCAGGATCGGAAATGGGACGAACTCTCCCGCATCCTCCAGGATGACCCGAAACTGCACGACACCGGCGGACGGCTCCGCAAAATCATCATTTTCAGCGAGCACCGCGACACGCTGAATTACCTTCACGCCAAAGTCGGCGGTGTTCTCGGCAGTCAAGAGTCCATCGTTATTATCCACGGCGGCACCCATCGCGACGAGCGGCTTAAGATTCAGGCACTCTTCCGTTCCGACCCGGAAATTCGCGTGCTCATCGCGACCGACGCTGCCGGTGAAGGTGTCAATCTCCAGTGCGCCAACCTGATGGTGAACTACGACCTCCCGTGGAATCCGAACCGCTTGGAGCAGCGATTCGGACGAATCCACCGCATCGGCCAGCAGGAGGTCTGTCACCTATGGAACCTCGTCTCCAAGGAAACCCGCGAGGGCGATGTCTTTTTCCGCCTGCTCGAAAAGCTCCGCGTTGAGAGCGAGGCGCTCAAGGGCCGTGTGTTCGACATTCTCGGTGAAGTGTTTGAGGACAGGAGCCTCAAGGATTTGCTCATCGAAGCGATCCGCTACGGCGACCAGCCGGAAGTCCGTGCCCGCTTAGGCAAGCGCATTGAACACAACTTCGACCATGAAAACCTGAAAACTCTGCTCAACCGCAACGCGCTCGCCCAGGAATCTCTCAGCCCTGAGCGTCTCTTCGCAGTGAAGGAAGAAATGGAGAAGGCCGAGGCTCGCCGCCTTCAGCCGTATTTCGTGCGTGCCTTCTTCATGAAAGGCTTCGAGCTGCTGGGCGGCTCCAGCTACCCCCGTGAGTCGGAACGCTTTGAGATTTCCCATGTCCCCGCCGTCCTGCGCGAGCGCGACCGCGTCATCACCGGACGCAATCGTCGGGACCTCGCCCCGGTTCTCAAGCGCTACGAGCGGGTCTGCTTCACCAAGGAAGCTATCCGTCCAATCGAGCGCACCGGGCTGGCTCCCGCCGTCATGATTCACCCCGGCCACCCGCTCATGCTCGCCGTCAGCGACGTGTTACTGGAGCAGCACGCCAATCTCCTGCGCCAAGGCGCGGTGCTTGTTGACCCATCGGACGAAGGCGAAGAACCGTCGCTGCTTTTCCTGCTCACGCATGAAGTGAAATCTGGGGACGGACAGGTCATTTCCAAACGCCTCCAATTTGTCCGCGTCTTGCCTGATGGTAGCGCGACGTTTGCCGGTTGGGCACCGCACCTTGACCTTGAACCGCTTTTGGCGGCAGAACGACCGGCCATCTTGAAGGCGGTCGCCGCATTAGGCAGGTCCGGCTCGGACTCCGGCACGGACTGGCTCGCCTCTGGCCTAGACCAACGCGCTTTGGCGCTTGCCGCGTCCACGCTCGTCCCAGAACATTTCAGTGAAATTGCCGGACGCCGCATCGCCCATGTGGACAAAACGCTGGCAGCCGTCCACGAACGGTTGACTAAGGAGATTGATTTCTGGTCCGACCGCTACATCAAACTTTCGGACGACAAAGCTGCTGGCAAAGAAATTGGCCCTAACCTAGATAACGTCCGGCGCACGTTGGCCGATTTAGAATCCCGAATGGAAAGCCGCAAGCGCGAACTCCAGTCCATGCGCCACGTCACGTCCGCCACGCCGGTCGTTTTGAGTGGTGCGTTGGTTGTTCCTGCCGGACTGCTGCGCAAGCTGCGGGGCGATAACAACCCGGACGAATCGCCTGCCGTTGCCGCGTTTGCGGCTGATCCAGCCGCTCGCGCTCGTATTGAAAAACTGGCGATGGATGCGGTGCGGCACGTCGAAGAATCACGCGGCTGCCGGGTCATGGATGTTTCCGCACAGAAATGCGGTTGGGATATTACATCCTATCCTCCCGCCGTAGACGGAAAACAACCCGACGCTCGCCACATCGAAGTGAAAGGTCGCGTCAAGGGCGCAGCTACTGTCACCATTACTCGCAATGAAATGCTATACGCCTTGAATCAAGCCGACAAATTCCTGCTTGCGATTGTGCTCGTGGATGAAGCTGATGCGGTCGAAGGACCGTTCTACATTCGCAATCCTTTCGACACTGAACCTGGCTGGGGCGTGTCATCCGTCAATTTTGACCTCAATGCGCTGTTGGAGAGGGCTCCAACACCCGACCGGAGTGTTTTGTAAAAATGAGTTCGAATCCCCCAAAAAAGAAGCAGCCTTCTATTCGTGCGCAAAAGCATCCGAAGACGACGGTTAATAAACCAGTCAAAAGCAACGTCAGTGCCCGGTCGGCTTTTATTAAAGCGTTGAAACAAGGACGCATTGATGAGGCGAAGCAGCTCAAACATAAGGGCGGAAAATTATTAAATCAGGGTTCGAATGTTCGCATGCTCCTTGAAATTCAACAAAAAATATCCGAGCACCTTGTCAGCGAGCAGGTTGAGCCCGATCAATTGAGCCAAATACTTAGCATCAAAGACATGGCGGCCGAATGTGGTCCATTTTTCCTTGCAGGTGCCTCTTTTAGTCTTAGCAAACGTCCCCAGTGGTGGGCTCGTGCTGCTTCCGAAGACCGAATTTTCTCGTGGCATGACCAGGGGTTCGGACTTGTTGGAGATCAACTCGTTGATATCAAAGAGCGTTTCATAGCCACCAGACCTCTTACTAGGTTCCGTTACACGCTCATCACCGGGCCGTTCGCGCCTCCTAAAAAATCGCCTCCCGAACACCTTACCGTCACCAATTGGGAAAAACTGGGACTGCAACCCAACCGGGTGAATATGCCCGTGTTTCGAAACCTTCTTTTCGAACTCTTGCAACTCCGACAAAACCTTGGTTGGATTCAGCAATTAGGGCGGTTGCATGAACTTCAAGCAGTGCTACAGGAACTAATTTTGGGTTGGTCTACTTTAGAACCGAATGCTGAGTTCTGTATTGCACAAAGTTTTCTCCGTTCTGATTTGAGCGTAATTAGGGGGTTTCTGCATCAAGCGAGGCAATTGGATCCTGCCTTCTCGTCTTTGTCAGAATTGGGGAACTTGCATGCGATGCACCGTGTCTTCGAGGCGGGAAATTCGGAAGATTGGAATATCCTAATCGAACACGCTGAAAGGCGCTTGCGCGAGACATCCGATGTCTGGCACAGGGCGATTTTGGAATCCGAGCTTTTGCTCCTGAATGTAAAAAAGGGTCGGAAAGCGCCTATCGACGACCTCGAACCTTTCATAAAATACCTTAACAATCCTGAGCGGGTCTACGAAAGCTTGATCATCGGGCAGAATTGCCGCGCTATTTGCGAAAATTCGTGGTCCGATCGCGAGGAACTGGATAAGGCTTGGGGTGGAGATCCGCAACGCTTCGTCCAAATTATCCAGCTCGGACTGCGCCCGTCTCTACTTTATTATACTTGGGCAATTGCGCTACGTCCGGGCTTTTCCGAAGTGCTATCCATCCTTCTTTCACAAGGCGTTTCACCACGCGGACAATTGACTCACATAAGCAACTTTTTTGAGATGTTACACGCTCAGCGGGAGGGAATAGAAAATATTGAGCCACTGCCGGGTTATTTTGTTCCGCTTGCCCAGGCCGTTCTTGACGGAAACAGAGAAGCAGTAAAAGCCCTACTGGACCACGGAGCAGACCCACTCGAACCTTCGCACTTCAACGACCTGACCGCACGTGATCTCGCTTCTTCTGAGGATATGAAATCTCTATTTGCCCAATGACTCATTCAATTAAATCGCCGCGTAAGCTCATTGAAGTCGCTCTACCGCTGGACGCGATCAATGCGGCTTGTGCGCGGGAGAAGTCCATCCGGCATGGGCATCCATCCACGCTGCATCTGTGGTGGGCGCGGCGGCCGTTGGCGGCGGCGCGGGCGGTTATCTTTGCGCAGTTAGTCAATGATCCCGGCTACCAGCAGGGCGGCGGGTTCAAATACGGAAAGAACAAGAAGGATGCCGCCATCGAGCGGAAGCGGTTGTTCAAAATCATCGAAGACCTCGTGCTATGGGAGAACACCACCAACGAGGAAGTGCTGGAGCCGGCGCGGGAAGAAATTCGCCGCTCGTGGCGGGAGGTGTGCGAGCTGAACAAGGACCACCCGCAGGCCGCCGAGCTGTTCAATCCCGACAAGCTGCCCGCCCTGCACGATCCCTTTGCCGGTGGCGGAGCCATCCCGCTGGAGGCGCAGCGACTGGGGCTCGAGGCTTACGCCAGTGACCTCAACCCCGTGGCCGTGCTCATTAACAAAGCCATGATCGAGATCCCGCCCAAGTTCGCGGGCAGGCCGCCGGTCAGCCTGCTGCACCGCCGCCAAGGCGCGGAAAAGAAGGATCTGGATTTGGAACGGGAATGGCCCGGTGCCACCGGTCTGGCGGAAGACGTGCGCTACTACGGCGCATGGATGCGCGAGGAAGCGCAGAAGCGCATCGGCCACCTCTATCCGCCGGTGGAAATCACGACAGAGATGGTGAAGGAACGGCCCGACCTCAAACCGCTCGTCGGCCAGAAGCTCACCGTCATCGCTTGGCTCTGGGCGCGGACGGTCAAGAGTCCCAATCCGGCGTTCTCGCAAGTGGATGTCCCACTGGCATCTACCTTTATTCTTTGTGGAAAGGAGGGGAAAGACTTCTATATCCATCCGGTGGTAGAAGGCGACCGCTACCGATTCACGGTGAAGATAGGTTCGCCGTTAAGTGGGGCATCAAATGGCACGTCAGCAGGCAAACGAAAAGCCTTTCGCTGCCTCATGTCAGACTCACCGATCGACTATGACTATATCCGTTCGGAAGGCAAAGCGGGGCGCATGGGGCAAAAACTCCTAGCAACAATCGTTGAAACACCCCGCGGTCGCGTATTTCTTGCTCCAACCGAGGAGATCGAGGGCGTCGCTAATCAAGCCTTGCCCGAATGGAAGCCCGAGGTTCCCCTTCCCGATAATCCCCGCGATTTCAAGACTGCCAATTACGGCATGACCACCTTCGGTGATTTATTCACACCACGGCAATTGGTTGCGCTGACGACGTTCAGCGATCTTGTTGGTGAGGCTCGACAGCGAATCCGTAATGACGCACTCACCGCAGGATTTCCCGAAGATGGCAGATACTCGAATGGCAACGCAACTGGGGCAACTTCGTATGCCGATGCATTAGCAGTATACCTTAGTTTGGCTGTGAGCAAGCTGGCGGACCGAAGTTCGACAATTTGTTCTTGGGCGCTGCTTCGCCAACACCCAATAAATACATTTAGTCGTCAAGCAATTCCTATGACTTGGGATTTTGCGGAAAGTAACGTGGTTGGTGATTCTAGCGGAAACTTCCTTGGGGGTATAACATCGATATCTGGCGGTCTTGGGGGCTGCAATCCAAGAATCCTAGGAAAAGGCATCCAAATGGACGCCGCAGCGCAAACTTTGAGCGATAATAAAATTGTTTCTACCGACCCTCCGTATTACGATAACATTGGTTACGCAGACTTGTCGGACTTCTTCTATTTGTGGCTGCGACGTTCATTAAGGGAATCACTTCCTGAGCTGTTTTCAACATTGGTTACGCCTAAAACCGAAGAGTTAGTGGCGACTCCTTATCGTCATGGCGGCAAGACGGAGGCGGAGGCTTTTTTTCTTAGCGGAATGAAAGCGGCTATGAGACGCCTCTCAGATCAATCGCACCCAGCGATTCCGGTGACCATCTATTACGCCTTCAAGCAGTCCGAAAGCAAAAACGACGCCACCTCATCGACGGGTTGGGAGACCTTTCTCGATGCCGTAATTAAAGCCAATCTTGGAATCAATGGCACGTGGCCTCTTCACACTGAAGTAACGGACAAGCTAAAGATATCTATGAACTCCCTCGCCTCCAGCATCGTCCTCGTCTGCCGCAAACGCCCCGCCGACGCGCCCTCCATTTCCCGCCGCGAGTTCATCCGCGAGTTGAACGGCGTGCTGCCAGAGGCGCTCGACGAGATGACCAAGGGTTCCGGCGACGAGCGTTCGCCCGTCGCTCCTGTGGACCTTTCGCAGGCGATCATCGGACCGGGCATGGCGGTCTTTTCCAAATACGCCGCCGTGCTCGAGGCGGACGGCGCGCCCATGAGTGTGCGCACCGCCCTCCAACTTATCAACCGCTTCCTCGCCGAGGACGACTTTGATGCCGACACCCAGTTCTGCCTGCACTGGTTCGAGCAACACGGCTGGACGGAAAGCGTCTTTGGCGAAGCCGACGTGCTGGCCCGCTCTAAATCCACCAGCGTGGACGCGATGAAGGAAGCCGGAGTGCTGCAAAGCGGCAGCGGCAAAGTGCGCCTGCTCAAGTGGGCCGAGTATCCCACCGATTGGGACCCGCGCACCGACACCCGAACGCCTGTCTGGGAAGCCCTGCACCAGCTCATCCGCGCCCTTAAGCAAGGCGGTGAATCCGGCTCCGGCTCGCTTTTCGCCGCCCTCGGGGGCAAAGCCGAAGCCGTGCGTCAACTCGCCTACCGCCTCTACACCCTCTGCGAACGCCTCGGCCAGGCCGAGGACGCCCGCGCCTACAACGAACTCATCACGAGTTGGACCGGCATCGAATCCGCCGCCGCGACCGCGCCGCAAAATGCGAAACAAGGAGACATGTTTCAATGATTGGCTCCAGTCTCCAACGGTCATCGCATCTTCTCACGTTGGCGAAGACCGTTCGCCAATATGAGGAGGCGTTGAGTCAGGCCAGCGGCGAACGATTCAACGTCTTCGACATCCTCCATGTGGGACATTACGAGGTTCGCACCCACTCGCCTATGTTGGCAGAGCTTCTCAATCCTCGGGGGGCACACGGGCAGGGAGCCATCTTCCTCAAGCAGTTTCTAGCTCACTTAAAAATCATAGATTTCGAAGCAGAATCGGCTCGTGTCGTTCCCGAAGTTTTCATCGGGGAACAAGGTCGCCTCGATATTGTGATACAAGATGGAAATCACCGCGCCATTTTTATCGAGAATAAGATATATGCTGGACTCCAGAAAAATCAATTGCAGCGCTACCATAAACAAAATTCCAAAGCCAATCTGCTCTTCCTGACTTTGGGCGGTGACTCGCCAGCTGATTGGTCAACAAATATCTTCTACAAAACACCGTCTTTCATCACGATTTTCCAAAGAGTTTCCTACAAGCATGACATCGTGGGATGGTTGGAAGCCTGCCGCAAGGAGGCCGCCAATGCGCCCGGCGTGCGGGAGACCATTAGCCAATACATTCACCTGATCAAGCGCCTCACTCAGCAAAACACCAGCGGGCCTATGAACCAAAAATTTATCGAAGCAGTAACCCATGACCAGTCGGGTGAAACTTACCTTGCCTACGCCAGCCTGCGGAATGCGTATGGGGCGATTCGGCAGGCGATTATAGAAAAGGTAAATGGTCAACTCGACGCCATAGGAAAGGAATTGGGCCTAGAAACTTCGGAGGTTTTCGCGGGCCATGGAGAACCGGGTGAGAACTATTTTTACACCAATGCCGCCATGAAGGCCCAGAACTTGCGATTTGGACTCCGCTGTGCTGACTCAGACTACAGAAATTTTGGTTTTGGCTTTGCCTACATAAATTGCGATTTGAAAGGGCCAGTGGAGTTGCCGGTAGTCACGCTTTTTAAGGATGCCTTTGGAGAACAGTTCGATTCGAATGGATTTTGGCACGCCTATCTCCGGTGGAGTTACCACTCTAGTTGGGATGACGAAACAAGGGCCGACATCATATCCGGTAAGTTCGCCACGGACTTGGACGCCTTGATTAGAACTCTTCAAAAAATTGCGGAGCAAGCCGCCAAAACTTTCTCAGTCGCATCACAACAAACGTAGCATTCCGCCAATAATTTTTATGAGCCTGAAACCATGGAGAGAAATTGCTGTCCCACACGCGGACGTGCTTGAGGGGACATTCCTCCAATCCGAATTTGCCGCCGACATCTCGGCGGTTCACACCGGCAAGGCGACGCGGGAATATCAGGACGCGGCGGCATTTTTTGAGCGCACGTTTATCACGGAAGGGATGCGGCTGCTGTTAACGTCTGTCGCGCGGCGCCTCAATGGTCAGGGTGGTGATCCGGTCATCCAACTTCAGACTGCGTTCGGCGGCGGCAAAACGCACACCATGCTGGCAGTGTATCACCTCGCCACGCGCAAATGTCCCTTGAAAGATTTGCCCGGGATCCCCGCACTGCTGGACCAAGCCAAACTCATGGATATGCCCAAGGCGAATGTCGCCGTGCTCGATGGCACAGCCCGTTCACCCGGTCAGTCGTGGAAACGTGGCAAGCAATCCATTAACACTCTTTGGGGCGAGCTCGCGTGGCAGCTTGGCGGGGAAGAAGGCTATGCCCTGCTAAAAGACTCCGACGCCAAAGGCACGTCGCCCGGCAAGGACGTGTTGCGCACGTTGTTGGAAAATCACGCGCCGTGCGTCGTGCTGGTGGATGAATTGGTCGCCTACATCCGCCAATTCCCCGACGGCCAGACACTTAGCGGCGGCAGTTACGACAGCAATCTTTCGTTCGCTCAGGCGCTCACCGAAGCTATGAAGCTGGTGCCGAGCGCGGTGTTGCTCGCATCGTTGCCAGAATCCGACGTTGAAGCGGGCAGTCAGAGAGGCGTCGCCACTTTGCGCGCCCTGGAAAAAACTTTTGGCCGTGTGCAGGCACTTTGGAAACCCGTCGCAACAGAAGAAGCATTTGAAATTGTTCGCCGCCGTTTGTTTGAACCGATCAGCGATTTGAAAAACCGGGACGCGGTTTGCCGAGCTTTCGCTGAGGCTTACATTTCTGAAGGTTCCAAGCTGCCGTCCGAAACGCAGGAGGCACGCTATTTTGACCGACTGATTCAGGCTTATCCCATCCACCCGGAAGTTTTCGACCGGCTCTACGAAGATTGGACTACCCTCGATGGCTTCCAACGGACACGCGGCGTATTGAAGCTCATGGCGAAAGTCATCTATCGGCTCTGGAAAGATCAGAATCAGGATTTGATGATTCTGCCAGGCAGCCTGCCGCTTTACGACGGAGAGACGCGCAACGAACTTACCTATCATTTACAAAACGGCTGGGATGCCGTGCTTGAAGGCGACGTTGACGGCGAACGCGCCGAGACAACGGAGTTGGAATCCAAAGAACCGCGCTTCGGTGCAATTCAAGCGGCGCGGCGAGTCGCCCGCACCATTTTCTTCGGCACGGCCCCGTCTGCGGTGGCGACCAAGTCCGCAGGCACACGCGGTCAGGAACGTGCCCGCGTGCTATTGGGCTGTTTCCAACCCGGCCAGGTTTCCTCGACCTATTCCGACGCGCTGAACCGGCTCGCCGACCGGCTTCATTATTTGAACACGACTGGCGACAAGGCGCAGGAGACGACGCGCTTCTGGTTCGACACTCGAGCCAACTTGCGCCGCGAAATGGAAGACCGCAAACGCCGATTCAATGACGTTCACGACGTTCGCCCAAAGCTGGCCGAGGCATTGCAGAAACTCACCGCCGGTTCCTCGTTCTTTCAAGGCATCCACATTTTCACGCCGCACGCGGATATTCCCGATGACGCCGGGTTGCGGCTGGTCTGCCTTCCACCGGAGAATTTTTTCACGCGTGCGGAAACGCGGCTGGCGTTTGATGAAGTGCTTTCCTTCACGCGCAGCAACGGAAGCAAACCGCGTTACCGGGGCAATCGTCTGATTTTTCTTGCGCCAGATCATGCATCACTCACTCGCGTCAACGATTGCGTGCGCACGGCGCTGGCGTGGAAATCCATCGTAGATGATGTCGAGGCTAGCCGTCTGAACATAGACCTCGTCCAAAAGAAACAGGCGGAAAAGGAATTGAAAACAGCCGAGGAAGTTGTGCCGAAAGCCGCCCGCGAATGTTACCGCTGGCTGCTCTGCCCATCGCAAGCCTCATCCACCGCGACACAGGCCAGCGTCGAATTTTTTCAGCTGAACACCAGCGGCGCGGCGCTGGGCGCAGAAATTGAGCGCGTCAGCTTGGATCAAGAACTGGTCATTTCAACGTGGTCGCCAATTCATTTGCGCGACCGACTCAAGGAACTTTATTGGAAAGAAAACAAGCTCGCCGTGACCGCGATGGCTTTTTGGGAAGATACGCTGCGCTATCTCTATTTGCCGCGCTTGAAGAATCGAGGCGTGTTGGAGCAAGCCATCGTCAAAGGCGCTGGCACCGGAGATTTTTTTGGCACCGCCTACGGCGAACACGAAGGCAAATTCGACGGATTCAAATTCGGCGACGCCAACGTGCAACTCGACGCTACGCTTTTGCTCATCGAGCCAGTAGCCGCCGCACATTACGCCGTTAGCATCCAACCGCCACCTGCCACGACAGGCACCAGCGGCAGCACGTCGGACTTACCGCCGTCAGGCACACCGCCCAGCAAAGGAACCACTGGCACACTCAACCAACTTCCTGGAATGGAAGGAACCGGCGGCACACCGAAGACCCATTCATTTCACGGCAACGTTACGGTCAACGCCTCAACAGCAAAGCTGAAGCTGGTGCAAATCGCCGAGGAAATCATCGCCACACTCGCCGCAGATCCGAACGCGGAAGTGAAAATCAGCGTCGAGATTCAGGCGAGTTTCCCGAATGGGGCAAAGGACCAGACTAAACGCGCCGTCTCCGAAAACGCTAAAACGCTTGGTTTCAAAAACGCCGATTGGGAATAAATGATATGGACAAAGGCGCACATTTCAATTGTTGTGACTTTCAAGTTCACACACCACGCGACCGCCAGTGGCAGGGCCAACCTGCCACTACAGAGACGGAACGTCTGCAATACGCACAAGAATTCATTGCGGCTGCCCGAGCGAAAGGGCTGAACGCACTTGCCATTACCGACCATCACGACATGGCGTTCATTCAGTATATTCGCCGTGCCGCAGCAGACGAGCGTGATGCCGCAGGAAATCCGGTCTCGGCTCAGAGTCGCATCGTGGTTTTTCCCGGAATGGAATTGACATTGGCCATTCCATGCCAGGCCCTGCTGATTTTTGATGCGGATTTCCCTGAGGATTTATTTTCACTTGCACTTACCGCTCTTGCCATGACTCCAACCGAGTCGGCAGAACAATACTGTGCGGAAGTTCGACGTCTTGATGAGGTAACGACGTTCGACAAGCTGTATGAGCAGCTTGACCGACATGAATACCTGCGGGGACGATACATTGTCATCCCAAATGTGTCAGAAGGCGGCACAAGCACTTTGCTCCGGTCGGGACATGCGAGCCATTACAAAAGTATGTCGTGCGTCGCGGGTTATCTTGATGGAAGCATTAGCCAACTTGGTGCCGGAAACACGGGCATCTTGTCCGGTCGTAACGGAGATTATGGGCAGAAGGCTTTGGGTCTGTTTCAAACCTCAGATAATCGCCGCCGGGATTACCTGGACTTGGGTCAGCATGTAAGCTGGATAAAATGGGCGGAACCTACGGCAGAAGCTTTGCGACAGGCGTGTTTGGCGCGGGAGTCTCGCATTTCGCAAACACAGCCTTTGCTTCCATCGGTGGTAATCGCGTCAATCAACGTCTCCAATAGCGCGTTTCTCGGCCCGATATTTTTAGAATTTAATCCGCAATACAATGCGATTATCGGCGGCAGAGGAACGGGCAAGTCCACTATTTTGGAATATTTACGGTGGGCATTGTGTGATGAACCCCGACCGGACGACGACCTTCCCGAATACCAAAACAAGCGCGACAAGCTAGTGAAGCAGACGCTCACCGACCTAAAAGGCAATATTCAGGTCGATTTCATCCTTAATGGCGTCACTCATACTGTTCGCCGAAATGCAGGAACCAATGAATTGCTTTTGAAAATCGGTGCAGGAAATTTTGAGTCATGTAAACCGGCGGACGTTCGCAGTCTGCTACCGATTCAAGCATACAGCCAAAAACAATTGAGTAATGTCGGCGTGCGGATAGAGGAACTCAATAGGTTTATTCATTCACCCATTCGGCAGGAACTCGCCGAAATGCGTTCGACTATGGAAGAGGTGGTTTCCGAAACGCGAACGGCCTATCTTGCGGTTCAGCGCTACAGGCAATTGCAAACAGATGTCGCCAATGATGAAAAACTGATGCTATCCCTGAACGAGCAAATCACGGTGGCACGTAGGGATTTAACGGGTATCGGCGAACAAGAACAAGCTGTGCTTGCTAAGAAACCCGGTTACGAACGTGAAGCAGAGATTATTGATGCCTGGAAAAACGAACTGGAAAATGCACGAACCGCCATAGAGTCATTAAAAGAAAGTCTTACGTCCACCACCGTTGCGGATGCGAGTTTGGAAGGCTTACCCAATAAGGAATTGGTAAGCAAGATGTCGAAAGAAGTTGGCGGGTTATTTGAAAAGTTTTCCCATTCGGCTGACCAGCTCGTTGCGGACATAAACGGTGTTGACGACCCGGCAAGTCCGTGGGCCTTGACGCAAAAGGAATTGGAAACAGCGCATACGCAATTTGACGCCTCGTATGAAGCGGCCAAGGCGAAATCCACCATCCATGCTTCAAAGCTTGAGGCATTCAACACGCTTGAACAGCAACTTAAAAGCGCCCGGACGCGGCTCATCAATAAGAAAAATGAAATCACATCTTTAGGAAATCCCGAAACGGTATCCTCTTCATTGCGAGACAAATGGCACACGCTGAAAGGTAATCAATATGCGCTTCTTCACCAGCAATGCCAAAATTTGACGAACCTTTCGGAGAATCAAATCCGGGCCACTTTGAAAAAAGCTTCTTTAGTCACCGAAATTGTCCTCAAACTAAAATCCTATTTAACCGGCACGAATATCCGGGGAAATAAAGTTGAGACCCTTTTGGAAATGGTGACGGCTGCTGCTGACCCGACCATCCAATGGGAAAATGCCCTGAAAGAACTCGAAGCGCTCATGCTTGCCGCTTCGCGCGCCAGCAACGGTTTTGTGGCTCCGATAACACCATTAATTTCAGGTGCAGGATTCACAGGGCAAGATGTTGAGAAACTTGCCCGGAAATTAACCCCAGAAGCGTGGCTAGAATTGGCGCTGACGCCGCTCGAAGATACGCCGGTTTTTGAGTATCGTGTGCGTGAAAGCGAATATATCGCATTTGCAGATGCGTCTGCTGGCCAACAAGCAACGGCTTTGCTGTGGGTGCTTCTGAATCAACCGGGGCCTCCTTTGGTCATTGACCAGCCGGAAGATGACCTTGACAACAAAGTGATGCCGCAAACTGCCGAAAAACTTTGGCGAGCAAAGCAGTGCCGACAGATTATATTTTCCAGCCACAACGCGAATCTTGTTGTTAACGGTGACGCTGATTTACTGATCTGTTGCGACTACCGCGTTGCGGGAGAACAGTCAGGCGGCGTGATTAAACTCCAAGGAGCTATTGATATTGCCGACATCCGCCATGAGATTGCGGCCGTGATGGAAGGCGGCAAAGAGGCATTCCGGCTTCGTAAAGACAAATACGGGTTTTAAACTTGTGAGAGTCTAAATGACTGAAAGCCCTTATTGCCCGATTTTGCGCCCTTCCTTCCACGTCCACCTCCCCAGCGTTGTCCAGGCACGAGCGCCGTCAAAGCCCGTCACACAGTTTAGGTTTCGTGAAATATTGCTTCGTTATTCTCGGTTTCCGAACCGCTCCGAACGGTTAGTTTCCGTGCGCTTTCGGTTGGCCCTTCTATTTGCAAAAGCTTGGTTTCTAATTCGCCGATCGTGCGACTGAAACTCAATAGTTGCGTAACGAAGTTATCGCGCTCGGATTTGAGTTGATTTATAAAGAAATCCTTGCCGCGATTTACAATTTTTAAATCCATGACCTCATTTTCGAGTGATTTTACTTTTTCCCTGTCGGCTTCAAAAGCAGGTCTCTTTTCGGATGCCGTTTCCTTATGCCCGTTTCCGAAATCGGTGGAATCGTTTCGGACTGGTTCGGAAAACTCAGAATTTATCTTCGCCGCCTTTGCTTTTTCTTCCGCAATCGACAATTTAACGCTCTGCGAAGAAATGTAATATTTTCGTTCGTTCGGATCAAAATAAGCATCCAACCGGGCGATGCCTTTTTGTTTGGCTGACACCAGTTGATTATGCTCCGTTCCGTTCTTGCCACGCTAGCCGCTTCAAACAATCGCGCAGCTTCGCGAACCGTCAGAGTGTGATTTTCTTTGCGTTCCGCAGCCTTCGAAACGATGCGGAATGTTTCGGAATGTTTCGGAATGTTTCTGAAACTTGCGGAAGGTGCAGGCAGGTTTCCGAGCAGTTCGGAACCCTGCGGAATGTTTCGGAACTCTTCGGAAGAATTTTCAGTCATGTTCGATTGAATTTAATAATAAAAGTGAGGTGCTTTTATTGTAACATGATCACGCGGATGCAAAGGGAGGGAGTTATGCACAGTGCACTTTAAAGAGGCTTGTGAGATAATGTGGACATGGTGCAATCCGTTGGCGAAATCATGAAAGAAACGAACATCCAATTGGATGCCGCTTTTGATCCCGTTTCGCGCGGCGGTTTCACTCAGGTTCCCAACTTTATTCTCAAAGAATCAAAACTATCCATTGGCGCAAAACTCACGTATGCGATGTTCTTAAGTTACGCGTGGCACAATGAATCCTGTTTCCCGGGACAGGAGCGTCTATCGCAGGATATGGGGATCAGCCGGTCACGCGTGACGCAACTTATCTCTGAGCTTCAGAAGTTGAATTTGATTACAATTGAGCGCCGAGGTCAGGGAAAAACAAACCGCTACACAATTCACTTTTCCGTCAGGCCGAAAAATAGCCGTTCCTTTGGAGATAAACGTGCAGAAGTTAATTAGTTAACATCAAGAGGTTAATTAGCAAACATCCAGAAGTCAGCCCGCTAACATCACTCTATATGAAGAATATACAGTTTAAGAATACCCAAATTAAGAATAGGTTTCCTTTAAGGGAAAAAGCACACCGACCTGTGGATAACTCGGTCGCATTGAGTTGTTACGGAACGAGCTGAATCGCTTTAGATATTCTCTCGAACCATCTAACTTGCGCATTTTCTAACGGTTTAACAATCATTAAACACATTACTTCACAATTTTGCTTCTTGAATTCTTTTGCCAGACTTCGATCTCGCTGGGAACGGTTTGAAAGTAATCATTAAAGCAAGTGCCACCGCATCGAAGATTCCCATTCGGGTATCTTCCCGCTGCCATGCGCGGCGCTTGGGCGGCAGTCGGTGAGCAAGCTCCTCTGGAAATCTCTTTGCAATTATTTCAGCAATTTCCTGTTTGGTTCCTTCCCCTTCAGGGAAAAACGCTTTTCTAATTTCTGTGGCTGAAAACAATCTCACTTGGATCTTATCACGCTTAACTAATGCCACAATTTTCTTAGTGAGTGCTTGCGTGCGGGAACTTCGCTTTGTGCCGTAAGCCGAGGTTTCTTCGAGAACGACCAGGTTCGGTTGATATTGCGCGATTAAATCCTTGATTCTTAACACACTCATACTGTTTTTATCCCCCTCGATTGTTTTGACGCCCCAATTTACTAAAACTTCTCTTCCTTCGAAAATGGCAAATCCTACACCTACGGTTGTAAGTGCAATTGCTAAAATGCGCGGGTGTTTTGGAATCTTTTGATTCATGGAATTATGTTAATTTATTAAGCCGTAGCGAGAGCGTTAAGGGTTTCGCGTTTGCGCGCCGCAGTCTCCCTTGGTTTCCGATCCTTTCGGTGGTTGAGGATTTTAGCTCGCTTCGCAATTTCCTTTTCGACCTCGTGATACAACCCGTCAAAAAGTTCGCTCACTGATCTTTTGTAAATCACTTCAAACGCTAAGGCCGTTCTTAAACCTGGCTCTAGCTCGAATCGTTCATAACGCGAGATTTTTGCCCCTCCCCGTTTACCCATCAAAAAAGCTACTTCGTCTTGAAACAAAGCCAGGCGTTTTCGATTCGACTGAAGGTAATTTTTAGATTGAGGCGAAATCATTGGCTTGAAGTGGAGAACCCTTGTCGCGGTTCACTGCTGCAAAATAACGGAACATCGGGCTGGAGTCAGGAGGGGGAAATTTGCCGATAGCGGAAAGTTTCAAAAAATCTAACTAACAGGCTCCGCAGTGACAACACAAGTATGATAACATAGAGTCTGATTTTTGTCAATACTTCGCTAAAGAATCTACTAGCTAATAAATGACTGTATGGCGGCTCTTTTAACTTGGAACAAGCTGACATAAGCTCTGCTACTCTCTCGAACTATGGCACAACGAGAACGAGATCCGCTCCCGGAAATATACGCCTGACGTTTTTATATGCCCCTACTTAACGGCATACATACATGGTATGTAGGGGCTACCGCCCGTCACTTTTCCACTGGCACGGCTTAACTGCCGCACACTAGCTCCCCCAACGTGTCGTCGGCTACCGCCCGACTTAACGCTTTTTCCCTTCGGGCTAGCCGGGTGCAGTCCATTTAACCAATGTCCTTTACCAACAAGCGTTAAGTCGGCCGGTAGCCGTTTCTATTGAAACGGGCCGACA
This sequence comes from Verrucomicrobiota bacterium, assembly GCA_039925885.1. Lineage (GTDB taxonomy): Bacteria > Verrucomicrobiota > Verrucomicrobiia > Limisphaerales > CANJXF01 > CANJXF01. Next base: position 23,638 of record JBDSYB010000366.1, read on the forward strand.
CGTTGGGGGGACTGTTTATGAAATCAGGCGCTATCGCACTGACGACCACCCGCTAGCGCGACCCTTTCGCACCGAAGTGCGGAGGAACGAGTCACTCACTGTTCGAACGACTTGCACACGACGGTTTCAACTGGTTTGGAAAAAGCGGGGCCGCGAATGCGGCCTTTTGAGAACAGCCGTGCCATGGGCGCGTCCCTTTGCCGGAAGCGGCAAGTTTCCTCCCCTTTAGTCATTTCATTCTATCCTCTATCCTGTCAATTCGGCTTCAGAGATTCGGATTTCAAAGCCAGTCGCCATTACCCCACCGGCTTGTCCCAACACATTCTGCCGGTGGTGCGTTCACGACCACGCGCAAGCTGCTGAAACAAAGTCTAGCAACACGGAGACTTTTTCTGTGGCCGGAGTGGCGACTGACCTGGGAACCATGAATGATCAACCGCACATAATTATCGGTGAACGTGAAGGCTGGGGTGATCCCCAGCGTTTTGGAATATCTACCGCTGACCAGCGGCAGCACATTTACATCATTGGAAAGACGGGTTCTGGAAAAACTACCCTTTTACGAAATTTGATCATTCAGCACATCGCCCTTGGACATGGAGTTGGGGTGATTGATCCGCACGGAGACTTGGCGGAAGATTTGTTAAATCATATCCCACCGAAACGGGCCGACCATCTGGTTTACTTTAATCCGGGTGATCTGGAATTTCCTATTGGATTAAATGTGTTGGCGAATGTTGAGCCGGACGACCGACATCTTGTCGCCTCAGGCATCGTGAGTGCGTTCAAAGGCATCTGGCGCGATTCGTGGGGCCCGCGACTGGAATATATTCTCTACAATGCTGTATCAGCATTGCTTGATTGTCGGAACGCAACTCTTTTGGGCGTCAATCGAATGCTCACTGATTCAGGGTTTCGCGCCAAAGTGGTGCGCCAGATCAAAGACCCGTTCATAAAAGCGTTTTGGGCAGAGGAATACGAAGGATACGACGAGCGTTTTCAACGGGAAGCTATCGCACCAATTCAGAACAAACTCGGTCAATTCCTTTTGAATCCAGTGGTTCGCAATATTTTAGGGCAGGTAAAATCAAAGGTGAGCATTCCATTCATCATGGACAACGAGCGCCTTTTTATAGCAAATCTATCCAAAGGAAAGCTCGGGCATGAAAAAGCGAACCTGCTCGGTTCACTACTCACAACTCAATTTCAACTGGCTGCTATGGCACGGTCAAATCGCCCCGAAGAAGAACGTCGCGACTTCTATTTGTTCATCGACGAGTTCCAGAATTTTTCAACAGATGCCTTTGCATCCATTCTCGCGGAGGCCCGCAAATATCGTTCGTGTCTTATTCTCTCCCACCAATACATTGACCAGCTTTCGCTTCCCGTCCGACAAGCGGTCTTTGGAAACGCCGGAACTCTCATTTCTTTTCGGGTCGGATATGCAGACGCAGAAGTTATGGAAAAAGAATTCGGCAACACCATACCGGCCAGTGCGCTTGCTGACCTCAATCGCTATGAGGCGGTGGTGAAACTACTTGAAGATGGAACCAACAAAGAACCGTTTCGCGCTAAGATGTTACCGCCCATTGAAAATCGGGTTGGCCGCAAAGAAAAACTTATTGCTTTATCGCAGCAGCATTTTGCAATGCGACGTAGAGTTATTGAAGCCAAGCTGAATCGTTGGATGAACTCAAAAAAGAATTGAAGTAACTTCAGGGAGGATTCAATGAAAGCTGCAAGGCCGCGAAATTTGCATAAAAGAAGCGCTAAAACTTGCCGGAAAGAGCAAGAGTTGACCCCTAACGCGTTTCTTCACTCTCGGCCATAATGGGCCGATGCACTTCGCCCGCCTTCCCCGTTTCAACCGCACCACGTTAGTTGCTCCCATGCAGCTTACCGAGCGTGACCGCGAAATTATCCGGCAAATTTATAGGCATCGTGTTCTTAAATCTTCACATTTGATCTCGCTCCTTCCTGGCAGCGCACAGCAGCTTTTGCGCAGGTTAAAGCTCCTTTACCATCACGGGTATTTGGAGCGTCCACGCTCGCAGCTTGATTTTTATTACAAGGGCGGATTACGTGAGATTGTCTATGCCCTGGGAAATAAAGGCGCATCACTTTTGGAGCAGGAACTTGGCATTGGACAGCTTGCCTGGGACGCGAAAAATTGTTCGATTGGCCGAATTTTCATTGAACATGCGCTTTTGGTTTCTGACGTGATGGTAGCGATTGAACTCGCGTGTCGCCAGAGGGATGTCCGGCTCATCACTGACGATCAACTTGCACTTGGTTGTAAGGCCGGCAGCAAACGTGAACTGTTTCGGTGGAAGGTGAACGTAGATAAACGCCTAAAACTCAGCGTGATTCCTGACCGCGCTTTTGCGTTGGAATTTACCAATCAGACTGGCAGCAGTGAACGCGCTTTTTTCTTCCTGGAAGCAGATCGTGGAACCATGCCCGTCACGCGCCGTAATTTTTCTCAAACATCGTTTTATCGCAAGCTTTTGGCCTACGAAGCAACTTGGTCGCAATCCATCCATCGCACTCGTTTTGATTTCCATCGCTTTCGAGTGCTGACCGTCACAACAATTCCCGCAAGGGTAAAGTCGCTCGTTGATGCGTGTTCACGCCTCAAGGGCGGGCACGGATTATTCCTTTTTGCCGACCGGGCAATTATAGAAAACCCGGTCGATCTATTTTCTGCGAAATGGCACACTGGCAAACAAGGTGAAACATCCTGCTTGTTAAATTAGCCCTGCTTCCCCGATTTAATCTTAGCCCATCGAGCTTTAGCAGCAGCTGAAATTTTGGCGCGCGCGGCAGCACTCATTGTTTTCTTGCCACTACTCGCAGGTTTCGCCGCGTTACGTTTGGATGCTTTTATTTTGGCCCATCGTGCTTTGGCTGCTGCCGATATTCTGGCGCGACCTGCAGCGGACATGACGCCTTTGGCGGAGACTGCGTTGCTGGCCTTGCTCCCGCCCCATAACGTTTGAAGCTGCTTTTCCAGTCCAACTATCTCCTCCTTGATCGTAGCGGCCCTTCTCAGTTGTTCCACCGACATATCTTTGATGTTCATTATTCTTTAAGTCCTAGGGTTCTTAGGTTATCTAGTCAAGCAATCTCAGACTTGCCGCAAACGGCAAATCTCCACCCCTAGAGCAATTCTTCTAAACCGCTAAGATAACTCACAGAAGCGGTCTCAATTCCTGAGCCGCAGTTCCTCGAAATCAAACCATAGGAGTATTATGCCCAAATCAAAGTTCGTTGACTTCAAAGCCGTCAAATCGGCCATCACCATGGAAAAAGTGCTATCGCACTATCACCTCATCGACCAGTTCAAACGGAGCGGAGACAGCCTGAGCGGTCCCTGTCCCATTCACAAAGGCAGCAATGCCACCCAGTTCCGGGTGAGCACCAGTAAAAACATCTGGAACTGTTTCAGCGAATGCAAACATGGCGGAAACACCCTCGACTTCGTTGCTCGAATGGAGAATGTCAGCATTCACGCCGCAGCGCTGAAAGCAATCGAATGGTTTCATCTTGATCCCGAAGCGATGTCGGCCAGTGCTGATGAAGCTGAGGAACAGGAAGAACCCAAAGTCCAGCGTGTATCCCTGCCGAAACCGGCAGCGAAGATAGCCGCTTCGGAACCTCACACATTCACGCCTAACAAGCCGCTCCAGTTTCGTTTAGACAAGCTTGAGCGTGAACATTCGTATCTTGTGGAACGCGGATTGACGCTCGAAACGATTGTCGATTTCGGCATCGGGTTTTGCGCCAAAGGAATGATGAGCGGCCACATTGCCATCCCGATTGGCAACCCGGCCGGAGAGGTTGTCGCGTATGCAGGGCGCGTCATTGGTGAACCCACCGGTGATACCGCCAAATACAAACTGCCACCCGGATTCCGCAAATCGCAGGAATTGTTCAACATTGATCAGGCGATCAAAGAGCCAAGAGATATGCCGTTGGTGATTGTTGAAGGGTTTTTTGGTTGTATGAAACTTCACCAGTTCGGGATGAGAAAAGTGGTTGCTCTCATGGGCAGCACACTCTCAGCCGCACAGGAGGAGTTGATTCGCCGATACACCGACCAAAACAGCCAGGTTATTGTCATGTTGGATGAAGACGAGGCCGGAAAAGCAGGACGCGAAGACATCGCCTGTCGTCTGTCAAAGTTTGTTTTTGTAAAGGTTCACGCCTTTGCGGAAGACGGAATGCAGCCGGAACAATTATCCGCCGAGGAAGTGCAGGAGATTCTGGAGGGTGAGCGGTGAACAACATTGTTGATCAAGGCGAACTCTTCGGCCTCATCTGGCGACCGTTCCAGCAGAAATACCGGTTGCGCGTCAATGACATCATTCGTTTGGGCGATAGGCTTGCCCGAGTTGTCCGAATCAATGATTGCGCGGCAGTCGTGCTCATCAACCAGCCGACACGAGAATTCGTGACGCGCTGGGACAAGCATGTCTGCTTTGACCCACCACCCCGCATTGTCCGTATCTCGGTTAATTCCGAAACGGAAATCCTGAACGGGAAAGTTCGCGAACCCAAGAAGCGCAAGCAGAAACATTGATTCAAACAACCTCTCTCAATCGCGAGGGAGGTTGCCTTTTTCCCACGGTCAAAGTGACCGCACTTCTCATTGAAGTGCCGTCCGCGCTTCCAATTGAGAATTCCTAAAATCAGAAGCAACCCTGAACGGGTGGACGGCAAGAAGGCAAATTAGTGAAAAATGACGTATATCAGATCGTTACCGACCGAATCATTCAGTTGTTGGAAGCAGGCACCGTTCCCTGGCAGAAGCCATGGAAAGGTGGAAATCAAGCGCCCCAAAACTTCATTAGTCGGAGGGTTTACCGAGGAATCAATTTATTTCTCTTAAACGCTACGAATTATGCATCGCCCTATTGGCTGACGTTTAAACAGGTGCAGTCGCTTGGAGGTTCAGTGAGAAAAGGTGAAAAATCGTTTCCGGTGGTATTTTGGAAATTGTTCGAGGAAGAAGTAAATGGAGAACAAAAGAAGATTCCATTTCTTCGCTACCACAGCGTTTTCAATACCGCTCAATGTGATGGACTCACCGTTCCCTCGTTGCCAGAAAACAACGGAATGTTTGAACCGATTGAGAAATGTGAACAGGTGGTTGCGGGAATGCCAAAAGCGCCTGTTCTCAAACACCATGGCGGACGTGCCTGTTATTCCCCACCACTAGATGAAATCAGTATGCCAGAGACGCATCTCTTTGATTCCAGGGAACGGTATTACAGCACGCTCTTTCATGAGCTGACCCATTCAACGGGACATTTGTCCCGGTTGAATCGAAAGGAAATCAACGAACCGATTCGGTTCGGCAGTGATCCCTACAGCCGCGAAGAATTGGTTGCGGAAATGGGCGCAGCCTTCCTCTGCGGACATTGCGAGATTGAGAACACAATCATTGATCAATCGGCCAGCTATATTCAAAACTGGCTGGAGCAATTGAAGAATGACCGGAAGCTTGTGGTTCATGCGGCTGCTCAGGCGCAGAAGGCCTGTGATTTCATCCTTGATGTAAAACTTGAGGATGAAGGTCCGACGAAATATCAGCCGAAGGAATACAAGGTTGTTGCGTTGCGAGAATGTCGGACACCGGAGCAGATGCAAATTTGCGACACGCCGGAGCGAGCCGCAGATTATTGGAAAGCACACGTTGCGACTTCCCCGCAGTTCAATCGGGAGTGCGAGTGTTTCGTTGTGTTGCTTCTCAACACACGGAGAAAAATAAAGGGGCACCACGTTGTATCTATCGGCCTGATGGACACAATTCTCGTGCATCCAAGAGAAGTGTTTCGCACGGCGATTATTGGAGCGGCTTCCGCAATTGTGCTGCTTCACAATCATCCCAGCGGTGAACCGCAACCTTCCGAAGCAGATGTCAAAGTTACACGAGACTTGATTCGTGCAGGGCAGTTGTTGAAGATTGAGGTTTGCGACCATGTTATCGTTGGACATGGACGGCATAGTTCGTTGAGAGAGCTCGGGTATTTTTATTCCTAACCGAATCTCTGTTTTTTAGTGAAGCGCTGGCGTCAGCGCAATCATCGCCCTCTAAACACTAGAGGGCTTTTTCATCAACTCAATTACTCTGAGAACAATCCGCCAGAATCAAGAAATGCTTGTAGGATGGCATCGCCAATAGTTTGGCAGGCCCCATTTTTCTTAATCCGCACAGGAGTTAAAGGAGTCATCAATATTCGGGACATTTCACCCTCGTTGTTTAAACATTTTTTGAGAATCTGCGCACCAGTCTGGTCCTTCCATTGTTGGCACAATACGGTGGCAGCCATCAGTCGCGACTCAAAATCCGAATGCTTTTCCCCTATCAATTTTAATACTTTATAGCACTTAGGAGACGCAGCCCACTGATCGCATAATAAGCGACAACAGAGGTTCTGTACGTCTCGATCTATATCTTTAAAAACGAGTTCTTTAATAACCAGAAATGTTTCTGCATTATCTGCCCAGCCGTAGGCGAGTGCCGTTATTGCGACAGACCGAACTTCAGGAGATTGATCAGATTTTGCAATTCTGAGGAACCAATGCAGAGCAGCCCTGTCCGCCACCTCGTTTGGTTCAAATTCGTATAACCTTTGAAACAGGGAAAAGTAGAATCTTCGATATGCCTCTAATGGAACAAAGATCCCTCTAGCAGCGCAACGACTCCTTGCGATTCCATTGACTGCGGCCTTCCGAGTCTCCCATTTAATGTTGAGAATTGTTTGCTTTTCGAGCCATTGAATGGCTTTTGGGTTCTGGCTCCAGCCATTAGAGATGGCGAAAAAAGCGCTCTCTTGAGCACCACCTGTCTCAACCAAAGCGCGTTTTTTCAGAAACTCAAGAATTGCGGATTCTGGCTGATGACGGGCTAGCTCCTCCAAGGCGACTCCCCGAACATCGCAGCCTTGGGAACCTATTGCATAACTTTTTAACAAAGTGTGCGTCTCAGAGTGCCATTCTGAATTCCCTTTCCAATTGTTATCCAAATTATCACTCAACATCCTGATGGCAGCGATTTTTACGGTGTCATTGCTCGCCTCTGAACAGATCAAGCTGTTCAATGGCTTAGTTAACCACGGTCCAGGATAAAGTGATGCGAGGAGTCCAACGCCACGCCGAACGCGTTCACCCGATAGCCTGTCCTCTTCCTCACGTGCATAGAACGCGGCCTTACGGGCGTTGTTTCTGGAGTTACTTGAGCTCTTGCAAAGTTTTAGAAAAGCTTTTCTGTTTAATGGATGCTTCGCCAACGTATTTATCAATCCATTCTTCACCATCGCCAAAAGAGAGCCGAGCTTGTGCTTGCTTTTAACTCCGTTGAGACACTCTGCTATAAATATTAGGCATTGGTCGTTCTTAGTTTGGCACGATTTTAACAGATCGCCTAACAACGTTTGTAGCAGGATGGGGTCAACCATGCTACAAAACATACAAAGCGCGCTCTGCCATTCGGGTTTTTCCCAAGAGCCCTGAAAAATATTTTTAAGGCATTGTTCATTGGGCATACTTTTTTCGCAAAACCTCTCCCGAATATCGTCAGCTAAAAAATAATCCAAAAAACCGCGATTTATAAAAGCGTAAAACCCGTCGTCACGTCGGCAAAGAATTCCGATTCGCGCTCGGAAAAGCCAAATAATGGCGCGTGCCAAGCTAGGTGAATCTGAATGAACGATTTCGCAAACGCATTTACGGACGCTACTTTCGAGGTCAACTTCAGAAATGCGGTTCGTGAATAAGCCGGACTGCGATGACGCTTTTTTTCCTGCGACAGGAGAAGCCTCTTTTTCCAAAACAGTTGACTCAGCCATTTGTCGGGCGAGATGGCGCAAAATGTATTTCTTTTCGCCGACGCCGAATTCAAACAATTGTTTTCCTAACTCGGGATCAGAACAGAGTGCTTGCTCGGCCTTCCATCCTTCCAGTAGAAGGCGCGTGGATTCCTCGAAAACTTCCATTCTATTTAATGGAACCCTTGCCGCCCCACTGATCAATGCGTGAGTCAGGAATAAAGGAGTGCCGAGCAGCTCGACCAGACTTCCTGATCCAGGAATAGCATTCATCAAACGGAGTGCCTTTTCCCGGAATGCCAGCGGGGTCGCGCGCTGCCAATTGTTGATAAATTGAGCTATCTCCGACTCTGTACGGTCTTGCAAAATGAAGTGAGCAAATCCCGCTTTGCGAAGGGCTTCTCCACGATAGCCCACAATTCGAGAGGTTAACACCAGTTTTGCATGAGGGTGCTCGAGACTAAACCGCACAACACACGCCACTACCTCCTCGGCTAAACCGGGATCAACGATGTCATCCAAGCCATCGAAACAAACAGTCGCATTTCCCGCCGCTAAGATCGACTCGATTTCTCTTTGCGAAAATTTCCAAATTGATTCACTGCCTCGCGTTAAAAAATCAACAAAATCGTTGACTTCCTTGCTGCGACGAGCTTTCGCGTAAGATTCGAGTTGAATCAATATTGGCAGCGAGTAAAACTGTTTGTTAGATTTTTCCGCTTCCGCCCAACGGAGTGCCATAAATCGAAGAAGAATCGATTTGCCCGAACCCAATGAACCAAGAATGACAATCCGTCGATTTTTAGGAACGTCCAAAACATCAATTACATTGAGAAGTGATTTTTCAACATAGCGTCCATGAGTCGTGGGCGATTTGATTTCCTGTGGAAAACTCGCCTCAAATTCAACCTGTCGAAAATACTCTTTTGGACCTTCAAGCGATCCCGAGAGGAATTCTCTGCATTCGCGAACTTTTGGCGGAACAAAAAGTCGAAGAAGTGGCAAATCTTCGTATACACCCTGATTGGCTTTGAAGATCTCCACCGGCAAGTGTGAATAATTACTACGAATCGCATTAGCGTAATTCTCCAGTTCGAATTCTTTTTCTTCCTTGTAGGCAAGCCCCAGGGATTTTCTGAGTTCGTTCCTCAATTTCTCGATTTCGGGCGGTTGAAGTTTTCCCCGGTCTGCCTGAAATATTTGGATGCAATCCGCGGGAAGAAAATCCGTATTGACCTTGAGATCGACGGGCGTATTTGTTCCGGGTAGAAGATCCGGCAGAAAGGGCCGGAGGTGATATTCCAATTCGACCCCGTTCTTTTTTTTGTCAATAAAAAGCTTTCGAAGTAGACCTTTTTTAGAACGATCCAAGGCGACAGAAATCGCCAAGTTTTTCTCCTCGATTTGGAACGGTTGATGATCTTTTTTCCAACAAACAAAATCCAATATTATTACAGAAAATGCTTTTGGGACGCCGGTCCAGTTGAAGTTTCTCCCTCGACGCAATCCCACTGGTTGACTATTTCCTTGGAACTGGAAGATAATTTCATCCAAGCCTAATCTAATATCACACGAAAACTTTAGAGTGAGAAGTCGCCCCGATTTTCTCTCTGGCGATTCGGACGGTTCACGAATTCGATGCTTTGGGAATTTTTCTTCCATTTCAGTTCTTCGTGTTTCTCTCCTGTAAGCCTCTCATTTATTAGCATCCAACTACCGTTCGGTCACCTTCCGAAATTACTCCGAAATTCTCGCCGAAGAAAGATCACAGAGTTCATGGGATTATAACACGTTGCTGGATTTCAAAGCCCTCAACAAAAAACGCGGCGGGCTCTTGGAGAGAAATTCGCTAACAAAAATCGAATTATGAACGTTACAAGAACAAATCAAATCTTCGCTGGTCCCCATAATACGATGGGGAAAAGAGTATTTGTCGTTTCACCACGCAAAGCACTTTTCGTGGAGGCTTGGAACGAATCCCAATTTTGCATTCCTATAGTGGTCTCTTCTGTTCCCATTCCGCACATAATTGAAACAGCATCCCTTTCCTCAAGCGGATCCGCGGGTTTAATCGGCAAGTCCCGTAAATCCCGGAAATTAATCTCGGCAACCCGTTTTGAGCAAAACGCTTCGAACGAACAAACGCTGGTCTCGCCAACTATGCAAACAGAAGGAAATAGTAACATGTCAAAGCAGATAACGGTAATCCCCGCAGCGGGCGGGGCATACCACGATTATAAGTTAGAGCCAGGAACTACATCCAGGGATATTCTTTCCCAGCTAACGCTGGGTGAGAATTTTGTTTTAACGCGGGGTCGAGACTCAGAACCGATTGGTCTGGATGAGGATCTATATTCCACGGTAACCGAAGGCACGAAGCTCTACGCTTCGACACCAGTCACATGGGGCGCAAGATGAACGCGATTCTTGATTGGGTGCTCCGCTGGTTCGATCCAGAAGTCCCAAAACAAACAGCTCCGCCAGTGATCGCCCGACGTACATCATCTCCCGCGCGCAAGCGCGGGAGCAGGACGGTTGCACCGCGCCGCGTGCAAACACCCTACTGGCAGGAAAACGGTTGGCAATTCAGGGGAGGTGTTTTTCAAGGGCAGTTTCAAACACGATTTGGAAACTGGCATGGCTACGGAACGAAAACGGCAAGCGGCCGGGTTGAGATCTACATTCATAATCCGCCGACAGCTCTTCACAAACATCCGCAATGGCATTGCTTTAGCCCACGACCAAAGGGTTGGTTCAGTGTGCATCCCACAACTCCCATCCCAGATATTTCCGCAGCCATCCTCAGTATCGAAAAAACCATAGGAGAAAGTTATGCGCTATAAAATTATTAATATCTTAATCAAAATATTGAACGCCAGCCGGCAACGCGCCGAAGCGAGGATCGCTAAAAAAGCTGCGAAGCGCGAAGAGAGAGAGAGGCACAATTCAAATACCCGGAGGACGCGTGGCAACGAAGAAGCCTTCCCGCAGACGTTCGTCTTTGAGTCATTTTTTACGCAGGAATTGATTAAAATTTTGACTCCTGGCGCCAATGAAGAGATGCGATTTTTGACCGGACCACAATTGGGACCGATCCGAATAGTTTCCCGGTGGGCCGAGCCTGTTTCTCTGGATCATCAGTCGCGGGTTTATGTCGGGGCATCAGCAAAATCGGTGGCAGCAAACCTCATTAAAATAATCGAATCAGGCGCCCAACTACACGTTCTCGCACACTCGCATCCAGGGACCGGCGAAGGGGCATGCTTTCCCTCCTCGATCGACGTGGAATGCCTGGGCAGATTGCAGAAAAGTGGGTCTCCCGCCATTGGGTGCATCGTCACGCGCGACGGATTCGTCCGCTTTTTTTCCATATTTACAAAATTTCACGTGATGGTGCTTGGCTCCGGCGTGAGGGAGGTATCAAAAAATGTTTTTCAAATCACCAGTCAAAATAGTAACTAAAGTTCTGCCTTCCTCGGATCCGCGCTTTCCGGTTACGCATCGCCAGGAATTGATCGCGGGCTTTGATCAGTCAAAACTTGCCGCCGCCCACATTCTTTTGATCGGTGCCGGCGGAATTGGCGGAGAAGTGGGCGAGGGCCTTTGCCGGAAAGGGGTGGGCCGACTCTCACTTTTTGATCACGACCTAGTCGAGAGCTCAAATCTGAATCGTCAGCACTTTTTCGAGCGGGATATTTATCAAAACAAAGCCACTTCGCTGGCGCGCAATCTCGCACCACACTGCCATGCGGGGACCACTCTGGAAGGCAACCCTGTTTCCTTTGAGGATGGCTTGGCTTTGGAAACGAACATGGCGGCGGATGTCGTCGTGTGCGGAGTCGACAACAACGCGGCGCGCGTGGCCGCTTCCGATCATTACCGGAACCTCGGAGTTCCGGTGATTTTTATCGCGGTCGATTTTCTGGCGGAATGCGGCCACGTATTTGTCCAGGAAAGCAGGCCGACGACTGCTTGTTTTTTGTGCGCTTTCCCGAGCTCGTTGGTGCCAAAAAAGGCCCCCTGTTTTGTCCCATCGTCCAAGGATATTCTTAAAGTCACCGCAGGGTTCGGACTCTACGCGATCGATTCGCTTCTAATGGACCGGAAACGGAACTGGAATTTCCGCCGCATTCACCTTGCGGGATTTGCGCCAGAAGTGATCGAGACAATCACTCAAAATCCCAACTGCCCACGGTGTGGAAAGAAAGCACAACAAGGCTCCTCAAATGTAATTACATATTGAGAATTTTACGGGGAGCGAATCCCCCCTTTTCCCCCTTATGAATCGCACTCAAACAATTCAAATTCGACTGACGCCCGACGAACTCCGGAGGCTAAAATCCCTCGCGCGGAGGGGTGGCGTTTCATCCTATCTCCGCAAGAGCGGATTAAAAAACGATTACCGAAAAGACCTCAGCGTAATAGCAGCGCTTGCAAGGGTCAGAAACCTCTTAGTACAGATCGCCCAAAATTCCTCACGCCGTCCGGTAATGGATCAGGTGCTGATAGTTTCACAACTCGTGACCGTTGAACGGACACTTACAAAATTCACAATATGATCATCGGATTCTCACGACATTCCGGACTGGGCGGTAGCGGCCCTGTCCTGAGTTATTTGACCGGCTATTTGGTCAACGGCGAGGCTCGCGATCCCAAACCTGAAGTCGTCCGTGGCGACACGAAAGCCGTCGCTGAAATTATTGACGCGTTGCCCTTCAAACGACGTTACAGCTCGGGAGTTTTATCATTTTCCGCCGAAGACAATGTCACACCGGAGATTCAGGAGGACATCATGAATCGTTTTGAGCGCGCTGCCTTCGCAGGAATTCCGTCTGACCGCCGCAGCATCGTTTGGATTAAGCATCGAGACAAGGGCCGAACCGAATTGCACTTCGTTGTTCCCCGTGTTGATTTAGGAACCGGCAAATCTTTAAACATTGCGCCACCAACCCCGGCAAGCCGACTCCTCTTCGACACGTTGCGTTCGAGCATCAATACTCGATATGGATTTCGTGACCCGACCGATCCTGCCAATGCGCAGGATTTTTCCGTTCCATCTCACGTGGCGAAACTTGCTGCACAAGCCAAACGGCTGGGACGTTCCGCAAAGAATGATATTCGTCGAACCATCACTGATCATCTGCTGAAACAGGCACGCGCCGGTTTGATTAAAAATCGAGCGGGCGTCCTCCAGAATTTGATGGGACATGGATTTAAAATCACCCGCGCAGGTATCGATTACATCACGATTGTTTCGCCGGAAAACGGCGAACGCGTTCGTCTCAAGGGAAATATTTATCGGGAGCAATTTCGGTTAGCGGATTTAACTCCTGCGCCGAGGCGCGGCCATCCCGCAAAACTTCACATGTTGGATCGAAGCCTGGAACAGATGGTAGAAAATCGATCAACCTTTCACCGCGCTCGTTACGCACTCAATGAACCCCGCCCTGAAATTATTCCTGTAACGGAGACACACCAGTATGACAGAATTGGAAACACATCTTCTGAAAATCGTCCAGCAATTGGAACGAACGCAGCAGGAGCGCGAGCGACAATTTGGGGCGACGCTCTCCGACTTAATGAGGCGGCTCAACAGTTCCGCGACGCAAGTGACGGGTTTGAGCGCGCAAGTAACAGTTTTGGCCGGGCGGATCGAACGTTTGCAGCAGGTTTTGAGCAGACGTTAACCGAGGTCGAGCGCACCACCCGCGCTGCCAGTCTCGTGAATCAATACGGCCTTCGCACCCGCGCCCGCACCCAGGATCGTGGGATGGAAATGGAGCTTGAGCTATGATGCGCCTACTTCAGCAATGGCTCAATCCACCCGTGATAATGCGACCGCCGGTCCATGACGAACTCGATCACGCGCTTCTCACTTTTGGGAACGAATCTCTTACCCTCAGAGCGTGCTGCGAAGGCATTTTTATCACCGGGGCCACTGGTTCAGGAAAAACAAGCGGTAGTGGCGCAGCCTTGGCAAAAAGTTTTTTGCGAAATGGCTTTGGTGGAATTGTCACCTGTTGCAAACCGGATGAAGCAGAGGTGTGGAGACGATATGCGCGCGAGACGGGACGCGAACGGGATTTGATCTTTTTTGGGCCGCGACATCCCCACCGTTTCAACTATCTCAGTTTTGCCGCACATCTCACGCCGAACGACATCAGTCCCACGGAAAATCTTACCCAACTGCTGGGCACCGTCATCGAAGTGGCCAATCGCGGACAGGCAACAACTTCACAAGACCCTTACTGGTCGAGGGCCGCACTACAGTTGCTGCGTAACTCCACTGACTTAGTGCTGCTCGCTCGCGGTGTCACCGGGCTAACTTTGCATGAAATTTACCAGGCAATCATCACTGCCCCCACGGACGCGGAACAGCTTCAATCACGAGAATGGCAACGAAGTTCCCGGTGCATGCAACTTCTGGATGAAGCGCATCGAAGACGGCAGCCGATTGCCGCAGCGCACGACCTGAGCATGACCTCGAATTTTTGGTTAAAGGAGTTCCCAAACCTTTCACCGCGCACCCGTGGTTGCGTTATCTCGATGGTCACCACTGGAATCGAACCCTTGCTCCGCGGTAGCGCGCACGAACTGACCAATACCACTACGACTGTGACACCGCTGGCGACGCATCAGGGAAAAATCATCGTGCTCGATATGCCAGCCAAAACCTATCACTCCGCTGGAATCCTAATCCAACTCATCATCAAACAACTCTGGCAACAAGCGACGGAAGGCCGACGAATCCACCGGAATTCTCTCCCCACCTTTTGCTTCTCCGACGAGGCGCAAACTTTTGTCAGCCGCAATGACAGCAACTTTTTGATGACGGCACGTTCCAGTCGCGCTTGTGTCGTGCTGCTCACTCAGAACTTGCCGAACTTTCGTGCTGCCTTGGGGAAGGCTGAAACCTCAGCTCTCATCGGAAATCTCGTAACCCGCATCCATCATCAAAACGTTTGTTCCGAAACGAACGCTTGGGCCAGTGAGAGCATCAGCAAGTGTTGGCGTCTACGAACAAGTTCCGGCACCAGCCATACCGATGACTCCGAGGGCCACGAGCGTTTATCACACAGTTCAAACCTGAGCGACTCCCACGAACTTCGGGTGCCGCCGGAAGCTTTCCTGCATTTACGGCGCGGCGGGCCAGGCCATGACCGATGCGTCGATGCCATCATCTCGCGACCGTGGTCAACCGGGAGAGGTTTTTTGCGAGCCACGTTTCGACAATCATGAACTTACCTCCGAGACTCAACTTTTTCCGCGGCACGCAGTTCTCGTGGTTGATGCCACTCGGCTGGAATATATTGCAGGCCGTCGCAATCACCGCACCCATCACGGTCGAGGTGTTTTTACATCGTAACTTCGGAGCTCGAACCGGAAAAGCTCTCGTGAAGGGATTCCTGTTACTTTCCATTATTTACGCATTCCTGAATCGCGAGCCTCCGTTGGTCTTCCCTCTTTTTCCCGGTTATCTTTTCGCTTATGCTGTCGTTGCCATTGGACAATGGCTTTCCAGCCGTTTGCAGGAACCGAATGGCCAGATTCATAGTTACTCCAATGGTGAACCGTGGGCACTTTGGCAACAAACTCCTTTCACCAGACCCACTGTCCAAGGTTTCTGTGAGCCCCTCCTTTGTTTCGTGTTTTCTGGTGTGATTTCCCTGTTCGACTCGCAATTGGCCATTTGGATTTTTGTGGCCGCGATCGCGCTGTTTGTAAAAGAGCAGCTGTTCCGTGCTCAATCACGCACCCGGCGACTCAACGCGTTCGATAACAGAGCAGAAACCAATGATTACGCGCCACGGACCCGGCCGGAGACCGAAACATTTGTGGAAGCGCGACCTGCGCCTCTGCGTCCGCCCAGACAGCACCGATAACGAGAAGTTATGCTATGGAAGCTCAACGTGAAAAATTTCTGAATTTGAAAACTTCACCAGCGCGTCTTAATACGGAGGAAACGGCTTGGTATCTGGGATTTGCAGCTCACGATATTCCCGTCCTCGTGTCCCACGGACTACTCAAACCGTTGGGTCATCCGACTGATCACACCGTTAAATTTTTTGCATTTGTTGCGCTGGAAGAACTCCGCAGTGACGCCAAGTGGCTCGCGCGTGCCACCGACACTATGATTGCCCACTGGCGCGGGAAAAACGTGAGGAAAAATCACAGCGAAAAAATCATTCTAATCGCCGAAAACTGATCCTCTGCTTGCATAATGTTCCACCCGACCACTTATTACTAAGGCATCACAGTTTCCGTTGTGTTTCGATGGGAAAAATTCTACTGAGCCAAGACCGCACGGTAAAATCTTTGGGACTTTTCAGTGGCATCTGCATCAAGATAGATGCGCGGATTTTGCGTAATGTTCAAATCAGCCAACGGGGTCCACGCTCCAGAGTTAAGATTATCCTTGGCTTCAAGCCGATACGTGCGACCAATTTCCCCATTAATCAAAACCGCCCTGAACCCGTAAACTTTGGTCAAGGCCAGCGTCGCAGGCGCACCAGTAACGGCCATTGAAACCAGGCTGTCTCCGGTAATAGCGATAGTTGCACCGGAGAAATATGCTGTGCCGCTCACAAATGCGTTTCCTTGAAAGCCGCCCGGCGGTTGCAAGGTGTAAGTGAGTTGAAATGATTGATTGTCTGCGAACGGTCCCCACAATATTTTTCCCGTTGAACCGTTGAATGACCCACCCCCACTAATTCCCGTGGCTATAAATCCAGCTGGCAAAACCTCCTCAATAAATCCTGTGCCGGCACCGGCCACAGGCGATACCGCCACCGAAATTGCAAATGAGGAGCCATTTTTTATAATGGCGCGCGTTGCAAGAGGACTCGAGGCAGGATTGACCGTTAGAATTGCTTCGGCACTTGAGACGTTCCCAACGCTGTTCGACACAACTACGGTGTATGTTCCCGCATTTCCCGCCTGAACATTGAACAACACAAGACTTGCGTTCGTAGCGCCACCGATGGAGTTGCCATTTTTGCGCCATTGAAAGTTGAATGGGGTGGAACCGGACGCGGCGACAGTGAAGGATGCCGTTCCACCGGCAGTCACCGTTTGTGACTGCGGTTGTGACGTAATCGAAGGTGATGTTCCAATAACCTGACCCATTGGTGAAAACCGCGAGTTCTGGATCGTGACTAAGCCATAGGAACTGTTGTCAATTTTATCGTAAATACGGCTGAGGTTTACCTGATTCTGGTTCAACTCCGTCGTGGTTGGTTCGCCCCAATAGTTGGCATTGGCAGTGATCGGAAAACTGGCATCATTGCGGAGTTC
>JBDSYB010000367.1:0-14422 GCA_039925885.1 Verrucomicrobiota bacterium
CCCAGTGCAACGGCGGTGACTATTCCCAAGAACGTGCCGAAGATTGCTCCGGTGGCACGGCCCCCGAGCAAAACAACAATTATTCCAATCGCCATGAATCGGCCCAGCCCGTTGAAAATGCCGATCCAACCCATCCAAAGAAAATTTTGTTGGCCTTGCATTATGCCGCTAAAAATCGGTCCCCAAAGTTGCGTCAAACCAATTGCGAGCGTGATCCAGAGCGCCATGGGATTTGGAATTTGCAACCCGTTCAAAAAGCTTTTTTGAAAAACCAAAATGATCACGGCCCAAACGAGCCAGACAAAAAACATCCACGTTAAAAGAATTTGTGTCGTGCCCGTGAGAGAATCTTTTTCCTCAGTTGAAACGGCGGCGGCTGTTTGTTGCGCGAAAACGGTTTGCAGGCCGAGTCCCGGGATCGCCATGAGATTCATCATGGCCAGCAGCGTGGTAAATAGGCTGTATTCCTTCCCCAACACCGGGGCAAAAATATGAACCCCCAGCATACAAACGCCGCTCAGAAAAGTCGTCGCAACCATCCAGCTTCCCTGGCGCATGAACGTGTGTTTTTGATTTTCGACACTCATGGAAGTTTGCGGAAAAACTGGAGGAGTTTTTCGGTGGCGCAGGCGAGCGATGCGGTCGAAATCCATTCATCGGCGGTATGCGCTTGGGCGATGTTCCCTGGGCCAAATACCACGCTCGGGATTCCGGCTGCGGACAAAACAGCGGCGTCGCAAAAATAATTCACGCCCAAAAGTTTTTTCTGTCCAACCACTTGGAAAAATTGCTCGATCAAAGGATTTGTTGAATCGGTCTCCAGCGCGGGACACGACGCAGATTTGGAACTGGAGATGGCCGCGGACAGTTTCTCCGCGCGAAGTAAATTTTTAAGCTCACGGCAGACTGTTTGCTCCGTTTCTCCCGGCAGAGTTCGGCGGTCCGCCGTAATGAAGCAACGATCAGGAACAATGTTGGCCTGCGTGCCGCCGCAAATCGTCCCGACACTGATCGTCGCATGACCGAGCAGCGAATGTTGGCCGCGACGGAGCAGATCGGCGTATTTGGTTTCAAGCAGATCAACCACTCGCGCCATTTCGTGAACGGCATTTTTTCCACATTCAGGACGAGAGCCGTGCGCAGCCTTGCCGCGTGTTTCCAAACGCAACCACAAACTGCCTTTGTGGGCGGTGACAATTTTTGAATCCGTCGGCTCGCCCACAATCGCGAGGCTGGCTTTCAAGCCGCTGGCCGCCAAAGCGCGTGACCCGAGTTGACCATCTTCTTCATCAACGAGTCCCGCGAAGATTATTTCCGTGTGTTGCGGACGCGGGAAATTTTTTGCGAAAGAAATCAACGCGGTCAACATGGCGGCGACCGAGCCTTTCGTATCGCACGCGCCGCGACCGTAAATGCGCCCGCCTTTCTTCACCGGTGAAAATTGTTTCTCGTTGGCAGCGGGAACGGTGTCGAGATGCGGCGCGAGCAAAATACGGGTTGAAGTCTTGGCGGTGGGGGAAAGTCGCGTAATAAAATTTGCGCGCCCTCTGGCAACTTTTTGAAATTCGACCGGCAAACCGGCGCGCGCGGCGGTGGCAGCGAGAAAATCCGCGACCCGTTCTTCGCCGACTCGTGGGTCGTCGGGTGGTGCGAAAGCCGGATTCACGCTCGGCAGCGCGATCAATTCGCAAAGGAATTTTTCCGCCTCGCTCATTTGCCGTGGGTGCTGCGAAACCATTCCACGAAGCGCGGAATGCCCTCCTCGATTTTTATTTGCGGATTGTAGCCGAGCATTTTTTTCGCCTTGGAAATATCCGCAAAAGTGATGGGAACGTCGCCCAACTGCGGCGGTTGGCGGTCGATGATAGCTTTTTTCCCAAGCGCCTTTTCGAGAAGTTCGATCAAATAACTCAGTGTGACAGTCTGCGATTCGCCGAGGTTGAAGACTTCAAAGCCAAATGTTTTTTCCGTGCAGGCGAGAATTCCATCGACGGTATCGGAAACAAAAGTGTAATCGCGCGCTGTCGAGCCGTCGCCAAAAACCGGCATTGGTTTCCCGTCACTGATGAGTTGCGCAAATTTGTGAATGGCCAGATCGGGGCGCTGGCGAGGCCCGTAAACGGTGAAGAAACGCAGCATGGCCACATCCATTCCGTAGAGGTGATGATAAACATGGCCGAGCGATTCGCAGGCCAGTTTGCTGGCGGCATAGGGAGAAATGGCGCAAAAAATCGGGTCGGATTCAGCAAACGGCGTTTTGGAATTCACGCCGTAAACCGAGGAAGATGAGGCAATGGTGATTTTTTTCACGCCGCTTTTTTGGGCGGCTTCGAGGAGATTTACTGTGCCCTCGACGTTGACGCGTTGATACAAAGCCGGTTCAGCGAGACTCGGGCGAACACCGGCGCGCGCCGCGAGGTGAATAATTTGATCAAACTTTGTTTCGCGAAAAAGTTCGTCGAGTGAGGGACGATCCGTGATGTCGCCCTGAATGAACGTAAACGGTTTAGCCAACGCTTGGATTTCCCGGATATTTTTTTGCTTGAGTGAAACGTCGTAAAAGGAATTCAAATCATCGAATGCCCAAACGGAATGCCGCTCGTGAAGCAAACGCTCACAAAGATTTGAACCGATGAAACCAGCGCCGCCGGTGACGAGAAAATTCACGTCGAAATGATGCGGAGCAAAGCCGAAAGTTCAAGGATGAGTATTGCTGCATTTTTTCAAGCTCGTCTTGACTCCGCCAGCGCCCGAGGTCTTGCGACACCCGGTGAATAGCGGGTCGAATTGCTCGGATTCAATTTTCGAAACGCGGGTTACAAGGTGGAAACGGCGGGATCTGGTTTTGAGGCGCTGAACAAAGCCCGTTCATTTTACCCGATTTAATTATTTTGGATTTGATGTTGCCGGAACTGGACGGCACCGCCGTTTGCGAAATTCTCCGCAAACTGCCTGCAAATGCGACGATTCCTGTTTTGATGTTGACCGCCTGCGCTAGCGCCGCAACTAGAGTCGTTGCCCTCAAAGCGGGCGTGAATGATTTCATCACCAAACCTTTTAGTCCACATGATCTGGTCGCTCGTGTTGCGTAGATGCTATCGCTGCAAAATCCGCTTTTGGGTGTTGAGGGGGAAACGATCTAGTGAAGAAGGAAGCGCTGTTTTTGGTGCATCCCGCTGGGATCTCGCTTTTATTTGCCGGACGACCATCGCTCTTCTGGCAGCAAACTGTCACATGGTTGTAACCGTTCGATGATTGCGATTATTTCCCGTCTGAGTAAAAATCCTTTGTGAAACAATCGTCGAAAAGATTCAGCGCGCAATGAAACCAATAATTCTCGTAGTGGACGATGAGCCGGATGCCGTCGAGATGGTGGAGTTCAATTTGAAGAATGCGGGCTTTCAAGTAAAGTCCGCGAACAGCGGCGGTGAAGCCATCGCCAAAGCGCGCGCATTTTCTCCCAGTTTGATCGTGCTCGACGTGATGTTGCCGGAATTGGATGGTTTTGAGATTTGCAAATTATTGCGGCGCGACCCCAACACTGCCGCCATTCCGATCATCATGTTGACAGCGAAAGCAGCCGAAATGGATCGCGTCCTCGGACTCGAACTGGGCGCAGATGATTATTTAACAAAGCCCTTCAGCCCTCGGGAACTGGTGTTGCGAATCAAAAAACTTCTCGCTCGCCGACAAAGCGCCGCCGAGACCAGGGAAATTTTGCAGTTTGGCGATCTGGCGATTGATCTCCCGCGCCACAGTGTGAAGTTCAAGGGCAAGCCCATCGAGCTGACGGCGTTGGAATTCAAGCTCCTCTTTCTTTTGGCGCAGCGATCCGACGTTGTGCAATCGCGCGAAAAACTTCTTCTCGATGTTTGGGAATATGATAATTCCGTGGACACGCGCACGGTGGATACGCACATGCGGCGGCTCCGGGAAAAAATGGGCGCGGCGGCGCGATTCCTCGACACCGTTCGGGGCGTTGGCTATCGATTCAAGACGGAGTAAAATATGTTCTGGCCTGGCCTCGCCGCCTTATTCTTCATCGGGATTTTTGCGGTTCATTCCGTGTGGCGAAAAAAATTTATGACCGGGATGAAGATGAAGGAACGCGAGCTTGCCCAAATTGACAGAAACAATGTCCAGATCACCGTGAGCATGATGGTCCCGAAATTCCGGCGGAAGCGCATGGGCGGCGACGTTTGAGTGGAGGGTGAAACCGGGGCGAGAAACGATTTTTTATTTCACGTTCAACACGGATGCGGGGTAGCCACCAGGGGAATTGGCGACGGTCGGTTATAATCTTCACGAACATGAACACGGCTGGATTAAAGTGATACGAACGCACTTTTGAATTTGAACTTTGCCATCGCCAATCCATTATTTCCCGCCATGAACGAAACTATTCTTCAACTCGATCTGCCCGGACTCAAAAAAATTCGCAGCGGAAAAGTCCGCGAAGTGTTTGATCTGGGCGAAAGTTTTCTGCTCGTTGCGACGGATCGCATTTCAGCCTTTGATTGCGTGATGCCCAATGGCATTCCACGCAAAGGCGAAGTGCTCACGCAGGTTTCGCATTTCTGGTTTGAAAAATTCTCCTCGCTCGTGCCGAATCATTTGCTGGCCGGCGCGGATGATCCTTTGCCGAAAAACTTGCAGCCCTTTGCCGAAAAACTGGCGCGCCGTTCGATGATTGTGAAAAAAGCGCAACCGCTGGCCATCGAATGCATCGTGCGCGGCTATCTTTCAGGCAGTGGCTGGAAGGAATACAAAAAATCGCAGACGGTTTGCGGTCTTAATTTGCCCGCTGGCTTGACGGAATCCGCTGAGTTGCCGGAGCCGATTTTTACGCCATCGACCAAGGTGGAATCCGGTCACGATGAAAATATTTCATTTGAAGAAGCCTGTAAAATTGCGGGCGCGCAAATCGCGATGCAAGCGCGCGATCTCAGTTTGAAAATATACAAAGCGGGACGCGATTACGCACGCGAACGGGGCATCATCATCGCCGACACAAAATTTGAATTCGGTTTGCACGATGGAAAATTAATTCTAATCGACGAGGTTTTGACGCCGGACTCGTCCCGCTTCTGGCCTGCGAATGAATATCAACCGGGCAAAGGGCAGCCAAGTTTTGATAAACAATTCGTGCGCGATTACCTCGAAACACTCGATTGGAATAAACAACCTCCGGCCCCGGCGCTCCCGGAAAACGTGGTGGAGAAAACGTCGCAAAAATATGTGGAGGCCTACGAGAAACTAACGGGGAAAAGTCTTTAAAGTTTTTGCGCTTCCTTCGCCCAAGTGTCTTTCAACGTGATCGTTCGATTGAGAATTAATTTCTCCGGTGCGCTGCCTTTATCGAGCGCAAAATAAGCGAGGCGCTCGAATTGGTAGCGGAGTTCGGGCTTTGCGTCGCGCAGACTCGGTTCGAGTTTTGCGGTCACGACTTCGAGGGAATGCGGGTTGACGTGCGCTTTGAAATCTCCGGCGGCATCGGGTTCGGGAACGGTGAAAAGGCGGTCGTAAAGTCGCACTTCGGCGTCAACGGCGTGCGCGGCGCTGACCCAGTGAATGGTGCCTTTGATTTTTCGTCCTGAAGTTGCGCCGCCGGTCTTGCTGTCGAGGTCGGCGGTGCACCGAAGTTCGGTGATATTGCCGGACGCATCTTTCACCACTTCGTCGCACTTGATGATGTAGGCGTATTTCAAACGAACTTCGCCTCCGGGTTTTAATCGGAAATATTTCGGCGGCGGCACTTCCTGAAAATCGTCGCGCTCAATAAAAATTTCGCGGCTGAACGGAATTTTGCGTTTGCCTGCGTTCTCGTCTTCGGGATTGTTGATCGCGTCGAGTTCTTCGACTTTGCCTTCGGGATAATTCGTGATGACCACTTTGATCGGGCGCAACACGGCGAGACGGCGCAGCGCATTTTTATTTAAGTCTTCACGAATCGCGTGTTCCAAAACCGCGACGTCAGTCACGCCGTTGTATTTCGTCACACCGATGTGATAGGCAAAATTGCGGAGCGCGCTCGCCGTCACGCCGCGACGTCGCAAACCGGAAATGGTCGGCAGACGCGGATCGTCCCAGCCAGTGACGATTTTTTCGGTGACGAGTTGCATGAGCTTGCGTTTGCTCATCACGGTGTAACTTAAATTGAGGCGCGCGAATTCGTATTGATGCGGCAAGGCGCGCGGCAGTTCGAGCGATTCGAGAATCCAATCGTAAAGCGGGCGATGCACCTCAAATTCCAGCGTGCAAATACTGTGCGTCACGCCTTCTATGTAATCGCTCAAGCAATGCGCGAAATCGTACATCGGATAAATGCACCAGTTGTCGCCAGTCTGATGATGCGCGGTGTGGCGAATGCGATAAATGAGCGGATCGCGCAACCAGATGTTGGGCGCGGCGACATCGATTTTCGCGCGCAACACCCGTTTGCCATCGGGAAATTCGCCGGTTTTCATGCGGGCGAAAAGATCGAGATTTTCTTCAACGCTGCGATTGCGAAACGGACTCTCCTTGGCGTTGCGACGGTATTCGTCGGTTTCATCGGGCGTCAAATCGCAGACGAACGCTTTCCCTTTTTTGATCAGCGCGACGGCGTGTTCGTAAATCTCATCAAAATAATCGCTGGCATAAAACGGTTCGGTTCCGCTTTTCAAACCAAGTTGTTCGTTCGCCCAATCGGCGATGAGCCAATTCACGTCTGCCTGAATCGACTCGACGTATTCGATGTCTTCCTTGGTCGGATTGGTGTCGTCCATGCGAAGGTTGCAGATGCCGCCGAATTCGCGCGCGATGCCGAAGTTGAGGCAAATTGATTTCGCGTGGCCGATGTGCAGATAACCGTTCGGCTCCGGCGGAAAACGGGTGAAGATCTTCTCGTATTTGCCGGTCTTGAGATGTTCCGCAACGATGTCGCGGATAAAATCGGATGCGCCGGTTTGCGCGGCGGAATTATTGTTGGCGGCAGAATCAGCGTTCGGCGTTGTCATTCGTGGAAGTAGTTAGCACAAGAGCGGGTGAAATGGCAAATGTTGGAAGTCAGTGGCGCAAGTTGAATTCAAGCTTCAGTTGTAATTGTTCAGTCAGAAGATTGCTCGCCCTCACCCTAACCCTCTCCCCCGAGGAGAGGGGACAGAGAATCGGTATTTCTGGTTTTTCGGAGACGCTGCATAGAATCCAGTCGCTGATATTTCCATGAAGCTGAAAACAATTCTCCCTCTCCTTTGGGGAGAGGGCCGGGGTGAGGGAGGGTGTTTTATTCCCAACGCGAATTAAACAACAAAACGCGGTTCGTGAACTGGTCTAAATCCGTGCGTGCGCAACAGTTCGATAAATTTTGCCAGGCCGCGCTTTTCGTCCGCGCCCAGATGATACTGAATATGCCACGTCAGATAATCCTGACGAAAATCGCGATCAAATTCCGGTCGGCTCGCAATAATGTGGTCGAGCGTATCGAGGCCGAAACTTTTTGCTTCGTGAAGTTTTCGGCGCAGTTCTTTATTTTCAATTCCGCGTCGCAACGCCCACACTGCATAAACGAACGGCAGTTTCGTCAGTTCAAACCACGCTTCGCCGAGATCCCAAATCGTGTGTTCGTGCGGCACGCGGAGAAAATCAATCGCGCGATCGCCGATGAGCAAAACATTTTCGAGCGACGGCGCGGATTTGTAATCTGTCAATGGCTTGAACTCCAGTTTCAATCCGCGTTCCGCGAATAAAACTTTCAGAAGATTCACGCTGGTCAATGAAGCGGTGTCGCAGAAAATTTCGCGAATCTCTTCCAGCGGCTGTTGGTGTGCGAGAAAAACACTTTGCACTTCGCCGAGCGACGCGATGGCAATTCCGTCCAGCACATCGTAACGGTCGTTGAACAAAACTTCCGTGACGCTGACGAGCGCAGCATCGAGTTCGTCGCGCTGAAGTTTTTCCGCGAGTTGCGACGGCGGCATGAATTGAACCTGCTCTTCCAATCCACGCGTCAGCGGCACCGCATTCAAATAACCGACCGACCCGACGCGAAATGGCGCGAGTGAATTTTCCAGATTACTTTCACGTTGGTCGAGGACGCGGCGCGTTTCGCGCTCGTAACGTTGCGCAAGTTCTTCCGCCGTTTCAGGAGGTGCCATGCGAAGTTTCGGTAAATTGTCCGCCATGCCACGAAACTTTAATGCAAAGTCACAGAGCGACAAAGCTCAATTGAGACGCTTGACCGTTGACGGAATGGCGAGTGATGCGAAAGTGTGTCGCGTGAACACAAAAAGGTCCCCGTCGGTAAACGTTTCCAGATTAAAATCTTCTACACCCATGCGCCTTATCTTTTTTGTTTTTCTTTTATGCGGGATGGGGTCTTCGCTTTGGGCGCAACGTGTTCCTGTCACGGAAAAAACTTTATCCAACGGGATGAAGCTTTTGCTTGTGCAACGCGACGATGAGCCGACGGTTTCCGGTGGATGGGTCGCGCATGTCGGCAGTTCCAACGAACGACCCGGCATCACTGGCATCGCGCATTTGTTTGAACACATGATGTTCAAAGGCACGCCAACCATCGGGACAAAAAATTATCAGAAAGATTTGGAAATCATCGCGGAGCAGGAACGAGTGCGCGACCAAATGCGCGAGGAGGAAAAGAAAATGCGCGTAGCCTATCGCGCGGGAGAAATCGACGACGTCGCGAAACCGGAAAACATGACGCCGCGCTTGCGTGAATTGGAAAAAGAATTTCAGGCGTTGATCAAACAACAACGCGAAATCCTCGTTAAAAATGAATTCGATAAAATCTACACGACGGCGGGCGGTTCGGGAATGAACGCGTTCACGAGCGAAGACATGACTGCATATTTCATCACCGTTCCCGCCAATAAACTCGAACTTTGGATGTGGATGGAATCGGGCCGTTTGTTGCGCCCGGTTTTCCGGGAGTTTTATGCGGAACGCGACGTGGTTTTTGAAGAACGCCGGATGCGCACGGAGTCCACCCCGCTGGGAAAATTCGCGGAGACTTTTGAATCGCTCTTCTGGGAATCGCATCCCTACAACTGGCCGGTGATCGGTTGGCCGTCGGATATTCCGGCGATTTCCAAAGCGCAGGCTGATGAGTTTTATGGAATTTATTATGCGCCGCAAAATATCACGGTAATTCTGGTGGGCGATTTCAAAACGGACGCGGCCACAGCAATGGCGGAAAAATATTTCGGCAGAATTCCGCGCGGAAAAAAAGAAGCGCCCGACGTCGTCACGCTCGAAGTCAAACAGCCCGCCGAAAAACGGATGAACGCCGAGGCCGAAACCAATCCGCAAACCGATATTCTCTGGCACACCGTTCCGTTCGGCCATCGCGATTCCTATCCGCTCAGTGTTTTGGCGCAGATTCTTTCCACGCGCACCGGGAGATTATACAAAGGGTTGGTGCTGGGTTCCGAAATTGCGACGCAAACCTGGGCGCAACAGGACGCGCGCAAATGGGCCGGATATTTCAACATCGGCGGTGAAGCCAAGGAAGGCCACATGCCTGAAGAAGTTGAAGCAGGACTTTACGCCGAGTTGGAAAAACTGAAAAATGAAGAAGTCCCACCGGATGAATTGCAAAAAGTGAAAAACAATTTTGCCGCGAATGAATATCGCAAACTTATATCGAACACGCCCATCTTGATGCAGTTGATTCAATATGACGGCCTGGGCGACTGGCGCGAAATCAACGAAGCCAACGGAAAAATCCAAGCGGTCACGGCAGCGGATTTGAAGCGGGTGGCCAAGGAATATTTTACTAAAGAAAATCGCGCGGTCGCGACTTATACACGCAAGGGCGGGAAAGCCGCAGAGAAAACCGACGTGAAATAGTTGGGCGACTTGCTATCTTTGAGCCATGACAACTATCGAAAACGCGCGCACTGTCCTCGGGCAGCTCACTCCGGGAGATCGCCTAAAACTGTTGGAATCTCTGGCGCATGAAACCG
This sequence comes from Verrucomicrobiota bacterium, assembly GCA_039925885.1. GTDB lineage: Bacteria > Verrucomicrobiota > Verrucomicrobiia > Limisphaerales > CANJXF01 > CANJXF01. The sequence continues at coordinate 9,963 of JBDSYB010000367.1, forward strand.
TAGAAGTTACGCCGGGGATTTTTCGGACCCCTGGCGTTTGCGGCGGTGATGCGTGCGTCCGTGGAATGCGGCTTCCCGTTTGGTTGTTGGAAGAAGGGCGGAGGCGCGGCGCAACGGAGGAGCAATTGCGGCAATCTCATCCTGATCTGACTCGCGACGACCTTGTTCATGTGTGGGATTATGTCTCCACGCACCGCGAGGAAATTGACCGTTCCATTCAGGAGAATTTTGAGGTTTAAATGGCGCGCCTTTTTGCAGACGAAGATTTTTCGTTTCCAATTATTGAAAGGCTTCGCCACCTCCAGCACGACGTGATTACTGTCAGCGACATCGGAAAGGCCAATCAGCGTTGGCCGGACGACGAAGTTTTTTTCTTCGCCGTCGCGCAACAGCGCATTATTTTGACTAAAAACCGTCGTCACTTTTTTAAATTGCATCAACAATTTCCGGCGCATCACGGCATAGTAGCCTGCACTGAAGATCCGGATTTCGCGGGAGCAACGCACCGGATTCACCAAGCAATTTCCACGGAAAAGCCACTGACCGGGCAGTTCATTCGGATTTATCAACCACATCAAATCAGATGAAAAAACTATTCGTTCCAACCAAATTGATCCTCCTTCTCACGCTCGCCTTTTTTGGGTTCTCGAAAACTTTTGCGCAGAGCACCAACATTCCCAATCGCCCGGAGAAACTTTCTTTTCCAGAGCTGAAGTATGAACCGCCGTTGCCCGCCGATTATCGGGTGAAACTAAAAAGCGGCCCGGTTGCTTACGTCGTGCCGGATCGCGAATTGCCGCTCGTAAATATTGCGATCTACGTTCGCACCGGCGATTACCTCGTGCCCAGGGGAAAAGAAGGTCTCGGCGGATTGACCGGTTATCTGCTCGCTCGCGGTGGAACGAAATCCAAAACCGCCGAGGAACTGGAAGAGCGTCTCGCGTTTTTGGCCGCACAACTCAACTCCGGTGTCGGCGACACCCAGGGCAGCGTCAGCCTGAATTTGCTCTCGAAAGATTTGGAGGAAGGTCTGGGAATTTTGCGCGAAGTTCTGACCGCGCCGCGTTTTCAGGAAAACAAAATCGCCCTCAGCAAATCGCAAACGCTTCAATCCATGCGACAGCGCAATGACGAATCCTCCAGCATCGAATCGCGCGAACGCGGCTTTATCGCTTTCGGCGAAAATTTTTGGGCCAACCAACATTCCACCGCCGCGTCCATCGAAAGCATCTCGCTCGCGGACATGGAGGCGTTCCATAAAAAGTGGTTTCACCCGGCGAATTTCGTGGTGGCGGTCAGCGGCGATTTTGATCGCGAACAAATGATCCAGAAGTTGGAAAAACTTTTCGGCGACTGGCCATTCAAAGGCGAAACACCGACGCCAATTCCAACCAACACGGAATTTGCGAAGCCGGGCGTTTATCTCGTGGACAAAGACGTGAACCAGGGACGCGTCTCGATTATGTTGCCCGGAATCACCCGCGAGAATCCGGATTATTTTTCGGTCATCATCATGAACGATATTCTCGGGGGCGGCGGATTTACCTCACACATCATGAATCGCGTTCGTTCAGACGAAGGATTGGCTTACTCGGCTGGCTCAAGTTTTCCTGGAGGAATTTATTATCCACTCACGTTCACCGCTGGTTTTCAATCGAAGTCGCGCACCGTTCCCTACGCGATCTCCATCATCCTTGAGGAAGCGGAAAAAATGGCCGAACAACCTGTCAGCGATGAAGAATTGAACACCAGCAAACAATCCTTCATCGAACGATTTCCGCGCACGTTTGCGACCAAGGCGCAAATCGCCAACACGTTTGCACAGGATGAATTCACCGGCCGCTACGCCAAAGATCCTGAGTTTTGGAAAAAATATCGTCCTAGAATTGAAGCGGTTTCCCAGGCCAACGTTCAACGCGTCGCGAAAAAATATTTAACCGCAGACAAACTTGCGATTCTTGTCGTCGGCCAGCGCGATGAAATTTTGAAAGGCCATCCGAACCACGATGTCTCGTTGAAAAAGCTGACGGAAAATTACGTCGAACTTCCGTTGCGCGATCCGCTGACGATGAAGCCGCTGACGAAAACTGCACCGTAGAGACGCATCGGTGATGCGTCTAAAGCTGGAGAAACTGTTGGCAAAATTTAGACGGCTCACCGAGCCGTCTCTACTTTTTCCATCTGTCCGCGCGTCACGCCCAGTTGATTTTGCAATTTCAATTCGCGCCATACTTGTGAGCCAGTGATTTCTCCACGCAACAACGCGCGATATTTCGCAATTGTTCGTTCCACTTCGTCGGAAGATTCATTGACAAATTCGATGCGGAAATTTCGCACACCCAAGTCCATCAGATGCGAAACGTACTCCGCGCCAGTCTGCGCGCGCGCATTGAAAACCGTGTTGCGACAACCAACGTCCGCTTTCAACGGATGTTCCATTCCAACGCGATCCCGCAATTTCACATCGTGCGTGTCGCAAGGTCGTCCGCAATTCGTGAAGTCGGTGCCCTTGGAAAGAAACGCGCAAAACACACAATGCTCCATGTGAAACATCGGCATGTGCTGATGAATCGTGATTTCAAACCACTCCGGCGGCGCGGATTTCAAAAGCGCTTCGAGTTGAGTGATGTTCAAATCGTAGGACGCCGTCAACCGTTCGAGAGCAAATTTATTTTTGAAATAATCGGCGGTCAGTGCGTTGGCGACATTCAGTGAAAAATCTCCGATGCGCCGACACTCCGCAAAAAATTTCAAATGATCGTAATTGCGAACGAGATAGCCGTCGGCGTTGCACGAGCGAACTTGATCAAGAGTCCATTCTTCGCCCATCTTGAAAATGCGTGGCGGCGCTACCCAAATGGTTTTCTGGGGATCAGAACAGCCGAAGGATTCGTGCGCCATGCGAACCGCTTCGCGATATTTTTTCGGATTTTCAAACTCGCAGTAAATCGTTTGCGCGCCGCAACGAAGCGTTGCCTCCAATTGCGCCATATTGCGGACGAGGACAATCAATTCAGCGGAATTTGAACCACGGAGGCGCGGAGGCACAGAGGTTGTCGTTTGTATGTTTTTACTCTGTGCCTCTCTGCCTCTGTGGTGATTTAAAATCCATTTCTTCGGCTGCGCTCGTAAATTATCCAACTGCAAAACCGCTTCGCGTCGCAACCGATTCATCTCGCTCATCGGCAAAATGACTTCATCTTCCAAAAAATTTTTCAACTCGCCGAGTTTAAATGGCGTTCCCCCGAGGCGACCAAATTGCTCTCGCAAAAGTTCCGTGGTGAGTGGACGTTTCTCCGCTTTCTCCAAAAGTTTCGCGGAATTTTCTTTCACAACATTTCCCAATTCGTCGCGAAGAATCAGCGTGAGCGGCAAATTTTCGCCCCCATAAACTTCAATTTGAATCGTCCGTTGGAAATTCGGCTGTTCGCCCGCGAAAGTTTGCCGCAAACGTTTATCCAGTTCCGGGTCGCTCGTCTTCCAGATTTTGTCGCCGACATGAATGCGGCTGAAATCCAGATTTCCCCAGCCAAACGCCAGCGCGACTTCCGACAACGTGCTGCCAGCATCTTGCTGGCAGAAAGACTTAACCCTTTTTTTACCGCTTTTAATTCCATGGGATTCTGCCAGCGAGACGCTGGCAGCACGTTCCACCTGATAAACACGCCCGCCTTCTTCTTTTTCGTCGGGTCGTCCCGCATCAAAGACAATTCCATCGCCGGGTTTCAATGGCGCTTCCGATTTCATAAAAACTTTTTCGTTATGAATTTTTTGCACTTCACCGAGATAAACACCGCGTTTTTTCCCAAAGCGCGCGTGAACCAGTTCCTGATTGTTAATTCCTCCAAACCAACCGGTGTAAAGACCTCGCGAAAAACCCATCTCAAGTTCGTAACGCGGAACGGGGATCGCGGAACGCGGAATACTCTCGTGCGCGTTTTTTCCGCGTTCCGCGTTCCCCGTTCCGAGTTGGTCTAGCGCCTTTCGATAAACGCGCGTGATGTTCGCGACGTATTCCGGCGTTTTCAATCGGCCTTCGATTTTCAACGAACTCACTCCCGAGCGAATCAAGTCCGGCAAAATTTCCAGCCCAGCCAAATCCTGCGGACTGAGTAAATAACGTTTGTCGCCGAGTGGAACCTGTTGGCCGTCAGAAATTAAATCGTAAGGCATGCGACAGGCTTGCGCGCACTCGCCGCGATTGGCCGAACGTCCGCCGAGCGATTCACTGGTTAAACATTGGCCCGAGTAAGCAACGCAGAGAGCGCCGTGAACAAAAACTTCAAGGGGCAAACCGTTCGGAGTTCCGCCTTCAGGCGGCTCGTGCGCAAAACCGCCTGAAGGCGGAACTCCAAGCGAAGAACTTCGCGCCTCTCTAATTTTCTCAATTTCCTTGATTGAACATTCGCGAGCTAGGACGACGAGATTGCAGCCAAGCTCTTTGGCGAATTCCACGCCGT
>JBDSYB010000368.1:0-8307 GCA_039925885.1 Verrucomicrobiota bacterium
CACAGAAAAGCGTCACCACCTTCACTGCCACCCTCCCGCCGCTGCGACTTGGCATCGCGCGAACGAATGGCAACGTGACGCTCTCGTGGCCGGTTGGTGCTGCTGGCTTCGTCTTGCAAATGACCGATCAATTGACGACTTCGGTGAATTGGACAGCCGTCACGAATACCGCGCTGGTTGTGGGCGAACAAAAAACCGTGACCCTGCAGCCCACTTCGGGAACGCGATTTTACCAATTAAGAAAACCGTGAGAACCAACAGCTATTACATAAATGGTAGCCCCCGACGTGAGCCGCAAAAATCTATGAACATAAAAACTACGAACCCCTGGTTATGCTGAATCGCTTAATCCAATTTTCATTACGCAACCGGCTGTTCATTGTTGCTGCCAGCGTCTTGCTCCTCGCTTACGGCGTGATGACGGTTCTGCAATTGCCGGTGGATGTCTTTCCCGACTTGAATCGTCCTACGGTCAACATCCTGACGGAAGCTCCGGGTCTTGCGCCCGAAGAAGTCGAGACGCTCGTCACGCGGCCTTTGGAAACCGCGCTGAACGGCGCGCCCGGCGTCAAGCGAGTGCGTTCCAATTCCGGCATTGGGCTTTCGATTCTCTATGTGGAATTTGATTGGGGCATGGAGATTTACCGCGCCCGACAATTGGTGCAGGAACGCTTGCAACTGGCTGCGGAAAAATTGCCCAAGAATGTCAGTCCGGTCATGGGTCCGATTTCTTCCATCATGGGTGAAATCATGTTGATTGGTTTGTCGAGCGAAGGTGGAAAGACTTTGCCGATGGACGTTCGCAGCATCGCGGATTGGACGATTCGACCGCGTCTGCTCACGATTCCCGGCGTTTCCCAAGTCATCGCGATTGGCGGCGGAGTTAAACAATATCAAATCCTGGCTTCACCGGAAAAAATGGCGTCGTTCGGAGTGACCTTGAAACAAGTCTTGGACGCCGCTGAAAAATCCCAGGTCAACACCGCCGGTGGTTTCGTGGAAGGCGCAAATCAGGAAGCGCTTATCCGCAATATCGGGCGAACGACCTCCATTGATGACATCGCCCACTCGGTTATTGAAACGCGCAACGGCGTTCCGGTTCTGCTCAAAGACGTGGCCGAAGTGAAATTCGGCAAACAAGTCATGCGCGGCAATGCTGGCGTCAATGGTTCTCCCGCCGTCATCGTTTCTGTGCAAAAGCAACCAGGTCTCGACACGATCAAGCTCACCGCGGAAGTAGAGAAAGCTCTCGCCGAAATTAAAAAAGGTTTGCCCGCTGACATTCAAATCACGCCTCTTTTTAAGCAGGCCAAATTCATCAACTCTGCCATCACCAATGTCGAGGAAGCCATTCGTGACGGAGCCATCATGGTCGTGATTATTCTTTTCCTGTTCCTGCTTAATTTCCGCACGACCTTCATCACGCTCACGGCCATCCCGCTTTCGTTTGTCGTGACGATTCTCTATTTCAAATTTGCGGGAATCACCATCAACACCATGACGCTCGGCGGTCTTGCCGTGGCCATCGGCATGGTGGTTGATGACGCGATTGTTGATGTGGAAAATGTTTTCCGCCGCTTGCGGGAAAATCGTCACGCCGCGCAACCGAAACCAGTTCTCCGCGTCATTGCGAGTGCTTCGGCGGAAGTCCGTAATTCAATTCTGTTTGCGACGCTGTTAATCATTTTGGTTTTCATCCCGCTCTTTGGCTTGGGCGGTATCGAAGGCCGATTGTTCGCGCCCATTGGAGTAGCTTGCATCGTGGCGATGATTGCCTCCTTCATTGTTTCGCTCACGGTCATTCCTGCGCTTTGTTCGTATTTGCTCCCGCGCATGAAACGCATGTCCGATGAAAAAGACGGCTGGCTCGTGCGGCAACTCAAGAATTTCGACCGCGCGATTGTGCTCAAATACACGCTGCGTCATCCGTGGCTGATCATTTCCATCGCTCTGATCCTCGTTGTCGGTTCGTTTGCGCTTTATCCAATCATGGGCAAGGAATTCTTACCGGAGTTCAACGAAGGGACAGCGACGATCAATGTCGTTTCCGCGCCCGGCACTTCGCTGCAACAGTCCGACCGCATTGGAATCATTGCGGAAAAACTTTTGCTCAGTGTTCCCGAAGTTATTTCGACAGGCCGACGCACCGGACGCGCCGAACTGGATGAACACGCTGAAGGTGTTCACTACTCCGAAATCGACGTGGATTTCAAAAAATCCAAACGCACCCGCGAACAAATCCTCGACGACGTGCGCGACAAGCTTGGGCAAATTCCTGGAGTAGTCTTGAGCGTGGGCCAGCCCATTTCTCATCGGCTCGACCATCTTCTTTCCGGTGTCCGTGCGCAGATTGCCGTCAAGATTTTCGGAGAAAATCTGGACGAACTTCGTACCGCCGCCGCCGAAGTTGAAGCGCAAATGAAAACTGTGGAGGGAATCGTTGACCTGCAAATTGAAAAACAAGTTTTGATGCCGCAGGTGAAAGTTCAGGCCGACCGCGAAAAGGCCAGACTCTATGGCGTGCAAGTAGGCGAACTCAACGAACTGCTGGAAACCGCGTTGAACGGTCGCGCGGTGGCACAAGTGCTCGACGGCCAAAAAACTTACGACGTCGTTGTGCGCTACGATGAAAAATCGCGGGACAATGCGGAAGCCATCCGCAATTCGCTCGTGGATACCGAGAAAGGCCAAAAAGTTCCGCTCTCCTTGCTGGCGAATGTGCTGGAAGGCAAAGGCCCGAACATCATCAACCGCGAGAACGTGCAACGCCGCATTGTCGTTCAAGCGAACGTTTCTGGCCGCGACCTCGGCGCGGTGGTTACGGAAATTCAAAAGAAAATTAACGAGAAGGTTCACCTGCCCACCGGTTTCTTCATCAGTTACGAAGGCCAATTCCAAAGCCAGCAGGAAGCAACGAAGTTAATCGGCCTCCTTTCCATCGTCACACTGGCAACGATGTTCCTCGTTCTCTACTCGCACTTCCGCTCGATGATGATTGTCGCGCAGATTCTTCTGAACATCCCTCTGGCGTTTATGGGCGGACTGATTTTGACCTACTTCATGGTTGGTAAAGTTTCCATCGCCACGCTGGTCGGCCTCATCACGCTGGCCGGTATCGCTTCGCGCAACACCATCATGATGATTTCCCACTACATCCATTTGATGGAACACGAGGGTGAAAAGTTTAGTGAACACATGATTATTCGCGGTTCACTTGAACGGCTCGTGCCAGTCACGATGACCGCCGCTGTCGCGGGTCTTGCGCTCGTGCCGCTCGTGCTGTCCGCTGGCCAACCCGGAAAGGAAATCCTTTTCCCCGTCGCGGTGGTAATTCTCGGCGGACTGATTAGCTCCACGATTCTGGACATGGCGGTGACTCCGGCCGTGTTCTTCAAATTTGGCCGCAAGGCTGCCGAGGAATATGTGGCGCGCGACCAGGTGGACGCCCTCGATGCCATGCCAGCGATAACGGGCAGCGGCCCAAAAGATTTTCTTCAACACCACAAACAAGACGCCCCCGCCAAGTTGGCTGTGTCCGGTGTCACGTCTGGCGTTGGAGAAGAAAACGAAAACGAAAAGTTATGAAAATAAAAACATTACTGGCGATGGGGCTTTGCGCTGCCATCGGTTTGACGACCTCCACCGTTTCCTTGCGCGCGGATGACAAGGAGCACAAGGAACACAAAGAAGGCGAGAAGCACGAAGAAAAAGAAGGGAAAATGAAAATCCCCGATACCGTCGAAGGCATCTGGACAGAAATTCATCACCATCACACGGAACTCGCCGAAACCGTGAAGAACAAAAAGCTGGCGGACGTGCATCATCACGCGTTTGCCATTCGCGACCTCGCCAAGGCGCTTCCTGACAAAGTGGAGGCCGACAAAAAAACAAAGGTCGAAGGGGCGGTCAAAAACATCTCCAAACTGGCCGATCAACTCGACAAAGCTGGAGATGACGGCAATCAAGCTGACACCGAAGCTCACCTGAAAAAATTGGACGGTGTGCTCAAGATGTTGGAAGCGCAATGTGAGAAAAAGTAGTTCGGTTGTTTGGCGGCAAAGGCTGGCGGCGATCTGCGCCGCCAGTCATCCGCCGGAATTAAAACAAAACAAAGAAAAGAAATAAAACAAACGTCCATGGTCGGCCACGGCTGGCAATGGACAACCAATCAAAATTAATCAGAAACAAAACTATGAATGACATACATAAACATCAAAGCCCGGAAATGCATGATTGTATCCATGCTTGCGAAGATTGTCACGATGCCTGCCTCCACGCAGTGCATGACTGTTTGAAAAAAGGTGGTGAACATGCTGACGCACATCACATCGGCCATTTATTGGACTGCGCGGCCATCTGCCATACCGCCCACGACTTAATGATTCGACACTCGCACTTGCACGGAATTACTTGCGGAGCGTGCGCCGAAATCTGCGAAGCCTGCGCAAAGTCTTGCGAAAAATTGGGCGACACAGATTGCGCCGCAGTGTGTCACAAGTGCGCCGACTCCTGTCGCGCGATGAGCAGTAAATGAGTAACTTGGGACAAACCTCGCGCGGCGCGGCTGACCGGCAGTCGCGTCGCGAACCGCCATTTTGTCCCGCACTTTTTCTAAAACGCCCGAAACTGAAATGCCGTTAGAGTAGCAGAGATCAAATCAACACCTTCGCAATCCCCTTTTTAATCTCATGAAAAACATAATGCGCTCATCTAAAATACTTTTACTTCTTCTTATATTCTGTGCCTTGCCGGTGTTTGCGGAAACCGTGGAATACCATCTCACCATCGCGGAAAAGGAGGTGAACTTTACTGGCAAACCGCGTCGCGCTCTCGCAGTCAACGGAAGCATTCCTGCGCCGACGCTTACGTTCCATGAGGGAGATTTGGCGCGTATCTACGTGACGAATGCGTTGAAGGAAGATGCTTCGATTCACTGGCATGGCATTCTGTTGCCCAATCGTATGGACGGCGTTCCGTTTATCACTTTTCCGCCGATCAAGCCGGGCGAAACTTTCACTTATGAATTCCCGATCCGACAGACCGGCACGTATTGGTATCATTCCCATTCGGGGCTTCAGGAGCAGCAAGGACTTTACGGCGCGCTCGTTTTCCTGCCACGCAACGGCAAAGTAAATGGCGATTCAGATCAAACAGTTGTGCTATCGGATTGGACCGATGAAAACCCGCATGAGGTCTTGCGTTGGTTGAAGCGCGGCAGTGAATGGCCAGCGCTCCAACGGGGCAATTCGCAGTCCGTGTTCGGCGCGTTACGAGCCGGAAAGCTCGGCGATTATTGGAAGCGTGAGTTGCTGCGAATGCCGCCGATGGATCTTTCCGATGTGGCCTATGACCGCTTTCTCGCGAATGGAGAACCGGAGCATCATATCGCAGCCAAGGCGAATGAAAACGTCCGCGTCCGCATCGTGGATGGGGCGGCTTCCACTTTCTTTTATCTGCAATTCGCAGGCGGCCCGCTGACGATAGTTTCCGCCGACGGCCAAGAGGTCGAACCCTTGAAGAAAGACCGCGTGCTGATTGGCGTAGCGGAAACCTATGACGTTCTTGTTCGTCCGCCCGGATCAGGTTCGTATGAACTCCGTGCCACGGCGCACGACAGCTCAGCGTGGACTTCGATCTGGATTGGTGACGGAGAGAAACATCCCGCTCCCAATGTTCCGCACGCGAATCTTTACAATGCGATGGGCAAGTTGAAGCTGGAAAATATCTTCGCACTCACGCCCGGGGGCACGATGGGGATGCCGAATCGTGAGGTGGACGCAGGCAAATTCGACAAGCCAGGCGTCATGGGCGGCATGATGACCATGGAGGAAATGATGGGAATGAAACCCGGCATGAAAATGGAAGGGATGAAGATGGAAAATATGCCGATGAGCGACGGTATGAAGATGGAGGACATGAATACCAATGGTGGAATGAAAATGGAAATGCCGATGGAGGGGAACATGAACGCAGAATCAGCCGACGCCAACCCGCACTTCGGCAAAAAGCACACTTGGGATTTTTCGCCATTCGGCCCTGATATGTCGTCGCGTCAGCCCGTGGTGATGGATGGCATGGGCGAACGTCCTGGTCCGCCTTACAAGGACTTGCGCTCGGTTACAAACACCGCTCTTTCGCCGGATCGTCCCGTGCGCGAAGTGCGGCTGACATTGGAGGGTGACATGGAACGCTATGTTTGGTCGCTAAATGGAAAACCTCTTTTCGCCAGCGATTCGATTAAAATTCAAAAGGGCGAAACCGTCCGTTTCATTATGATAAACCGCTCCATGATGCACCATCCTATGCATCTGCATGGACATTTCTTTCGCGTGATTAACGGACAAGGAGATTTCTCGCCGCTCAAGCACACGGTTGACGTTCCGCCCATGCAAACCACGGTCATAGAGTTTGCCGCCGAAGAAGTGGGCGACTGGTTTTTTCATTGTCATCTGCTCTACCATCTGATGAGCGGCATGGCTCGCGTGGTGCATTACCAGGACTTCACTCCCGACCCCGCCACGGCCGCCGTTCGTGGGAAGCTTTACCGCGACCCATACTATTTTTCGGGCACGGCGGACCTCATGAACAACATGACCCAAGGCTATCTCGAATACGCCAATACCCGGAACATCTTCAACCTTGAATGGGAAGCGGGATGGAACAACGTGCCCGACACCGAAGTGGAAACGACGATTCTTTACGAACGCTATTTCAACCGGTTTTTGCGGCTGATCGGAGGGTTGGATGCCAACGGTTCAATCACGACTAACCCGCTCGATTACGACAGCGAAAGCAATCGTGGCGTCTTCGGTTTGATGTATAAACTTCCATTGAACATAGATTCGACCGTATGGGTTGACACCGATGGCGGAGCGCGGATCCGGTTGGCCAAGAACATCCAGTTGACGCCCCGCCTGATGATCGGTGGCGAAGTGCGCTACGACACTCATGACTCTTGGGAAGAACGGGTGCATCTTGATTATGCCCTTCACAAAAATGTATCCGTCATTAGTCAATGGCACTCCACTTACGGTTGGGGGATCGGCGTGCGCGCGCGGTTCTGAGGATGCGCGAATTCAATACCTCGAAACGTCCATTCAACGATGCGAATCAAAGTGCAATAAGCAAACGAACGAATGCCTATGCAAAAGAAATTTGAAAACTCTGCTGCAAAGATTGCGTGAAAGACTTCAAGAAAGACCCGGAGAAGTTCATCAAAGAATTGGCCGAGGAAGAAAAGAAGGCGAAGAAGTAATCGTTTGCTTTCACACCTGCCGGTCCGTGTATACGATGCTGGCCCCGACTGACAGGCAATGAGTTTAATTTTGGTTTAACCATCGCCAAAGCATCAGCACCTGCGCAGCGAGAAATTATGAATGATCCTCAACAGCTCGAAGTGGAACTTGCCGAACTGAAAGCGGCGTTGGACGAGCACGCCATCGTGGCCGTAACCGATGCGCTGGGCAAAATCACCTACGTCAACGACAAGTTCTGCGCGATTTCGAAATTCTCCCGCGCCGAATTGCTCGGACAGGATCATCGCCTCATCAACTCCGGCCATCACTCCAAGGAGTTTATCCGCACTCTTTGGACAACGATTTCGCAAGGCAAAGTCTGGAAAGGCGAAATTAAAAACAAAGCCAAGGATGGCTCATTCTATTGGGTGGACACCACCATCGTTCCCTTCCTCAACCCTGACGGCAAACCCCGCCAATATGTGGCTATCCGCGCGGACATTACCGACCACAAAGAGGCCGAGGACGCCCTCCACGCCAGCGAAGAACGGACCCGTCTGATTGTCGAGACCGCTCTGGACGCCGTGATCACCATGGACGACCGCAGCGTGATCACGGGCTGGAATTCGCGGGCCGAAACCACCTTCGGATGGACGCAACAGGAAGCCCTGGGCCGGTCCATGGGCGAAACCATCATCCCGGAACGCTATCGCGAGGCCCACGAGCGCGGCCTGCAGCGATTCCTGGCCACCGGCGAAGGTCCGGTCTTGAACAAGCGCATCGAAATCTCCGCCCTCCATCGCGATGGACACGAGTTTCAGATCGAACTCTCCATCACTCCCATTCGGACCGGCCGCAGCGTGGTGTTTAGCGCGTTCGTGCGCGACATCACGGAAAGCAAAGATGCGGAGAGAGAATTGCGCGCGTCACAAGCCCGCTTCGCCACCGTCTTTCGCTCCGGGCCGGTGCCCATGAGCATCAACGCGGTCGCCGACGGACGCCTCATTGATGCCAACGAGCAGTATTGCGAACTCTTTGGCTACGCACGAGAGGAACTCATTGGCCAGAGCGT
>JBDSYB010000369.1:0-6655 GCA_039925885.1 Verrucomicrobiota bacterium
TCCATGTGCGCGGCATTGCCAAGTTGGTTGCGACCGGTTAGAAGTTGAACATGAAATTGAAATCTTTTAAGCCGCTTGTTTTAATTACCGCCGGTCTTTGTCTCTGCGCGCTGCCTGCCAGAGCCGACGCCCCGCCGGAAGCTACCGCGTTCGCTTTAGTGAAAGAAGGCAATCGCCACGTCGGTGAAGACGCCAAAGATCGCGTCGTGCAGATTCGTTCTGAAAAATCGGTCGGCACGCTTGTTCCCAATGTTTGGTATATTGTTTACTTTGACCCCGATGCGACGGCCAAAGCCACGGAAGTTAAATTCGGCGGAGGTAAAAAACTTTCCGTCAAACGCCCCGCGCGCGTTTTGGAATTTGCGTCCGGCAACACCGAAATCCCCAGGGAAAAATTAAAAATTGATTCCGACAAAGCTCTTGAGATCGCCCGCGAAGAGCCAATGCTCAAAAACCTGACCCTCACTTCCAGCGAAATGAAACTGGACCGTTGGACCGCTGAACCCGTTTGGAAAATTCGTTTCTGGGCAACGAAATTGCGCGACACCACCAAGACCGTCGATATCGGAGAAATTTTCGTTCACGCCACTGACGGAAAAGTCGTCAAAAACGATTTACACATTAACAAAGTTGATTAGTCCCTAATCTTCTCACTGCGCTACGCAGAACCGCATTTCTGAAATGAACGAGGCGCAAAACGTCGGAGCAGAATTCGATGTCATCGTCGTGGGCGGCGCTCTTTCGGGCGCTGCCACCGCGACGCTCCTGCTCCAGGAAATGCCCGGTCTCCGTATTTTGATCGTGGAAAAATCTCCTGCTTTCACGCGGCGTGTGGGCGAAGCGACGGTGGAAGTCAGCACCTATTTTCTGACGCATTCGCTTGGGTTGACGCGCTATCTGAACGAAACGCAGATCAACAAAAATGGATTGCGCTTTTGGTTTGCCAATGAGCGAACGGAAACCATTGACCAATGCGGGGAAATCGGCGGGCGCTATTTGTCGCGTGTTCCCGCTTACCTCGTTGACCGCGCCGCCCTCGACGAAGAAGTTTTGCGACGCGCTGTTGCTTTGGGCGCGCAATTGCGTCGTCCCGCCAGTGTGCAAAAAATTGAACTTGTCCCGGGCGGCGAACAACGTGTCACGCTGAAGGATGGCGAACGCACTGAAACCATTCGTGCCCGCTGGCTGGTGGATGCTTCGGGTGTGGCCGCTTTTCTGGCGAGGCAGCAAGGTTGGTGGCGTGCGAATTTAGAACACCCCACCACCGCCGTTTGGTCGCGCTGGAAAAATGTAAAAGATTTCGAAGACCCACAGGTCGCAAAAAAATTTCCGAAGTGGGCCATGCACTGTTACGGCGTCCGTGGCACGGCCACGAATCATTTGATGGGCGACGGCTGGTGGGCTTGGTGGATTCCGCTCAATGGGGGCGACGTCAGCATCGGCGTGACGTTTGACCAACGACTCGTCGATTTTCCGCAGGAAGGCGCAATTGGAGATCGTCTGAAAAACTTTTTACTCAAACATCCTGTTGCCAAAGAATTGATGGCAGACGCGCAATGGACTGAAGGCGACGTGCATTGGAGAAAAAATCTTCCTTACTTCAGCACTACTTTTGCGGGGGATGGTTTCTCAATTGTGGGCGATGCCGCCGGGTTTATCGATCCATTTTATAGTCCCGGCATGGACTGGATTTCCTTCACGGCGACGCGCACGAAAAATTTGATTCTCGCGCAACTACGCGGTGAATGTATCGAGGAAAAAATTGTGACGCACAACGCGGATTTTTCCCGCAGTTACCAGCGTTGGTTTGAAGGCATCTACCGCGATAAATACGAATACTTTGGCGATTTCGATTTAGTCAAACCGGCGTTTCTTTTGGATTTAGGTTTCTATTATCTCGGCGTGGCGGCGCAACCTTTCCGGCGGGGCGAACAAGCGTTATGCGAGCCGTTGTTCAGCACCAAACCGTCGGTTCCTTTCTATCACTTCATGCGGATTTACAACCGGCGTTTCGCGCAAATGGCGCGCTCGCGCCGCGAGCGTAAAGTTCTCGGACAAAAAAATAATTGTCGCCGCTTCATGTTCGGCGGTTACACCTTTGGCGCCGGCAGTTTTGTTCCGCTAATCAAAGCCATTGGCAGTTGGTTTTTCCTGGAAATAACGGAAGGCTGGCGCACTTGGTTTCAGCCGAAACGGGTCACGAATACAAAGACCGTTGCACCTTCTCTCCCTGAAACAGCCTGAACAAAATCGGTTGTGTTTTGCGCGGTAGCGCGCGGCCTCGTTTTAAAATCAACGTTGTAAGCCCAGCCCCAAAACGTCTTTGCAATATTTCAAACTCCGCTCGATTTCGTTTTTTTGATATTCCTGCTCTGCCAGTGGGGTCGGAGATTTATGTGGCTCGCGCGCCTTTCCCGTTTTAGCGAGTGCAAGGAATCGGGCTAAATCTTTCGCCTTCGCGCGTGGCCAAACTTTCCAGAAGTCCTCTTGTAAAAAGGGAATCTCACGATTGAAACCAGAGATGGTTTCGATATGCACCGGAACGCCCGGACATAATTCCGCGAAAATTTTAAAGTAGGTTTTCAAGTCCGTGTTCCCTTCGCCCATCGCGGTCCATTGCACAGTGGCGCCATTCTCTGATTCCCAAACCGCAGAATCGCGCAGGCTCGTCGTGAGCACGTAAGGGGCAAGCGTTTTCAAATTTTCCACGGGATCCTCCATCGCCCAAACTGCGTTGCCGGAATCTATGTTCGCCCCGACGAAATCTTTGCCCGCTGCCTCAATCAACGTGACCAGTTCCCACGCCTGCATGTCGCCGCCGTGATTTTCCACGGCGATTTTTACGCCCGCATCCACTGCGCGATTGCGACACGACTTGCAAACTTTCACGGTCTCCGCAATGCGCGCCTCGATTCCTCCCTCGCTTTTGCGATCATCGCCCACTCCCAAAACCGCGCGGATGACGGGCGAGCCGATTGCTTTCGCCACGCGAATTCCCAGCGCCAGATGTTCCTCCGCCGTGCCCCATTTATTTTTAAAAACTTTTGATCCCGGACAAATGCTCCAGGTGCCCACGTGAATTTGCAGCGCGTTGTCGGAAGCCTTTTTGCGCAATTCGCCCAAATATTTTTCCTCGAGATTTTCAAACGCATCGAGGTCCGTGATGAAAAGCGAGTCAATTTTCAGAGTCGCGGCATAATCAATCAATTGCGGGGCCTTCCACTGCATGGCGCGCACAGCGAAGTTGTCGAACCCTAGTTTTATTTTACGGGGCGGTAAATCGGGCTGCGCAAAAATGTTTTCACAGAACACCGCGCTGGCACCCGTCAAAGCGACAGATTTTACGAATGCGCGGCGAGAAAGATGATTTGAGTTCAAAATATTTTTGCAGTTACCGGACAGAAATAAAATCGATTCCGGGTTGTGTGTAAGGAAACGTCATTTAAAAGCGATCTCAATGTATATTTTCATTCGCAAGGTTCACCTGTGGTTCAGCGCCCCAAGTGTAAACGTGGACGCCATACGGGGAGAAGCGGTCGGCTAATTCTCCTTTGACGGAAGGCTTCGCTGTTCGCCCCTCAAAAGGTAAATTTAATTCCGCTTGAACACTTTCAAGTTGAAGGGTGCTTTGGACAAACTTCGGCGAAGTGTTGATCGCGATAATCACGCCGGAATTATTTCCATTGAAACGAACGCGTGTCTGAATGTTGGTGTCGTGGGATTTTAAACTTTCATCGCGACCGGGAGCGACGAGTCGAGGAACGAGGATTTGTATTTCTTTGTTAAGATTTGCGATGGATTGCCAGGTTCTCTGTTGTTGGGGCCAATAAGAAAAATATAAAAGCCCGGTCGCGCGATGAACCAGCGCTTGATAAACCATGAAACGGACCTCGTGCGGCAGCGGAACCGCCCACACTCCGTTATCCGCTTCTGCGCCGCCAAAAGTCTGGATGTAAGTCCATTGAGGCCACCTCGCGCCATGAATACGACGCGCTTCATCCATCATGATGCTCACGCCCATAATGTTGTGGTCGCGCTTGGCAGTAATGGGATAAATATCCGTCATGGTAAAATCACAGGCCGCTTTGAATTGTGGCAGGGCCTCAAACGAGCTGTGGCATAGCCCGACGGGATGATGTGGATCTTTAGATTTCAATTCCAGATAACGCTTACGTTCGCTCTCCGGCGTCACGCCCCGGTTCTCCGGCTCGTCAGTCAAATACCACGCGAGCAGCGCGGGATGATTTGTGGCAAGGCTGACCCACTCGGGCGATGGAGGACACACCGCCATCAGCCCATGTTCATGCAAGAGGTCAAGCTGATTGGTTTTGAATCCGTTTAAAATGGTGTTGCAACCCAACTCATGCAATTCAGCGAGCACTTCAGGTTTAAGTTCATAAGTGAAAACGCCAATGGGAAAAAACGGTTTTCCATCCACCAGCGCGATTCCTTCGTCATTAAAACTCACTCGCGCGTTTACATGAAAAACGAAGTGCGAACAGGCTATCGCGGCGAAAAAAATCCACCGTCTAAAAACGCTCGCGAATTTCATTGGAATTAAATTCGCTGCGCCGCATTCCCAATCCAAGCCTAATTCTTTGGAAAAATGATTTTTGCTGGCAGTGATAAATTTTAGCGCCATTCTTTCTTTGAAAAATGAAACGTCCGCTCCCACTCGATTTGACCAAATTAAAAGTTTTTCCACTTGCCCAACGAGACAGCACCGCCCGAATCGAGGAAACAATTGTCCCGGCCAACCGTCTCTTGCCGCCGACAAATCCGGCCAATCGTGACGTCATCAAAGTGTGTGCTGCAAAAATAAGAGCGGCCAAAAAAACCGGCGCCAGCGTGATGCTGATTTACGGAGCGCATTTGCTAAAAAATGGTGGCCAGGAAATTTTGGCGGAGTTAATGACCGGCGGTTTTGTCACCCATTTTGCCACCAATGGGGCGGGAACGATTCACGATTGGGAGTTCGCATTTCTTGGGCGCTCGACTGAAAGCGTGGAAAAAAATGTCGCCACCGGAACGTTCGGGACCTGGGATGAAACGGGTCGAAATATTCATCTGGCGCTTCTGGCTGGCGCGCTCGACGGACGCGGTTACGGCGAAAGTCTGGGAAAATTTATTTGCGAAGATGGAGCGAATTTGCCTTCGATACCAACATTGGAAAAATTTTTGCGCGATGACCCCTCGCATCCACTGTCCCCTGCCCGTGCGGAATTGCTACAAGTGATGCGGGTTCACAAACTTCCTGAAAGAATTGAAGTAAAACATCCATGGAAAAAAACTTCGGTTGTCGCCAACGCCTTCGAGCAAGGTATCCCGCTGACCGTCCATCCTGGAATCGGTTACGATATTATTTCCAATCATCCCATGTTTAATGGCGCAGCCATCGGACGCGCGGCTACCACTGATTTTTGTTTATTTGGCGGAGCGGTAGAAAAGCTCGACGGCGGCGTGGTTCTCTCCATAGGGTCCGCGATCATGGGTCCGCAGGTTTTTGAAAAAAGCCTCAGTTGCGTGAATAATTTGCGCATCCAATCTGGCCGAAAAATTGTTCAGGACCACTCCATTTATGTGGTCGATTTGCAAGACGGCGGCAATTGGGATTGGACGAAAGGCGAGCCGCCGAAAGATCACCCCGCTTATTATTTGCGCTTCTGCAAAAGTTACTCCCGAATGGGCGGCGCGATGCACTACCTCCAATGTGACAATATTGCATTTGTGCAACACCTGCTCCATCAACTTCGCGAAACGTAATTTGCCCACAATGGAGGTGGCGCGCAAAACTCCATCCGCTTTTTTGTCAGCGGATGGAAAAACGCGATTTGCCAGGAGTGCAAACATAACGGCGCATCTTCGACACTGAGGGTTTGTCGATCACCAGTCTGTTGGCCTGGCAAATAAACAGCATCGCCCAAAATTGGGATCTCCATTTTCCAGAGGTGAACACGAATTTGATTCGTGCGTCCCGTGAGAGGACGCGCCTCCACCAAAGTCGTTTGATCGGTGTCTCGCTGAAGAACGCGAAATTCCGTTCGCGCAGAAAGACCGCTTGCCAAATCGACGGTGCGCGAACCGAGTATTCCTGCTGAGTCGCTAATCGGAGCGTCACAATGGAAAATATCTTTGCCAGGTGTTCCGATTACTCGAGACAGATAAGTTTTTTCCACTTCGCCCCGCTCAAATTGCGGCTGAAGCTTTGAGGCAAAATGCCGCGAGCGAGTTACCAAAACCAAACCAGTCGTGTTGGCATCCAGCCGATGCGCGGGGTGCGGGCGCTGCGGATGATAGACTTCGTTTAAAATATATTGCAGCGTGTTGCGATTAAAGCGCCCTGCGGCGTGCATGGGAAGCGGCGCTGGCTTGTTCAATACGATTAACGCCTCGTCCTCATAAAGAACTTCAATTTTCCCGCTCACGTCAGGCTCCGTGACGTTGGGAAATTTATGCAAATAACGTTCGCCCGCTCGAACGATTTGCGCGGCAGATACGGCGTCCTGCTTTTCGTTCAAAATCAAACCGCGTTCGCATTCAGCCTTCCAATAGTTGCGGGGCAAATGAACCACGACACGCAAAAGAGTTTCGAGCAACGTCTTCCCATCGCAATCCGTAGGAACAGTAATGGGGCGAAACCTATCGTAGGGCTGGC
>JBDSYB010000370.1:0-12902 GCA_039925885.1 Verrucomicrobiota bacterium
AGCCGAGCCGGTTGGATGAGTTGGTCAGGTTTATTGGCGCATTAATCGCCTCGCACGGATTTGTTTGTTTGCCGAAGATGCCGGTCCGTCCTCCCGAACAAACCGCAGGTTGACCAGTAGGAAATCGCCATGAATGAGCGCACGTCTTGAATCCGCTTTCGTAGTGCAATGAAATAAGCCTCACGGAAAAATGCGATATTGGCCCCCCCAACGGTTCCAAAACATAATTGCCGTTTTTATTTAACGCAGGTTGCGGTCAACCCATCTTCACACCAATGTTCATTCTGATAAAATGAAAAAAAACACAGCCAACCCTCCGGCTGACTCGGAGCGCGCGCGATTGCAGGAGAAAACCGCTGCGGTCAACGAGCAGTTGATTGCCGCGTCCGCGCGCCAGCAGGAGCTGACGGAAGCGGCGGAAAAAAAGCGGCAAGAAAACGAATCTCTTTTTCGCACCTTGTATGAAGCGCTTCCCGTGGCGGTATTTGTTTGCAACCGCGATGCAGTAATTCAAAATTACAACCGCCGCGCGGCGGAACTTTGGGGACGCGAGCCGGAATGCGGCGTCGAGCAACATTGCGGCTCGATGAAACTGATTCTTCCCGATGGCTCGCCCCTGCCCCATGAGCAAAGTCCCATGATGGAAGTGTTGCGCACGGGAACCGCTTGCCGAAATGTGGAAGTCTTCATCCAGCGGCCCGACGATTCGCGCATTCCCGTGATCGTCAACTTTTGTGCGCTCAAGGATGCGCCGGGAGAAATTATTGGAGTGGTCACCTCCTTCGATGACATTAGCGAGCGCAAGGAGGCGGAAGAAAAATTACGCGAGCGGACGCGCCTGTCTGCGTTGCGCGCGGAGATCAGCGGTGCACTGGTCAGCGGCGAAACGTTGCCCGTGGTTTTGCAAAAATGCGCTGAAGCAGTGGTCAATCATCTGGACGCGGCTTTCGCTCGCATCTGGACGCTCAAAGAAACGGAAAATGTTTTGGAACTTCAAGCCAGCGCCGGCCTTTACACCCATCTCAATGGGCCGCACGGGCGTGTGAAAGTTGGCGAATTCAAAATCGGACGCATCGCCAAAAGCACACAACCGCTGCTGACCAACGACGTTCTGAATGACACAAACATCAGCGACCCTGAGTGGGCAAAACGCGAAGGCATGGTGGCCTTTGCCGGTTATCCGTTAATACTGGAAAATCGCGTGCTGGGAGTTTTGGCGCTGTTCGCCCGCCACCCGCTTTCCGAAACGGTGCTCAATGAACTCGCCCCCATCGCGGATGGCATCGCGCAATGGGTTCAGCGCAAACAGGCGGAGGAAGCGCTACGTGAGAGCCGCGAACGGTTGCAGGCGGCGCTCGACGGTTCTGGCGCAGGCTCCTTTCGCTGGAACATCCAGTCCAACGCTTTGGAGTGGGACGAGAATCTCGATCGCCTGTTCGGGTTGCCGCCCGGGCGGACGATTCGGTCGCTGGAAAATTTCATCTCCACCATTCACCCCGATGAGAGAGCGGGCGTCATTGAGCGGTGCGAGCGTTGCGCGCGCGATGGGACAGATTTCAAGATGGAGTTCCGTGTCATTTGGCCGGATGGCAGCGTGCATTGGCTGGACGATCAGGGGACAACCGTTCGCGATGACGCTGGCAAACCGCACTACATGACCGGCATGTGTCTAGACATCACGGAACGCAAAACCGCCGAAAAAAAATTGCGTGCCGCCGCCGAGCGTTTGCGCTTCATGGCCGAATCCATGCCGCAGAAAATTTTCACCGCCAAGCCCGATGGCAATATTGATTATTTCAACCGGCAGTGGATGGAGTTTACCGGTCTGAGTTTTGAGCAGATTCGCGATTGGGGCTGGACGCAATTTATTCATCCCGACGACGTGGAAGAAAACATTCGTTGCTGGAAACATTCGGTTGAGTCGGGTGACTATTTTGAACTGGAGCATCGTTTCCGCCGCAATGATGGAGAGTACCGCTGGCACTTGAGTCGCGCCCAGGCCATGCGCGATGCGGAAGGGAAAATCGTCATCTGGATCGGCTCGAATACCGACATCGACGACCAAAAACGCGCCGAGGAAAAATTGGAGCTAACCGTGGCTGAACGCACCGCCGACTTAAAAGAAACCAACGAACAACTCGAAGCGTTTGTTTATTCGATCGCGCACGACTTGCGGGCACCGCTCCGTTCGATGCAAGGTTTTTCCCAGATGTTGATCGACGATTACGCTGCGAGTCTGGACGAAACCGCGCGCAATTTTCTGGAACGCATCAATCATTCCTCCGAGTTCATGGATAAAATGATCATGGATTTGCTCTCTTTCGGTCGTGCTGGACGAGCCGAAATCGAATTGAAACCCATTTCCGTGCAAGCCGCATGGGACAGTGCGCTTTTCCAATGCGCAAAAGAGATCGAACAAACCGACGCGCAAATCGAAACCGCCACTCCCTTGCCCAGTGTGCGCGCCAACGAAGCCACGCTCACCCAAATCCTCGCCAACTTATTGAGCAACGGAATGAAATTCATGCCGCAAGATACCCATCCGAAGATTCGTTTCTGGGCCGAGGACTGCGGCCCGGCCGTGCGGCTCTGGTTAGAAGATAACGGCGTCGGAATCCCGCCCGAACAACATGAACGCATCTTCCGCGTTTTCGAGAGACTGAACGGCGCGCGTTTCCCCGGAACCGGCATCGGCCTCTCCATCGTCCGCAAAGGCGTCAACCGCATGGATGGAAAAGTCGGATTGGAATCCGCACCGGGCAAAGGAAGTCAATTTTGGATTGAATTGCAGAAGGCGTGAGTAAACCGCGTTCAAATCTTTTCGCGAAAGTAATCAATCGTCTTCACCAGTCCCTCGGCGAGTTTTACGCGCGGTTCCCATTTTAATATTTGCCGGGCGCGTGTGATGTCGGGCTTGCGTTGTTTGGGGTCGTCCTGCGGCAAGGGTTTGAAAGCAGTTTTGCTCGTGGAATTCGTCGCCTTAATAATCGCATCCGCAAATTGCAGCATGCTCATTTCGACGGGATTGCCGATGTTCACCGGCTGGTTGGTGTTACTCATCATCAGGCGATAAATGCCTTCGATCAAATCCGAGCAGTAACAAAAACTGCGGGTCTGGGTGCCGTCGCCAAACATAGTGATCGGTTTATTTTTCAATGCCTGTCCGATGAAGGCGGGAACCACGCGACCGTCGTTGAGCCTCATGCGCGGGCCATAGGTGTTGAAGATGCGAACAATTTTTGTGTCGATGCGGTGCTGGCGATGGTAAGCCATGGTCATGGCTTCGCCGAATCGTTTGGATTCATCGTAGCAACCGCGCGGGCCGATGGTGTTGACGTTGCCCCAATAATCCTCGGTTTGCGGATGAACGAGCGGGTCGCCGTAAATTTCCGACGTGGATGCGATTAAAAATTTCGCGCCTTTTTCTTTCGCGAGACCGAGCGCTTTGTGTGTGCCGAGCGAACCGACTTTCAAGGTTTGGATGGGCAATTCGAGATAATCAATCGGGCTGGCGGGCGACGCAAAATGCCACACGTAATCCACCGGGCCTTGCAGAAAAAGAAATTCGGTGACGTCCTGCTGGATGAATTTGAAATTATCGTTTCCGGCCAGATGCGAAATATTGTCCACGCTGCCCGTGACAAAATTATCGATAGCAACAACTTTGTGACCGCGCGAAATCAAAAGGTCGGAGAGGTGAGAGCCAAGAAAACCCGCGCCGCCGGTGACGACGGAAATGGGTTGTTTAGCGGTGGATTTTTTTTTGGTGGCAGTTTTGTTCTTCGGCATAATTTCAGTGTTCAGTTTTTCTAAATTTTTCGGCGTTTTACTTCGCGCCTTTCGCAAACAGCACGACTGGGATTGTCCACCAGAGAATCTTTAAGTCCAGCCAGAGCGACCAGTTATCAATATATTCCAAGTCGAGACGAACCCAGTCTTTGAAATCAGTCACATTGTTGCGCCCCTTGACCTGCCAGATACAAGTCAGCCCGGGTTTGACACTCAAACGGCGGCGGTGCGCCAGATCGTCAAAGCGCCTGACCTCGTCAACCGGCAATGGACGCGGGCCCACCAGACTCATTTCGCCCCGCAACACGTTGAGCAGTTGGGGGATTTCGTCAATGCTGGATTTGCGCAGGAAGCGGCCGAGCGGTGTGATGCGCGGGTCGTTGGTGACTTTAAAAACGGGCCCGGTCATTTCATTCATAGCGAGGATTTCGTGCTTGCGCTGCTCCGCATTTGTGACCATCGACCGGAATTTATACATCATGAACGGCTGGCCGTTAACGCCGCTGCGTTTTTGCCGGAAAAAAATCGGGCCGGGTGAGGTTAGCTTGATGGCAATAGCCGCGAATAAAAAGAGAGGCGAACTGAGCAACAAAAAAATGGCTGCGCCCACGAAATCAATCAGTTGTTTAATCACGCCCTGCCATGAATCTTCCGGGCCTGAATGAAAAACCAGCACAGGCCGTCCATAAAATTGATCAAAACTGGTGCGCGAAATTTGGGTCTTGAAAAAATCGGCGACCAGCAGCGTTTCCACTCCTTCAAGCTCGCACGCCAAAATCGCTTTTTCGACCTGCCCAAAAAAAGTGTGTTGGGCATTGATGATAACACCATTGACGGAATGTTCGTGCAACAAGTGGAGCAGCGTTTCGATGGGCGTTTCGTTCAAATCAAATTCCTGCAAAATTTCCACTTCCTTATGTGACTTGGCTTCCAGTTCGGCCCGCAGCCGCGCGGTGTCTGTCGCCGTGCCCACAAGGATGAGCCGTTTCTTGATTTGCGATTGGCCGATTTTGCTTTTGTAACCAAGGCGAACCAATTCTTCCTTCAAATAGATCAGAACAAATCCGATCATGCCAAAAAGTATGATCGCTCCGCGCGGCGTGATGATGCGACTCATAAACAAAAGGAGCACCACGAAAAGAGTCAAAACGACGCAGCCTTTAAAAAGCAGCCAAGCAGTGAGGGAGCGGGAGGCAAAAAAGGGCCGTTTGTAAAAACCCTGCACTTCCAGGACAAGAGGAGAAATGAAACCAATCACGAAATACATCCAGTCGTAGTTAGGGAACGAATTGGCCGCATCGCCCAGCAAATTGAAGCCAAACAGATTCCATGTTCCATTGGTTTGAGCGCGAATCCAATGCGCCAGCCAAAAGGCCATGGAAAATAAAACGGCATCCATCAATTGATGGATGCGGGTTCTCATTTGGCGATCGCGGCGCAACATATTATTTCCGAACCGCCATCCTAGGCAGCACAACGCGTCATTTGGAAGCAGTTTGAATTCCACCGCCCGCATTGCCAGGGAGCGGTTTCCCAGCAACCAATTGAAATTCGGGCGCGGATTTGACAATAAATTTCGTCAACTGGTCGTAGGCTACTTGTTCCTGGCCTGGCAAACACCGGGTGAAATAACTAATGTAGGCCCAGCGTTCGAGAGTGCCGGTACGCAGCAGATTTTTGGCGGTGGAAATCATTCGTTCATCGTGGCTAGCGGTCAAATTTTTATCGGAGACAAACCAATAAAGATACAAGCCGTGAATTAAAAACGGTTTTCCTTTGTCGTCTTTCACGCGAATGCTAGTGGTCAATTTCATGATCGGCAATTCGTAGGGATACGGGCGATCCATTTTTAATTTCACCACCTCACTTTGATCAATGGACCACCCCTGCCCCACCAGACAAAACTGGGGTTTGTGCAGGCTGGTACGATCCTGCCCCATCAACACCACCGAGATGTCCGCATTCCCGCCCGCGTCAGTCCAGTAACGGCGTTTGCCGAACACGGTGTCCTTGGGGAGCATGGTTACTTCAATGGGGGTTACCGGAGAAGCGACCGAGAAATAGCCGGGAATTTTTTCGGGCAAAATAACGGTGGTCTCCGCCACGCGATTCGTTTCCGTGTCGAACAAAGGGACGTTTCCCACCATGACCCCGGGTTTGCCCAATGTCTGTTTGCCTTTTAAATGAAATAAAAAACCTCCGGTCGAAGCGATCAGGGCCAGCGCCGTCGCAAATAAAATCCATGGGGTTTTTTTCATGTGGTTTGAGTCTGCAAAGTTGGTGTGGGGCGTTCCCGCAACCACCAGCCCAGCAACAGCATCACAACAATGGCTACAACGTAGGTTAAAAATCCCGACCATTCATGGACGAAGTTGCCCGCGTCTTGCCCGAACGCCTCTGCGGAAACGACAATGCTGGTCAACCGAAGAACGTTGCTCGCGACGGCCAAAGGCACCGCCAGCGCGATGACCAAAATGCGTTTCCACGGCGCTTTGAAAGTAATCATTCCGTAAATAGTCGTGAGCGCTAGCAGGGAGATCAAACTACGGATGCCGCTGCAAGCTGCCGCCACGTCATAACTATAAGCGCCCTTGGAATCGAAGAGTTGTGTCCCTTTCTTGATGACTCCCAGCCCAAAAATTCCATGAGTGACGGCATACGTGATGTTGGTTGCAAAAATGCGGAGCGGGAAAGTGATGGTCTCCACAAAGCCAGCGACCGGCATGCAAAAGGCGAAAAGAATAAACGGGAAAAAAGTTCCCTTCAGCCACCCGGGTCCCCACGTCAAACCGATCAATCCATAAATTCCCAAAAACATTCCGAAAATAGAGAGGCGCGGTTGCTGCAACAAAAACCCCAGCGCATGAAATAAAAGTCCAGCCGCGACAATAATTAAAGCGGGCCACCAAGTCCGCTGGGGGATGGCGAGAAGCTCTTTGCGCTTCCACCAAAACAATGCCAGGACCGCGAAGGGAATTAATTTTCCATGTCCGTCTTCACTGCCGGGCGCGTCATAAACATGATACATCCACGAAAAAATCGAGGGTGTGTGGATATACCCAAGCGTGGAATTACCAATGACCATAAACAGCACCACCCACGCAACCAAAAGTCCGAAAAAAAATGTTTTGTGGGAAAGTTTTTCACAGCACGATCGGAACTCGTTAAGGAATCCTTGTCGAGGTTTGCTGGTTTCTGGCGCGGTCTGAATCGTTTCGGTGTTCATCAAAATATTTGCCATGAAATCTGTTCTGCTGAAACGGCCTTCACTGCTCCGTCAGCATACGATTGATACAAAAAAAATTCAATAGACAGAACGGGCAGGTAGCGAATCAATAACCGGGCTGCATATTCACGCTCACCATGCGCGGAGCGATGCGTGCCACTTCGTGTCCCGACTTGTCGTAAACCACCCCAAGGAGATGATGCAATCCGGGAACAGCCAGGTCGTTGGGCCACTGCGCAGAGGCGCGGCGGAAATTTCCCTCTGCTTCGAACGTTTCAATTTTCGCATCGAATTCGCCTAACTTCTTCCCATCCAGACCGAGAATCCGAAAAGCCACTTTGCCGATGTCTTCGGAAAAATTCGGCGGCAACGCCATCCATCCCGTGACGTGCGGTTTTCCCGGTTGCGTCCAAGCCGTGTCGCAGCGAATCGGAAACATGACTGCTCCCGCCATTTGCCAGTTTTTGGTTTCCAATTTTTCGATGAGTTGGATTTTGCCGAGGCTGGCGGGTTGTTGCACATTCAGCGGACTGCCGAAAACGAACGACCGGAAAACGCGCGGGCCGCCGTCGCTGTAACAAAGCTCGGCATCGAGAGCGATCACCGCATTGAGCTTCGCTCTAAAGTCAGGAAAATTTTTCCAGGGCAATTTGAATTCCACTTCCATTCCAGTCGCAGTGCGGCGCGCGCCCACTTCAACTCCGATTTTTGGGATCGCTTCAAGAAATCCGGGACGCAGACAAAAACGTGGTTCGACATTGGTTCCTTTCAGACCGCTCCAGTAACAATGGACGGCGCCGGCGTTAGGAGTTTTCGGCCAATCGTGGTCGCGAAAATTTTCATTTTGTCGTGTGTCGAAATACCATTCCACGGCGTCGCCTTCCCAAAGATGAATGTCGGGAGCGCTGCTGAACGGGTTGCGATCCAGCGTGCGAAGCCCCGCATAAAACGCTTCGTCATCCCACATGTAAAAAAATTGCGCGGCGCGATCTTTCAAACCGGGATTCGCATCTTTTGTATTTGGATTCTCCGGCTGAAAATATTCAACCGGCGTGGCGAATGCATCTTTGAATTCCGCCAGGTCGCCGTCGATTTTCATTTCTTTCGGCGCGTGGGTTGCAAACCCACGGACGCCTGCTCGAAGTTCTTCAGCAAAGATATTTTGCGAAACGAACAGGGTGAAAAAACCGCTAAAAACAAAATGTAAAATTTTCATATTGGATGGGCGAAATCGTGACAAGCCAGAGGACTTCTAGCAACGAAAGTTTTCTTTTTTAAAAGGTGAAATGCGATCCACGGCAAATCCCGCCAACGATGCACCGGCACTCTCCAATAAAACGAAACTTCAAAAGTCGTTCGTCTTTTTCACAGTTTGCACGTGAAAATCAAAGTAGAGCCGATTCCAAGTGGAAGGTCCATGCACCGGCGTGGCGGGGAGGTTGGGATACCAGGAACTGTTGACCGCGGCCCAGGTTTTGTCAGCGTCCATCAAGACCCAACCAATCGAAGGCTGGGGGATTTCTATTTGTTTGCGCGGGGCTTTCAAAAAAGTCGTCCCGCCGGACCATTGCCCGAAAGGATAAGTGATGGGCACGAGATTCGGAAGCACCACCGACTGATTGAGAACGTAGCTGTAACCATCGTAGGTCGGATTGACGGGCGGCTTGGGCGCTAATTGAGTAAACCCGGGACAAACCGCGACTTCGCCCGTGGCGTAAGTGTAATTTGCGGGCAGACGAATCGCGAGATAAGGGGACAAATGACCAATAAATTCTGTCACGCCTTTTGCCGTACCCACTCCCGGCATGCCAAACACGTCGGTGACCAAGAATCTTTTGCTGACTCCTTGCGCGCATGGCCCAGGTAAAAAACCTCGGTTGTCATCCACGTACATCGCCATCGCGACGCCAATTTGTTTCAAGTTGCTGGTGCATTTGATTTGCGTCGCCTTGGATTTCGCCTTGGCCAGCGCGGGCAACAACAAGCCCGCGAGAATTGCAATAATGGCAATCACCACCAGCAGTTCGATCAAGGTAAACGCCTGTTCGTTGCGTGGTTTTTGCCGAAAAGAGAATTTGTTTTGCAGGTGGATTAAAATGTTTTTCATTTTTTGTTCGCTCACGGTTTGACCAGAATTAAACACAAGTCTCACCATTTGGCTATGGGTCTCGCTCAGTTTTTTCCAACGTGGCCAAAACTTCCGGGTCGCGCACATCCACCCAGCGACCTTGAATTTCCAAGCCAGCGATTTTCAAACCCGCGTCCAGCATCGCGATGATCGCGTCTGTTAATTCATATTCGTCGCGCGGAGATTTTTGCAGCTTCGCGGTGAAATCAAAAAGCGTGGGTTGAAAAATATAAATTCCAGCATTATACCAAGCCATGTCGCCGGGCTTTAGAAAACCGTCGCGACGCAATTCATCGAGTTGATCCGTGGTCGGTTTTTCCACAAGTCGGGTCAGGCAAAATTCTTCGTCGAAAAAATTCAATCCGCCTTTCGTGACGTCCTGGCTTCCTGTCGCTGTCACGAGTCCTGAAAATTTTTCCTCGCGAAAACGCTGGATCATTTGCCCATAAGTTTCCGGCTTCACTAAAATATCGCCGTAAGTGAGAACAAAATTATCTGCGCCAACGAAATCTTTTGCAACCTCCGGCGCTTTGCCCGTGCCGTCTTGAACGACTTGCCGCCCGTAGGAAATCTTCACGCCGAGTCTTGTTCCGTCGCCAAAATATTTTTCAATCGTTTCCGCTTTGAATCCCGTGACGATAAAAAATTCGCGAACACCCGCTGTCATCAAACCTCCGACGATGTGTTGCAGAATCGGTTTGCCGTGAACTTTCAACATCGGCTTGGGAACTTCGTTGGTGAGTTCGCGCATCCGCGTTCCTTTGCCTGCGGCTAGAATGACAGCTTTCATTTCCACCAAAGTTGAGCACGAAATGACCACGGATGAAAATAGTTTTTGTAAGATTGAAATCGGCAACGGTCAATCATATGATTGAAGCATGGAAGCAATTATGACTGTGACAGACCTCGTGCGCGACACCTGCAAGACAGCCGCGCGGATGGTGCAGCGCGGCGACAACATCACCGTCAAGAGCGGGGACAAAAAACTTTTTCGCATCGTGCCGGTCAACGATCACGAAACCCAGATGACGCCGCGCCAATATAAATCGTTTGTGAAGAACCTGAACGCGATGGCGAGCAAGGCAAACCTGGACGACAACCCCATCGTACGAATGCGACAGGAGCGCGATGCAAATTTTCACTGACGCCAGTTTTCTCTACAACCTTTACTATCCTGGGCAGTCCCTCTCCGCATTGGCCAAACGCCTTTGGGCCAGTGGCGGATTGCGCCTCAACGCCAGCGCCGCCGTCATTCTGGAATTTCGGTTGGGCGCATTGTGGAATGCCAGCCATGAAGCTGGGTGGAACGCTTTTCAAAGCGACCGGGAAAAAGGGATGGTCAAAGAAGTTGCCGTCGAATGGGAATCTCTTTTTGCCGGGTTTGAATCCGCCGTTCTGCAATTCGGAGGCGAAGCTCAACCGCGTTTATTGGACGGCTTGCATGTGCTGGCCGCCAAACAAACCGGGGCAACTCATTTCCTTAGTTTCGACCATCGCTCCCGCCAGCGCGCTTTTGCCCGAGCCGTTGGCTTGACGGTGTTGCCGGAAAAATTACCGGGAGAATTTTGATTTTTTTTGCTGAGATGACCAAAACGATTGACCTCATTCCCCAATCAGTGCGTTAATTTTCAACCATGAAAATTTCGACGGCCGTTTTGCTTCTTTTACTTCTGGCCACTCACCACCTTTTCGCCGAGGGCAAACAACTGACCGGCCAGCACGCGCCTTCGATGTCACCCGCGCTTTCGCCGGACGCAGCGCAGAAACAGTTTGTCGTGCCAGACGGATTTGACGTGCGTCTGTTCGCAGCGGAACCGGACGTCATCAATCCCGTCGCGATGACCTGGGACGAGCGCGGTCGCCTCTGGGTTTTGGAACTTTACGAATATCCGCTTGGCGCGCCTGCCGGACAAAAAGGGCGGGACAGAATTAAAATTCTCGAAGACACGGACAACGACGGTCGCGCCGACAAGGTCACCGTTTTCGCGGATGGGTTGAATCTCGCGACTGGACTTCTTCTCGGCAACGGCGGCGCTTACGTCGGCCAAGCGCCCGATCTTTTATTTCTCGAAGATACAAATCACGACGACAAAGCCGACAAACGCACCGTGCTTTTAACCGGCTTCGGTCTGAATGATCGTCATGAATTACTCAATGGATTTACGTGGGGACCCGACGGACAACTTTACATGACGCATGGAGTTTTCAACGCGTCCAAAGTCAAAATTCCTGAAGCCACCACGCCCGGCGTGACGATGAGCGCCGCCGTTGCGCGATTCGATCCGCGCACGAAGAAATTTGAAATCTTCGCCGACGGCACGAGCAATCCGTGGGGCGTTGATTTTGATAAATATGGAAATGCGTTCGTCAGCGCGTGCGTCATCGATCATTTATTTCACATGGCGCCCGGCGGAATTTATGCCCGACAAGGCGGCGTGCCGGGAAATCCTTACTCCTACGAATTGCTTCCTTCGATTGTCGAACACAAACATCACATGGCGGCTTACGCGGGCATTTGCATTTATCAAGGCGACAATTTTCCGGAGGAATATCGCGGCCACGTTTTCTTCGGCAACATTCATCAGAACGCGATCAATCACGACCGCTTGATTCCGAACGGCTCCAGTTTCAAAGCGGTTGCGGAAAAAGATTTTCTCACGACGAGCGACGGCTGGTTTCGTCCCGTCAGCGAACAAACCGGCCCCGACGGCTCGCTCTGGATTGCCGATTGGTATGACAAATATCCGTGCTATCAAAACGCGCAGGCTGATCCCGAAGGCGTGGATCGCGAGCGCGGCAGAATCTGGCGCGTGGTTTACACGGGGGAAAATGCGGGAAAGAAAATCGGTTCGCGTCCAGAGAAAAAAATGGATTTGAGCAAACTGAAAAACGAAGAACTCGTTAATCTTTTGGAACACTCAAATATTTGGCAAAGGAGAGCAACGCAGAGACTTTTGATTGAGCGAATTGATAACGGCAGACGCGGAATTCCCGGACCGAATGGTTCGAAAAATTTTAATTCAGGATTGGACAGCACATCGTTGGACTTGATGCAAAAATCACTCAACGGCAAAACTCTTGAAATTCGACTAGCCGCGCTGGATACAGTCTTGGGGACGTTTCGACCCCAGATCGTCAACACGAATAGAATATGTGAGAAGCTTCTGGCTGATAAGAATCCAACGGTTCGCGCGCAAGCGATCAAAATGGTTTCTCTCATGATAGAAATGAACAAAGTTGCAAAGCCCATTTTGGAACATACCGGTAATCGGAATGAACAGCATCGCAGAGTAACGGAACTGCCATTTATTTGGATGGAGCAAGCAGCTTCCGATTCAGATCCCTCCGTTCGTCTCGCCGTCGCGACGGCCTGTCGCCAACTGGTTTCCAGTTCGCTCACGATTGACACCGACATCAACACCGAAGTTCCCGTCGGAAAAATTTTAACCACTCTCATCCAATCCTCTGCCGACGCGAAAGACCCGTTGATTCCATTCATGATCTGGATGGCGAGCGAACCGCTCGTTGCGAAAAATCCCGCACCCGGTTTGCAATGGCTCGCGGAAAATGGAGCGGACACCATGCCGCTCTGCGGAATTCTCGCGCGCAAAGCGATGCGCCGCATTTGCGACACCGGCGAACCGGAAAAAATGAATGCCGCAGTTCAATTCTTAAAATCCATCTGGGGGAAAAATGACGAACTCACTTTGGCCACGCTCGATGGTTTGATCGAAGGTCAAAAAGCAAAACCCGTTCGCC
>JBDSYB010000371.1:0-3120 GCA_039925885.1 Verrucomicrobiota bacterium
GTTTTTATGGCAGAAAACACAACACGAATGTCGCCCAACACGAGCAAAGTCCTTTCCGTAATCATGGGCGGCGGACAGGGCTTGCGATTGTTCCCGCTCACCCGCGATCGCGCCAAGCCCGCCGTGCCACTCGCCGGCAAATATCGCCTGGTGGACATTCCCATTTCAAACTGCATCAACTCTGATTTGCGGCGCGTTTATCTGCTCACCCAATTTAACTCTGCCTCGCTCCATCGCCATATTTCCCAGAGTTACAAGTTTGATCACTTCGCGGGTGGATTTGTGGAAATTCTTGCGGCGGAACAAACCTTTGGCGACACCTCCTGGTATCAAGGCACGGCTGATGCAGTGCGAAAAAATCTAACCCATTTCCTGAATCACGATTTTGAATATCTCCTGATTCTAAGTGGCGACCAATTGTATCGCATGGACTTTCGGCAAATCGTGGCGCAGCACCTCGAAACGGGCGCGGACGTAACCATTGCCACCATCCCAATGCCGCGGGAAGAAGCGCAATCGCTGGGCATCATGCAGATTGATTCCGAGCGACGCATCACGCGCTTCGTGGAGAAACCCAAAGAACCAGCGCTGCTGGATTCTCTCCGATTGGAAAGGGAACTTTATTCAAAGCTCGAGGTGCGGGGCGACAGGGAATTGTTTTTGGCGTCGATGGGAATTTATGTTTTCAATCGCGAGGTTCTCTTGCAATTGCTCGATAACGAATTCACCGACTTCGGTAAACACATCATTCCGGGCGCGATTAAAACGCATCGCGTTTGCTCGTATGTTTTTCAAGGTTACTGGGAGGACATCGGAACAATTCGATCCTTTTTTGACGCGAACCTTGACCTGGTTTCTGAATTGCCGCGCTTTAATTTCTTCGACATGAGTTCGCCCATTTTTACACGACCGCGTTTTCTGCCCGCTTCAAAAATCAACGGAGCCGAGATCAATCACGCGATTATCTCAGACGGCTGCATCATCAACCACGCCCGCATCACCCACAGCATGGTCGGCATCCGCAGCACCGTCAGCGAAGGCTGCAACCTCACGCGCACGATTTTAATGGGTTGCGATTATTATGAGTCGGACGCTTCCATCCAGCAATATGAGGAACAAGGAATCCCACGAATTGGCATTGGAAAAAATACTCGCATTGAAAACGCCATCATCGACAAAAATGCGCGCATCGGGCAGAACTGCGTTTTGTCACCCGCTGGCAAGCCCGAGAACATGGATCACTCACTTTATTACATTCGCGACGGAGTGGTGATCATTCCCAAAAACGGAATCATTCCGCACGACACCGTGCTTTAAAAATCGCCTGCGAACACGACGGTTCCGGTCGCAGTGTCCGGCGTCGCGCCGGGCACCTCCGCAGGAAGAGATTTTCGGAGCGGCATTTACTTTGGATTTGCTCGCTGCTAAAACCTCGGCGTGCTTAAACCCCACGAAATTTGGAAACTCCTGAATAATCAACGACGTCTGTTTCTCATCGCCGGGCCGTGCGTCATTGAAAGCGAAGATCTATGTTTTCGCGTGGCCGCTTCAATGCAAAAAGCCTGCGCGAAACTGGGCGTCAATTATGTTTTCAAAGCGAGTTACGACAAAGCGAATCGTTCTTCTGGAAAATCCTTTCGCGGGCCGGGAATCGAAAATGGATTGAAAGTTCTCGCCAAAATTCGCGCAGAATTTGACCTGCCTGTTCTCACCGACATTCACACTCAAGAACAAGTCCAGCGGGCCGCCGAAGTCGCGGACATTTTGCAGATCCCTGCGTTTCTCTGTCGGCAGACAGATTTAATCGATTCCGCCGTTCGCACCGGTAAAATTGTCAATCTCAAGAAGGGACAATTTCTTTCGCCACTTGAAATGGGTCAGGTCACGAAGAAGGCGGTCGCATCCGGCGGGAAAAAGCTTTTTCTAACAGAACGCGGCACAACTTTCGGCTACAACAATCTGGTGGCGGATATGCGTTCGATTCCAATCATGAAAACATTTGGTTTTCCAGTGGTGTTTGACGCGACGCATTCGGTGCAATTGCCGGGCGGTGGCGGAGACCGGTCAGGCGGCCAGCGCGAATTTGCTCCTGTCTTGGCGCGCTGCGCTTTGGTCGCGGGCGCAAATGGGATTTTCATGGAAACTCACCCGGAGCCGGACAAAGGTTTAAGTGACGGCCCGAACATGCTGCCGCTTGCTCAGATGCCTAGGATTCTGGCCAGCCTTGTGCGGACGCATGAGTTAGCGAAAAATTTTTGATCAAATCTGAAATCAAACAACTGTGGTTTGATTTTAAAATTTCCAATTTATTGCATGCCAAAACTTTCTGACAAACTTCTCAGCGCAAAGCTGGCGCGCGTGAAACTTTTCCTGTGTGATGTCGATGGAGTTCTCACCGATGGCTCAATTTTCATAACGGACAATGGAGAAATGAAACAATTTAGTATTCAGGATGGACTCGGGTTGCGACTACTCCAGCGCGAAGGAATTCTGGTCGGCTGGATTTCCAATCGGCCATCGCCCGTCACTCGTCGGCGCGCCACCGAACTGAAGGTTGATTTTTTGAGCCAGGATAAAAAGAGCAAACTGGTCGCTGCGGAAAACATTCTCTCCAAAACAAAATTGAGTTGGGCGGAGACCTGTTACATGGGAGATGACGTGGTGGATTTGTGTTTGTTGACACGAGCCGGTCTGTCGGTCTCCGT
Organism: Verrucomicrobiota bacterium; assembly: GCA_039925885.1. Lineage (GTDB taxonomy): Bacteria > Verrucomicrobiota > Verrucomicrobiia > Limisphaerales > CANJXF01 > CANJXF01. The sequence goes on from JBDSYB010000371.1 coordinate 2,706, forward strand.
GCCCAATGGAATTATCGAGGCAAAAAAAGCGGCTCACTATGTCACCCGCGCGAGGGGCGGAGAAGGCGCGGTGCGCGAGGTCATCGAAATGATTCTCACAGCGCAGAAGAAATGGAGTCGGATTGTGCAGGAATTTTCCCGCCATCAACATGCGAAAACTTAACTCGCTCAATATAATTATTCTCGCGCTGATCGCCGTGGCGATGGCGTTTTCGCTGCGCGCGCAAGTGCCGAAAGGAATCAGCGGAAAGGGAATTCAATTTCCGTATCGCGATCCGAAGAGCGGGACATTAAAGGCAATTTTCTCGGGCAAAAACGCGCGACAGGTGACTGGCTCGCAGGTTTTCATCACAGATTTTGCGATGAAAACTTTTCGCAACGGCAACACCAATCAAATCGAGTTGATTGCCGAAGC
>JBDSYB010000372.1:0-13003 GCA_039925885.1 Verrucomicrobiota bacterium
TCCCTCCTGGACTGACACCTGATGACCACACGCGCCAGTAAATTTCACATCACCTCGCCGATGGCGAACCATCGGCGGGGATTATTGATGAAACATGGAAAAAAATGCATGGACGAAGACCTTGCCCCACTGACTCGCACCAACGAAACACACGACGGATGAGTAGTCTGCTACTCTCTGGAGATAAACTGTGAAACATTTATTTATACTGGCCGGAATTTTTATGGCAACGACCGTGGCGCGCGCCGCCGACGTGGTGACGTTTCAGAGTGGCCCGCAGCGCGTCACGATGATCGAATTGTTTTCTTCCGAAGGTTGCAGCAGTTGTCCGCCAGCCGACGACTGGCTCAACGCGCTCGAAAACAAGGACGGACTTTGGACGAAGTTCGTTCCCATCGCCTGGCACGTGGATTATTGGGATCGCTTGGGCTGGCGCGATCCGTGGGCGCAGGCGGCTTTTACGAAACGGCAATACCGCTACTCTTCCGCATGGAAAAGCCAAAGCGTCTATACTCCCGGCTTCGTTTTGAATGGCGGGGAATGGCGCGGCTGGAGCAGTGGGAAAATACCCGCGACCAAAGAAAACGGCGGAGAGTTGCGCGTCGTTGTCACGAACGCACACGACGTCGCCGCGACCTTTGTTCCCGACAGAACGATGAAAACTCCACTGGAAATTCACATCGCGTTGCTGGGCGTCGGTTTGAGTTCCAAAGTTCGCGCCGGTGAAAATGAGGGCCGCAATTTGAAACATTCCTTCGTCGTCGTGAGCCACACGCATGCACCTTTGATTTCTGACGGCAAAGCAATAAGCGCGCGGCTCACCCTGCCGAAGATCAACTCGAACGCACCGAGGCTTGCTATAGCTGCGTGGGTGGAACGAGCGGATACGCCTGGTCCCTGGCAAGCGGCGGGGGGTTGGATCAAGTAAGCGAAGTTAAAATTCGCGCGCGCCAAAACAGCGCGTGGTGGAGAAAATATTTTATGAAAATGAATCCAATCTCCATCGCGATGACCGCCGCCGCCTTGCTCATTTCCTGCAAACCATCGAATAGTCCCAACCGTGTTCTACCCAGTGACAGCGCGCGCCAAACTCAAACCGGAAAGGCCCTGACCATGACCAACAAAGTAATCAAGACCGATGAGGAATGGAAAAAAATCCTCACACCCGAACAATTCCGCATCACGCGCAAGAAAGGCACGGAGCGTCCCTTTCAAAACGAATACAACGACAACCACGAACATGGCATTTACCATTGCGTTTCGTGCGACTTCGATTTGTTTAGCTCGGAGGCGAAGTTCGAGTCCGGCACCGGCTGGCCGAGTTTTTGGCAACCGATCGCGTCCCAACAAATCAAGACGGAGGAAGACAACGGCTTATTTTCCAAACGCACCGAAGTGTTGTGCAATCGCTGCGACGCGCACCTCGGCCACGTTTTCGAGGATGGCCCCAAGCCGACCGGCTTGCGTTATTGCATGAATTCCGCCGCGTTAAAATTTCAGAAAACGCCAGAGACGAAGTAAATTTTTTTTGGCGATGCCCATTCAAAAAAAAACCGGCTCTGATTTTCTCGGGCTAGCCGCGTCCATTTTTTCGCGGCCAGTTTCGTCGAAGCCCGTGGCCAGGCGTTCGGCGCAAAAAGTAATAAAAAAAAGCAAAAGTCTTTTCCAAAATAATGCTTGCACGGATTCATTCTGTTACTAATATAGTAACAGTTATGGCGGTTAACACTCAATTCTCGATTGCGGTTCATGTGATGGCGGGATTGGCCTATCGGTGCGATAAAGACACTACCTCGGGTCATCTGGCGATGAGTGTGAACACCAGCCCCAGCTTTGTTCGACGTGTGCTGGCGAAATTGTCCAAGGCCGGTCTGGTTGAAACCGCCACGGGCAAAGCGGGAGCGTGCTGGCTGGCGCAGGATGCAAAAAAAATTTCATTGCTCGATATTTATCTGGCGGTCGAAGCGCCCAAAGTTTTCTCGATCCACACGTATCCTGAGCAGACGCCGTGCGCCGTCAGTTGCAATATTAAAGCGGCTTTGGAAAAGACCCTGGGCAAAACGCAGAAAGCGGCGGAAGCAACTCTGGAGGGGATTAGTCTCGCGTCGATTGTCTCTGGGATGAAGAAGAAATAATTTTTTGACTTTTATTGTTACTTTGTAAGTAACAGTATCGAAACCCACAAATAAAACATCCAAGTATATGAAAAAACACGAAATCAAAAAACTGACAGGCAAAGTCGCAGTCGTCACAGGGGCATCCAAAGGAATCGGGGCGTCCATTGCCAAACATCTTGCGGCGGCAGGTGCGGCGGTGGTCGTCAATTACGCTTCGAGCAAGAAAGGCGCGGACATCGTCGTCGCTGAAATCACGAAGGACGGCGGGAAAGCTGTCGCGGTGCAGGCCGACGTTTCAAAGAAAGCGGACATCAAGCGTTTGTTCGCAAAGGCGAAGAAAGCTTTCGGGCGCCTTGATATACTTGTGAACAACGCCGGCATTTACGAATTCTCGCCACTCGAACACGTCACTGAAGAACATTTCCACAGTCAATTTAATCTGAATGTTCTCGGGTTGGTTCTCACCACGCAGGAAGCAGCCAAGCACTTTGGAACCACTGGCGGCAGCGTCGTCAATATCAGTTCCATCGTGAGCGGCACGTTCGCTATGCCCAACGGCTCGGTTTATAGCGCGACCAAAGCTTCCGTGGATGCTGTCACTCGCTCGCTTTCGAAGGAACTTGGCGCGCGAAAAATCCGCGTCAACGCCGTCAATCCTGGCATGATTGAGACCGAAGGATTTCACGCCTCTGGAATTGCCGAAAGCGATATGCGCAAACAAGTCGAGGCGCAAACACCGCTCGGTCGCATTGGCCAGCCACAGGATATCGCCCCTGCTGTAGTTTTCTTCGCCTCGGATGACGCGTCGTGGATCACCGGCGAAACGCTCTACATCAGCGGCGGATTGCGCTGATCTAAAATTCGATTTTCAAAACAACGCAAAAACAAATCACAAAAAATTATATGAGTAAATCCATCAACATCGCAGCACCCGATCTCACACAACGTCCACCACGCAGTCCGCGCAGCCGCCTCGGCGGTTATGCGCTGTTGCCGCGCATGCTCGACAAAGGCCGCGCGACGCTCGTCGGCAAAAATGGCGAGTTTCATTTCGATTGCCCGCTGGACCAACACATCCTCAATTACGCGGGCATCGACGCAAAAAAGTTGCTGGCCGAATTGAAGAAAGGCAAAGGCGACGGCGAAATCCTCGACTGGATCAACGCCAACGCGAAGACCAAACGCACGGCCTGGGAAATCCAGCAGTGGAGCGATTTTCAGGAACGTCGCGGGCCTGACAGTGACGCCGAGACGCTGCAATTTTTCGCCGGGTACGTGGCCAAGTTCACCACGACCCGCGAAGATGTCCGCACCTGGGCGGACGTGCTCGAACTCGACGACCACTGCACCTTCGGCGGCAAAGCTTGATGGTTATTCCGTGCGCAGGCCGTCGGGTTTCACGACCCGGCAGACTGCGATGATAAAAACTCCGGCGATTGCGTTGTGAACGTCGGCAACCATATTTGAATTATGGCCGAACGATTCATGCAAACTATGCTCACGCCGTCCGTGCGGGCGGCGGAGGAAAAATATTACGGGCGGTACGCCGTGGTTGTTTCCGCGCCAGAAGTTGACCCGCTGACGGATGAAGAACGCATCTTCATCGAAGCGCGCGACTCATTCTATATGGCCACCATCACAGAGAACGGCTGGCCTTACGTGCAACATCGCGGCGGACGTCCGGGATTTTTGCGCGTCATTAGTCCAACGCAACTGGCCTTCGCCGATTACAAGGGCAACCGCCAACTCCTTTCCACCGGCAACCTTGCGGTCAACGACCGCGTGGCGTTATTCCTGATGGATTACCCGCGCCGCGAACGATTGAAAATTCTGGGACACGCCCGCGTCGAGGACGCGCGCCAACATCCGGAACTGGTCGCACAACTCACCGAACCTGAAGCGCGCGGTCTAGTGGAACGACTGTTCCTCATCGACGTCCTCTCCTTCGATTGGAACTGTCCGAAATACATCACGCCGCGCTACACCGCCGACGAAATCGATACCGTTGTTGCTCCGCTGAAACAGCGCATCGCCGAACTCGAAGCTCAGCTTAAAAATCAGATTTGAACGTCGCGTCCGGAAAAGATTATCGGGAAGTCGTCACCCAACCCGCCACCGCCGACCAACTCGCCCGCTTGGAAAATGATCGCGCGCCGGTGTTTAACGGGATTAATGGAGCAGCACTTTCTTACTCGGGCTTTGGCGATTTATACGGGCCTAAAAATTTATCGCCATCGAAATGGATTAAATGATCCGGCGCATCAGCTATCCAAACTTCAGTTTCCCAAGCAATGTCGGGCGTAAACTTGCGGAATGTATTGCGGTCGAGAAATGCAGTTACGTAAACGATGTCTGCGGTGCATTTGTTCGCTAGCCGTTGCAGTTCGAGAAGGCGAATCGCTGAAATTGGTCCAGAACTATGAACGGCTTCGACGAGGAAAAGCCAATTCTTCTGTTGTGAGTACGCAATTACGTCTGGAAGTTCTCCATGTTCAATCTCGAAAAACTTCAACGATTCCAATTTCGCTTCGTTCCGAACGAGAAATTTTTTGGCGGTATCGCCAACGTATAAGACTTCGGCACCATACCCGAATCGTGGGAGAAATTGTTCAATGACCGACTTTTGCAAAAGGTTGTGCTGACCCGGACTGAACGAGAGGTTTGTTCCGTCGGGCAATTTGATGGGAACGATATTCAAATGGCGCGATGCTTCAAGCCGCTCGGCCAAGGTCGGTCTATCCGCCATGAATTCTTCAATTTCTTCCAACCATTCTGTTTGGCCAAATCGCTGGATCACTCCGATATATTCAGGCGACAATGAATATCCTCTTGTCGGATCGTTGCGAGCCGCATTCGGTTTGTTGGCGCTCGCCACAATAATTCCTGCAACGACTGGAAGTTTTAAATCTTTCCGGCGAATATCGTCATACGAACCCATTGAAATTTGCTCCTGAAAGTTTTCATTCAAGTAAGCAATGATCTCTCGTGATTTAAGCGGTTCCTTGCCGATTCGAACTCGAGCTTTTGGCCAATCTGAAGACCGTTTTACGTCGGCGACAGCCAGAAAAGCCATTGCCATTTTTTCCAATTCTCGAGGTTTTAAACCTTCCAGCGGAATGCCTAGTTTGGACAAAACCAAAAGACCTTCGTTAAAAAGTTTTACCATTTTCGGAGGCTTGGCGGCGTTCGTAACAAAGGTGGGTATTTTCATTTCGGGTGATTCCTTAAACTCAAGAGGCAAAGCAAATTGGTTGGGAAGATTGCGGTAGAGTATTTCGCCAGAAGTCAGTCGTTCGCTACTCGCCAGATAATTTTTTACGGCACCTGCAAGGTGCCAGGCAAATATGGGCGCAACGGCGTTACCGATCTGATTGAATTGGCTGGTTTCTCCGCCGCAAAAATCAAATGAATCGGGAAAACTTTGCAACCTCGCAGCTTCGCGAAAAGTGAGACGACGGCGACGACCGTCCGCCAGACGAACGCGATGCATGTCGCCGGTCGCCCCAGCGAGATTGCGGCAAGTCAAAGTGCGCGACGGTTGATCCGGATAGAGATCGCGTGGACGAATGCAAAACGATGCTTTCTCATATTTTGCAACGTACTCATCCATGCTGGCGGTGAGAAATTTGGAATCCGAAGGCGCTGAAAACATGAGGTCTCCAATTGCGTCGCGCACAGAGACGCGGTTGGGATCTTCTTTTGGAAATTGAAACTGGCCCCGATGTCCCACGACAACTACGCGTTCACGATTCTGGGGAACGCCGAAATTCACTGCGTTGAGCAAACGGACTTCAATGACGTAGTTCAGCGCTCCCAAAGCGGCGAGAATTTGTTCAAAGTAAGACCGGTTGCTGTATAAAACTCCACGGACATTTTCAAACATCCAAATATCTGGTTGTAGACGTTCAACCGCAGAAATAAAAATTGGAAAACCATCTCTTGAATCTTTTAATCCCAATTGGTGTCCTCCGACGCTAAAGGGCTGACAAGGCGGGCCGCCGATAATCACTTTGGCATTGGGCAAAATGGTTTCAGTCGTAAGCACCATCTGCTCGCAATCACCTTTCAAATTTTTCCGATAAGTTTCACAAGCGTCCTTATCTTGTTCAAAACCGCGAGTTTCAAAACCTTGCGCTTCGAATCCGAGCGCTAAACCTCCACAACCAGCAAACAAATCTAAAACCAATGGGCTGCGGTTCTCACTTGGGCGGAGCAGAGAATTAATTCTTTCGACGTAATTCATCACTGTTTCCATTTCGTCATAACTTAAGTTTAAGGAACCCGAACGAGATGAAAAGTGTTTTGACTACTTACTACATAATTTCAACCCATATCCCACTTGACCAAAATTCCTGATGCGTTCATTGTCCGACGCGTTCATGAAAGTTGCGACGACCAATCTAATTACGATGCGAAACAACGGTGGCGTTGTCGTCGCGCTACGCAACCGTCGCGGTTATTGGTTCTCTTCTATTAAGAAAACCACCGGCCAGCAGGAGGAAATCATCTAGCTCTCAACAAAAAGATTTTTCAAACCCTGCTCGCCGAAAAGTGAGCGGGGTTTTTTATTTCCCATGAAAATTGAAAACCCAACCTTGCGGTCGAGTCTCCGGGCGTTGCCGCGTCCGGTCTGGATTCTTTTCGTCGGCTCGTTTCTCAACAAGTTCGGCGCGTTCGTCGTGCCGTTCCTCGCCATTTATCTGACGAAGCAAGGTTACACGCTCGCCGATGCGGGGTTCGCCATCAGCGCTTACGGCGTCGGGAATCTGGTCGCGTCGCTGCTCGGCGGTTATCTGGCGGACACGTTGGGTCGACGTAAAACGATCGTGCTGTCGATGCTATCGGGCGCAGCGTCGATGATGTTGCTGTCGCAGGCGCGCGGTCTGCCTGCGATCATTCTGCTGGCCGCGCTGACGGGATTGACGAGTGAACTGTATCGTCCGGCGGCGAGCGCGTTGCTGGCCGACCTCGTTCCAACGGGCCAACGGGTCACGGCGTTCTCGGCGTATCGCATGGCGTTCAATGCGGGCTGGGCGTTCGGTCCGGCGACAGCGGGTTTTCTCGCCGAACACGGATTCTTCTGGCTGTTCCTCGGCGACGCGATCACGTCGGTGTTGTTCGGCGTGGTGGCGTGGTTTGCGTTGCCGCGCGGCGTGCGGAGCAAAGAACAGAAAGCAAGCTGGGGCGAGGCGATTCAAACGTTGCGGCGCGATAAAAGATTTCTGCAAGCGGCGTGCGCGTCACTGCCGATGGCGCTGGTGTTATTCCAAATGAGTTCGACGTTCGGCCTGCACGTGACGCATGAAGGATTTTCCGCGGAAACGTATGGCGCGCTGATTTCATTCAACGGCGCGCTGGTGGTGTTTTTCGAATTGCCGCTGACGACGATCACGCGACGTTTTCCGGCGCGGCGAGTAATCGCGCTCGGTTTCTTTCTGCTGGGTTTAGGTTTCGCGCTGAATATGTTCGCACACACGATTCCGGCGCTGGTCGGTTGCGTGTTGGTTTTTACGCTGGGCGAAATGATCGCGTTTCCGGTGGTGAACGCTTACATCGCCGACCTTTCGCCAGCCCACATGCGCGGACGCTACTCCGGCGCGTTCGGCCTGACATGGGCGTGTGGACTGATCATCGGTCCAGCGATGGGAATGAAACTATTCGAATTCGATTCTACGGTGTTGTGGTTCACATGCGGAGCACTCGGTTTCATGGCGGCGATGATCATTCTTCCGAAAGGCAAAACGCAATTGGTTGCCAGCGGGCTTCAAGAATTGTAGTTTCTGCGGCAACAGTTTCGGGCCCGTAGCTCAGCGGTTAGAGCAGGCGACTCATAATCGCTTGGTCCTCGGTTCAAATCCGAGCGGGCCCACCATTAAAGCGTTGTTGAAATGCCCCGGTGATTCAGAGAACTTCCCACGCGTTCTTTCGCCTATTGATCAACTGGCACGCATACGCGACGTGATATTTGTTTCGCCAAATAAATTCAAGGACTTGACCACGCTCCTCTTAAAAAAGGTTTTCACGCTCGCCGCCTCCTTTGGTCTGCACGCGCTTTTGCTCTTGGGGAGTGGCTTGAGGGCTGAGTCCGCCGACGCCCCGCGTTTCCTGGTCGATCATTGGAGCACGAAGGAGGGATTGCCGCAAAAAGCCGTTATCACCATGTTGCAAAGCCGCGATGGATACCTCTGGTTCGGCACGTTGAACGGCTTGGTGAGGTTCGATGGAATTCGCTTCGTCGTTTTCGATGAAAGTAATACCCCCGGACTTAAAAGCAGCCGCATCGTCAAATTGTTTGAAGACAGCCGTGGAAATTTTTGGATTGGCACCGAAACGGCAGGTGCGGCTTTCGCCAAAAATGGTGCTGTCAAAACACTGGATTTGGGCCAGGGCCGGCGCGAAGGGATGCTCGTCTCCGCCTGCGAAGATTCCACTGGTGCGGTATGGCTTTATACCAAGGATGGCGAGTTGGGCCGCTATCGCGATGGGAAGGTGGATGTCTGGAACCTGCCCGCAAACCAATTCAATCGGTGCCGTGCGGTTATTGCGGAAAAGTCCGGCCTCGTCTGGATCGGCCAGGATCAACTCCTCTTTTCCGTAGATCCAAAAAAGGTAAAAAGTTCCAGCCCTTTGCAGCCGGAACAAGTCGCCCCGGTGACCCGTCTTGATTTTTTGCTGGCGAGCGGGAAAGGCGGCCAGTGGCGTCTGGCGGACGGCTCTGTGCAAAAATGGGTGGATGCAAAACAAGAATCGAATTGGGCCTATCCCTGGCCCGCCAACACTCGCATCACATCCGCTTGCGAAGACCGGGAGGGAAATCTCGTCGTGGGCACTTTGGCGGAGGGAATTTTTTGGTTTGATGCCGCGGGCCAAGTGACTCGCCTTACGGAAAAGGAGGGTCTTTCCTACAACTCAGTTTTATCGCTGCACGCTGATGCAGAAGGAAGCCTTTGGGTCGGATTGGATGGCGAAGGGCTGAATCGAGTGAAGCGCCAGCTTTTTAAGGTGCTGGAGCCATCAGTCGGTTTGACCGTGCAATCTATTTGCGAAGATCTGCTGGGCGGTTTTTGGTTCAGTTCTAACAATAAAGGCGTGGGATACTACAAAGATGGCGTGGTTCAACAGGTTAACTCGAAGGGGGGGCCAATGAGCATTTGGAATGTGCGCCCGCTTTTGCTGGATCGGCAACAACGTTTGTGGGCCGGGACGTTACACGGCGGGTTATTTCAATTGCAGAATCGCCAGTTCGAGCCGACGGGCAACCTGCGGGATACCTTCGCTCTCCATGAAGATCTCAAGGGCCAGATCTGGGCCGGGACTTTGGACGGGTTGGCGCGCTTGGATGCAGACGGTATAAAAAAATGGAGAATGAAGGAGGGACTTTCCGCGAATATTGTGCGGGCAATTGCCGACGATTCGGCGGGCAATTTGTGGATCGGCACAGAGGGAGGCGGGCTGAATCGTTTTCGAGATGGAAAATTCGTTTCCTTTCGGCAGGCGAGCGGTTTTCCCAGCGACAACATTTCCTGCCTGCATGTGGATGCGGAAGGCGTCTTGTGGGTGGGAACTTTTGGCAGCGGACTGGTTCGTTTTAAGGAAAATAAGTGGACCCATTACACCGTTGACCAGGGACTTATCAGCAACGGCATCGGCTATATCATCGAAGACAAACAGAATTGCCTTTGGATTGGAACTTACACCGGCCTGATGCGCATCCGAAAAAAGGCGCTAAACGATTTTGCCGAAAAGAAAATCCGTTTCATACCCTGCCGCAGTTTCGGAGAACGCGATGGTTTGCCCTCCAGCGAATGCACGCAAGGTTCCCAACCCGCCGCCTACGGGGCCAAAGATGGCCATCTCTGGTTTCCTACCACTGCTGGCCTAGCTTCCGTTGATCCAATGCAATTCCATTTCAATACTAATCCGCCGCCAGTGTTGATTGAATCCATCCTGGTCGAAGGGAAAAAACAAAATACGAACGGTCTCAACGCCCGACTGCCGGAGAGAATTGTTTTGCCGCCCGGAAAAAATCGTCTGGAAATCCAATACAGCAGTCTGGATTTGAGCGCGCCCAACACCGCTCGCTTCAAATACCGCCTGGCGGGCTACGAAGAGTGGAGCGAAGTCGGCACTCGCCGTGTGGCCAGTTACCCAAAATTGCCTCCGGGAAAATATCGTTTTGAAGTGACAGCCTGCAATGAAGACGGTTTCTGGAATGGCGTGCCGAGCAGCCTGGCCATCATCGTTCAGCCTCCATTCTGGAGGACGTGGTGGTTTTTGACGCTAGCCGTTTGGGGAACTTTAGCAATGATTGTAGGCGTGGTTCACTTTATCTCAGTCCAAAAAATGCAACGGCAATTGGAGGGATTCCGGCAGCAACAGGCGCTGGAAAAAGAGCGCGCCCGCATCGCCCGGGACATTCATGACCAAGTGGGTGCAAGCCTCACGCAAGTTTCACTTCTTGGCGAAATGGTAGAAAGCGATAAAAACTTTCCCGAAGAAGTCGAAGCCCATGCTCGGCAAATTTCTCAAGCAGCGCGCGAAACCTCCCACGCCTTGGATGAAATCGTTTGGACGGTCAATCCTTCCAACGACACGTTAGACGGGTTGATCACTTACATTTGCAAACATGCCCAGGATTATTTGAGCGTCGCCGGTTTGCGTTATCGATTGGAGATTCCAGCAAGTCTGCCTGCAAAAACCATTTCTCCCGAGGCGCGGCACAACGTATTTTTGACGGCGAAAGAGGCTGTTACCAATATCGTGAAACACGCCCACGCCACGGAGGTCTGGATTCGTCTTGCGTTTGAGTCGAGGAACTTCATTTTAAAAATCGAGGATAATGGTCGCGGACCGGGTGGCGCTAACACGGAGGCAGCCCGCTTGAGAAACGGCTTGTCCAACATGCGCAAACGGATGGAAGATATTGGCGGCAAATTTTCCATGACGTCGCGACCAGAAGGCGGCACCATCGTGGCGCTGACTGTTCCGATTGCAAACGCCACGATTCCGGTTCCCTCTCCTCGGGGGAGAGGATTAGGGTGAGGGCGAGCAATTTCAAAAACTAAACATCATGGCCATCACAGTATCAATTGTGGAAGACAACGAGCAATTGCGCGCCACGCTTTGCCGGCTGATAAATCGCGACGAGGAATTCAACTGCATAAGCCAGTTCGCCGATGCAGAAGCGGCCCTGGCGTCGTTACCCAAGGAGAAACCGAAAGTCGTTTTGATGGACATCAATCTGCCCGGAATGAACGGCGTGGAATGTGTCCGCAAGCTCAAGCAAATCGCGCCGGAAATTTTGGTGGTAATGCTCACGGCTTACGAAGATACGGAGAATATTTTTAACGCGCTCGCCGCCGGGGCCAGTGGCTATTTGCTCAAACGCGCTCCCAAAGCCGAATTGCTCGATGCCATTCGTGAAGTCAATCGCGGCGGCTCGCCGATGACGACGCACATCGCGCGCAAAGTGGTGCAATCGTTTCAAAAGTCGGCCGCGTCTGCGAAATCCACGGAAAATTTATCGGCGCGCGAACAGGAAGTTTTAGATTGTTTGAGCCAGGGATTTCTTTACAAGGAAATCGCCGATAAATTGGGTATCGGCTACGAAACCGTCCATACTTATATCCGCCGCATTTACGAAAAACTTCAGGTCAGAACGCGAACTGAGGCAGTCGCGAAATTCCTGCGTCGCTAAAAATTATTTAACTAATGGTGCCGGGGTTAGCCCGGCCAAATTGGAAACACGAAGCGCGAACACACCTTTCGTGCCTGACTTCCTTCCATTTCCTGCAAAAAAAAACCGCCTTCATCGAAGAAGGCGGTCGTGAGACGGATTGTTTACGGAGCTTTTTTTGCAGCGTCCACTTGGGCTTTTTCTGCATCAGCCTGAGCTTCAGCCTTCTTTTTCTCAGCATCCAATTGCGCTTTGGCTTTTTCTTTGTCAGCTTCGATTTGGGCTTTATTCACGTCGGCATTTGCGCCAGCGTTTGCCTTGGCCGCTTTTGCAGCGTCATCCACCGCATCTTTTTGCTGATTCAAAGACTTTTCCTGAGCGTCTTTGTTATCTTCGATTGCTTGTTTTTCCTTGTTGCAAGCCACCAGTGCGACTGAGGCGAGCAGAACCATCAATGTTTGTTTCATGGCGAATACATTCCGGTTTTTTAGTGAATTTTATCAAGCGGTGCCACTACTACTGCCGCTATCAGGAAAATCGGAACCACCTTCCCCGCACTTTTGCTGAAACAATGCATCTCTCCGATGAACGGCGGAAAAGCGGCGGAGACCCGCCCCACTCCAAGACGCTTCGAGGAAGAAAAGATTCTGCGGTGCGTGAAGCGTCTTGGAGTGGGGTGCCAGCCCTCTGGCACTTTTCCTGCCGGACGGATTTTGATGGGCAAACGTGCAAAGATGCGGAAATGCCTCAAAACTGCTTGGAAGGCACTGGTGGAAAAAGAGAGTGGCAAAACAACGCTTTTTTGCCACCCGTGGAAATCCCGACGACCAAAAGAAGCCTCTTTTGCCAGTAGTGGAAATAAATATGACCAAAAGAACGTTCTTTTGCCGCCCGTGGAAATAAATATGACCAAAACAACGTTTTTTTGCCACTAGCGGAAATAAATATGACCTTCCCAAGCACGGGAAGCCACCCGCCAGAAAAAAGATGACCTCCCCGACGACCGGGAACGACTTCCGGGAATTGGAATGCGTTTTTTGATGGGCAAAGCGGAAAGGGGAATCTAAGGTCAGCGCCGTGAATCCCGCAATGAAACGGTTAATCGTAATTGTCTTGGCCTGCTCAGTTGGCGCTGTCCTTTTTTGGATCTTTCGAAAACCCAAAGTGGTGGATAAATCTTTGGCGACCTATACGGGTAAGATTGAGGACT
>JBDSYB010000373.1:0-6806 GCA_039925885.1 Verrucomicrobiota bacterium
AATTTGAAAGTCCGTTTGCATCGCGCGCGGCAACAACTCAAGGAGCGTTTGATCGAAACCTGCCAGCTTTGCGCCACGCACGGTTGTCTTGACTGCACCTGCGAAACCAATTCTTGAATTATGAAAATCGACCCAATTTGTGGAATGAAAGTGGACGAAGCGACGCCGCACAAAGCGATTCGCGGTTTGGATGTTTATTATTTTTGCTGCGAGAATTGTCGCAAAAAATTTCTGGCGCAGGATCAGTCAAAGAAAATTTCACCCACGTCCAGTGAGGAAGGCGGCGGTTGTTGCGGTGGCACAAAAGAGAAGTCATCCAGCGAATCAACCGGATGTTGCGGCGGTGAAAAAACCCACGAAACCGCGCCGAAGGAATCTTCCTGTTGTTCGGACAAATCGCACGATCACGAGCACGCCCATCATCATCACGACGACGTAAAACCTTCCGCCGCCGCAAAATACTTTTGCCCGATGTGCCCCGGCGTCGAATCCGACAAACCGGGCGATTGTCCGAAATGCGGCATGGCGTTGGAGCGTAACCCGGCGTGGGTTGCACCGGCGGCGGGCAAACCCATTTACACTTGTCCAATGCACCCGGAAGTGCAGCAGGATCATCCGGGAAATTGCCCCAAGTGCGGCATGACGCTGGAACTGAAAACGGTGACGGCTACTCCAAGCGAGGAGGAAAATCCCGAACTGACGGACATGACGCGCCGTTTTTGGATTGGCGGTGCGCTCGCGCTGCCGGTTTTCCTGCTCGCCATGGCCCACCTGATTCCCGCGTTGCGCCACGAGAATTGGGTGATGGGCGATGCGTCGCGCCGGCTGCAATTCGCTCTTTCGACGCCCGTGGTTTTGTGGGCGGGCTGGCCGTTCTTCAAGCGCGGCTGGCGTTCGCTCGTGTCGCGACATTTAAACATGTTCACCCTGATCATGATTGGCGTCGGCACGGCGTATCTGTTCAGCGCGGTGGTGATGCTGGCGCCCGGTGCGTTCCCAAGTTCTTTTGCTCAGGACGGCAAGATTGGAATTTATTTTGAAGCGGCGGCGGTGATTGTCGTTCTGGTTCTGCTTGGACAGGTTCTCGAATTAAGGGCGCGGAGCAAAACCGGAAGTGCGATTCGCGCGCTGCTGAACCTTGCTCCCAAAACTGCGCGCATTGTTCAGGATGGAGAAGAAAAGGATGTGCCGCTCGAAAGCGTTCTGACCGGAGCGAAGTTGCGCGTGCGTCCGGGCGAAAAAATTCCCGTCGATGGAATTCTGCTGGAAGGGAAAACGTCGGTGGATGAATCCATGATCACGGGTGAGCCGCTTCCGGTTGAAAAGACCGTCCATGACAAAGTGACGGGCGGCACGCTGAACACGACCGGGAGTTTTCTGATGGAAGCCAAACATGTTGGCAGCGACACGGTGCTGGCGCGAATTGTGCAAATGGTGGCGGACGCGCAACGCAGCCGCGCACCAATCCAGGCATTGGCGGATAAAGTTGCCGGTTACTTTGTTCCTACCGTGCTGGCGGTGGCGGTCATTACCTTTCTGCTTTGGGTGTGGCTTGGACCCGAGCCGCGTTTCGCGCACGCCATTGTCAACGCGGTGGCGGTCCTCATTATTGCCTGTCCGTGCGCGTTGGGGTTGGCAACGCCGATGTCCGTCATGGTGGGCATAGGACGCGGCGCGCAAACAGGAATCCTGATCCGGAATGCGGAGGCGATTGAAACGATGGAAAAAGTGACCACGCTGGTTGTGGACAAAACCGGCACACTCACGGAAGGCAAGCCACGGCTCACCGAAGTTGTCCCGCTTGATGGAACCCCTGAAGATGAATTATTGGCGGCGGCGGCTTCGCTTGAACAAAACAGCGAACATCCATTGGCAGCGGCCATTGTGAACGGCGCAAAGGAACGCGGCGTGAAACTTCAACCGGTGATGGATTTTAATTCCGTCACTGGAGGCGGAGTCATTGGTAAAGTTGGCGAACGCGAAGTGGCAGTAGGGAAACTCAAATTTTTGAAAGAACGAGGCGTCCGTGGATTGGAAGAGGCAGAACGACGGGCCACTGCGATGCAAGAGGAAGGAAAGACGGCGATGTTCGTTTCGATCAACGGAAAGGTAGCGGGGCTGGTGGCGGTTTCTGACCCGATCAAAGAATCGACTGTGGAAGCCATCGCGCAACTTCACCAGCTCGGTTTGAAAATCATCATGCTGACGGGAGACAACGAACGCACAGCCAAAGCGGTGGCCAAAAAACTTGGACTCGATCAAGTGGAAGCCGGGGTGGAACCGCAACACAAACATGAGCGCGTTCGACAGCTTCGCGAAAATGGAGAAATCGTTGCGATGGCGGGAGATGGCATTAACGATGCGCCCGCGCTGGCTGCGGCGCAGGTGGGACTCGCGATGGGCACTGGAACCGATGTGGCGATGGAGAGCGCGGGAATTACCTTGGTGAAAGGCGATCTGCGCGGCATTGCCAAGGCAATCACATTGAGTCGCGCGATGATGCGGAATATTCGGCAAAATTTGTTCTTTGCCTTCGTCTATAATGCGCTCGGGGTTCCGATTGCTGCGGGTGCGCTCTATCCCTTCTTCGGCTGGCTGTTGAGTCCGATTATTGCGGGGGCCGCGATGAGCTTGAGTTCAGTGTCGGTGATTGCGAACGCATTACGATTGCGCAAAGTCAGTCTAAAATAATCGCGTCTTAATTCGCTGAAGAAGAAGTTTGCTAGGAGCCTTTAACGACGTGCCGTCCTGACGTCTATTTCTTTTTCTCAAGGTCTTTAATTAGAAATTCCATTTCGGCAATTTCTTTCCGTTGAGCTTCGATGATTCCGTCGGCGAGTTGTCGGACGCGAGGATCAGAGATATGTGCACGTTCGCTCGTGAGAATCGCAATCGAATGATGGGGAATCATGGCTCTCATCCACGAGATTTCTCCCACAGTTGCCTGGATGCGCACCAACCCGAGGGAAAGCGCGAACACAATCACGCTACCTGAAAAAATGGCGAGATTAGCGCGCTGATTCGGACACATCTTTCGCATAAAAGCCAACATGATGACGGCCATCGTTGCGCCCATTACAATGGCCATCTAAGCACGGGTCTTGCTGAAAAAGACATGGCTCCATTGGTATGTAATATTTTGCCATGGAATGCGTCATTAAAGACGGGCGATAAAAAGTTTTGAGTGATTTTTCCCGTTCGCGCATCTAACTTAAGAAGGAAGTCTATGAAACACCTGAAACATTTTGCCGTCGCAACCTTGCTCGCGGGCATTTTGGGCGCTCCTTTTTCAACAGGCGCCGATGAGAAAAAAGTTGAGAAAGCCAAACCGTATCCGCTGAAAACGTGCGTCGTCTCCGACGAGAAACTCGGCGAAATGGGCGAGCCGTATGTGTTCACTCATGAAGGCAAGGAAATTAAACTCTGTTGCAAATCGTGCCTGAAAGATTTTAAAAAAGTCCCGGCTAAGTATCTGAAGAAGATTGACGCCGCCGATAAAACAAACAAGAAGTCATAATCTCGTGAATATCCTCAAAACAGTTTTTGCAATTTTCGCCAGCGTTGTGTTGGTGGGGACGCAAACTGTTTTCTCCTCGCAATCGGTCGCACCGACAAAATCCAAAGTTTGCGGATGTTGCGCTTGCCACAAAATAAATTGCTGCGTCGTGCCATCGAGTCCCGCTCCGCAACCGATTCCCGCCGCGCCAACGCGAACCGTTTCACAAAATAATCTCCAATTTATTTCCGTCGCTGTGGCAACGCTATTGCAGACGCCTGAATCGCCCGCGGCTAAAATTGCTTTTCCTTCGTCCGTTTCTCCGAAACTCGCATCCGTTCCGCTCTACGGCTGGAATTGCAGTTATTTGATCTGAGTTTTCTCTTCCCATACCCGTAGTGCGCCCTGAACTGGGCAAGCTCTGGCTTTCCGTTTTTGATTTCGTCCAGTGGATGAAATGTTTCCCGATCCCAAGCATAGAAGTTTTATTAAATTGCAATTTATGACATTGAAAATCGTTTTAAGCGTTGTGCTTTTGTCCGCCGTTGCTGCCTTTGGCCAACAGGCGCAAGAAACGACGGCTGTCGCGACGACGAACAATCTTTTGTCGCTGAACGAAGTCGTCAGCGAAGTTCTCAGCAATAATCCGTCGCTGAAGTCTGCTCGCGCCAATTGGGAAGCAATGAAGCAACGCATTCCGCAAGCGAAAGCCTGGGAAGATTTAAGATTTGGGGTCGATGTGGAGCGTTCCAAAAAAATCTCGCCCTTCAGTTACACCGATCAGGAATGGATGATTTTGCAGGAACTTCCCGTGACGGGCAAAAATCGGCTGCGTGGCAAAGCGGCTTCGGCCGAGGCGGCTGGAGCTTTTCTGGACGTTCGACGAAAGGAACTCGATTTAATCGTGCGCGCTCGCACGGCTTACTTCCGGTTGTTTAACGCCGATAAACAATTGGAACTGAATCGAAAAAATCAGGCGTTATGGAAGCAGTTCGCGGAAATCGCGCGGGCGAAATTTGAAGTGGGAAGTCAGACGCAAGCGGACGTGCTCATGGCGGAAACGGAGTTGGGGAAAATCGCCGAAACAATTTTCGACGATCTGCGAAATATTTCCGACGCGCAATCGCAACTCAATGTTTTGATGAACCGTCCGGCGCAAAGCCCTCTTCCCACTCCAACCCAGGTCAATCCACCGGAACTGAATTCGGCGCTCGAAGAGTTGCAGCAAATCTCCCTGGCCAATCGTCCGGACATTACCATTTTTCAGACCAAGATTGATGCCGCAAAAGCCCGGCTGGACTTGGCGAAAAAAGCGTGGTTTCCCGACCCGGAAGTCCGCATCGAAGCGCGACATTTCGATAACTCCAATAAAGTTTTCGACGAATATGACACCGGCGTTTTCATTCGGTTCCCCTGGTTTAATCGCGGCAAATATAAAGCCGCCATCGAGGAGGCAAAAAAGATGCAGGAAAGTTCAGAGCACGACCTGGCTTCCGCTCAAAACGAAACGCTCGGCATGGTTCGGGAACAATTGAAGAAAGTGGAAACGTTTCATCATCACTCCGAATTGTTTGGCTCGAAATTGATTCCTTTGGCGCGGGAAACTTTGAATTCAAAACGGCTCAATTACGAAACCGATAAAGCCAATTTCCTCGATTTGCTGACAGCGCAGCGAACGCTCCAGGAAGTGGAATCAATGTATTGGAATCACCTGACCGATTATCAAATTGCCGTGGCCGAACTCGAAGCGTTGGTCGGCGGAAAAATAAACTTTCAAAATCCGACTATTGAAAAAACCCAGGAGAAAAAATGAAATCAAAATCAATTCTTTATCTCATCGTTCCGGTGCTGATTGCAGGCGTCGTGTTGTTGGCAACTTCCTGTTCCAAAAAGCCGGGCGCGGATGGCGAGAGCGACGTGGCTTACTACACTTGCGCCATGCATCCATCGGTGAAGACGCATAATCCAAAAGATAAATGTCCGATTTGTTCGATGGATTTGATCGCGGTGAAAAAGAAAACGGTGGGAGAATCGGACGCGAAAAGCATGGGAATGTCTGCCGAGGAACACGCCAAAATGCACTCTGGCAAAGGTGAGGTGAAAGAAATCGCAACGCCCGAAGAGAAAGGAGCGAAGGACAAAGTTGAGGAGCAGCCCACGGAATTCTCCGTGCCGATTGCGCGCCAGCAAATGATCGGTGTGACTTACGCACCGGTTGAGAAAAGGCCGCTGGAAAAAGAAATTCGCACGGTCGGAATTGTCGCTTACGACAAACAACGCCATTGGGATTATGTGAGTCGCGTTGAAGGTTACGTGCAGAAATTATTTGTATCATCGCGCGGCGAACTCGTTGAAAAAAACGCGCCGCTCCTCACCATTTACAGCCCGGAGCTTTTGACCACGCAGCGTGAATTCCTGAACCTGCTTCGGATGCGTGATGCAGCCAAAAAATCCGGTTCGACCGCGACTGCGGAATCTGCGGAAAGTCTGATCGAATCAGCAAAGGTGCGTCTGCGTTTGTGGAACATTGGCGACGAACAAATTTCAAAATTAGAAGAGTCCCGCAAGGCCGAAGAAACGCTCACACTTTTTTCACCGTTCAAAGGTGTCATTCAGGATTTGCCGGTCGATCAGGGAAGACGCGTGATGATGGGCGATCACCTGGTGGACATCGCAGACCTTTCAGTGATTTGGGTTTGGGCGGAATTTTATCAGGACGAACTGCCGTTGCTCAAAAAGGGGTTGACCTTGTCCATCAGCACTTCGACTTATCCGAACGAAAAATTCACCGGCGAAATTGTCGCGATTGATCCGTTCATCAATGAAGCCAAGCGCACCGGGCGCGTTCGTATCGAAGTAAAAAACGCGAACTTCAAACTTCAACCCGACATGTATGTGGACGTGACGCTGGAACTTAAAATGGGCGAAGGCTTGACGGTTCCACTCAGCGCGGTGATGCCGACCGGCCAGCGCAATATTGTTTTTCTCGACAAAGGCGAAGGGAAATTGGAGCCGCGCTTCATCGAGTTGGCTGGAAAGTTTGGCGATTTTTACGCGGTGAAATCAGGTTTGAAATCCGGCGATCGCGTCGTTAACAGCGCGAATTTTTTAATTGATGCCGAATCAAAAATTCAAGGCGCACTGAAATCGTTTTAATTCAACTTTTTAAATTCGATGGAACCAACAAAACCATTGCCCGAACCGGCTGACGCAACTGAACGAAAACCGTTTCTGCTCGAACGCGTCATCGAAGCGAGCGGACGGAACATGTTCCTCGTTTTCATCTTCGTATTTTTCGGAATTGCCGGTG
>JBDSYB010000374.1:0-14450 GCA_039925885.1 Verrucomicrobiota bacterium
CTGGTTGAGCTTTTTATTTTTGGCGGGGTTGTTGATTCCCATGGCGTCGAAAGAGCAGGCAAGATTGCGAACTTTTGTTTTGGTTGCGCTGGCCGCCTTGTGGATCGCGCAGTCCTTGGGTCGAAGCCATCTCTCCAATGATTCGCCCCAATTTAATTCCGAAAACCTGCTGATTTTAGTGAGTCCTGTTGCCTTTATTTTCGGAGTGGCTTTTTATTTCAACCTGATTCGTAAAATTGTTTTTCCTGAACCCATCCTTTTTCATGGTGCCAATTTTTTATTTTGCGTCGTCATTTCTGCGCCCCTCATTTTCGCACTTTTGCCTCCATCGAGTTCTCCGATATTTTATCCCTACAATCCGCCGCTCGTTCAGGAATCTTCCGGTTGGATGCGAAAAACCGAATTAGTTATGAGCGATGTGCCGTGGGCCGTCGCCTGGTATGGAAACCGTCAAAGCGTCCCTTTGAGCATCAGCTACCCCGGGGATTTTCTGAAAATAAACGACGATCTTAAACCGATTCAGGCGCTTTATTTATCTCCAAAAATAACCGACAGCCGTTTTCTCTCGCAGTTGGTAAAAGATCGGCAAGGATGGGGTCGGCTGGTTTTGGAAATTTTGGCGAGAGGCGAAGTGCCCAATGGATTTCCGTTGAAGCACGCTCGCTCGGATTATCTCCCAAGCCATGTGTTTCTGACCGATTGGGAACGTTGGGCCAATCCGCCAAGGGACGAATCGCTGAAAAGACTGTTTGACAAGTGATAACGTCATTCGATAGAAGTGCTTGGCTTTTAAACAACGGTGTGTCTAATTGCACGGCATTCGGGCAAATAAATCTTAAATATGAATAAACTTTTTACTTCCGCTGGCATGATCGCACTTGGGGTTTCCACGGTCAATGCGGCAACAGGACCCTCCTTGACGGCAATAGAAAGATCCAAACCATGGACCGTTTCTGCGGCCTTGCGCGGATTTTATGATGACAATTACACCACCTCGCCCAACCGGTTCAAACGAAGCAGTTTCGGATTTGAAGTCAGCCCATCGGCATCGCTAAACCTTGCTCTTGACCCAACTTTTATCGGGGCCAGTTACGAATATTCCCTGCGCTATTATGAAGACCGGAAGCGCAATAATTTTGACCAAACTCACAAGTTTGATCTGCGCTTGGATCACGCTTTCAGCGAACGTTACAAAATCGAGTTCAACGATTCCTTTGTCATCGCCCAGGAACCGGAAGTAATCGCTCCGACGGGCGGACCGACTTCCACGCCGCTTCGCACTGAAGGCGATAACATTCGCAACTGGGCTTCCGTGAACTTTATTGCGGAACTCACTGAAATTTTAGGATTGGAAGTGGGTTATGCGAACACTTTTTATGATTACCAGGAGGAAAATGGCACCGTTGCATCTCCAAGTCGTTCTGCTCTGCTGGATCGCGACGAACATCTGGCGACTCTGAATTTGCGTTGGAGATTATTGCCCGAAACAGTCGGAATTTTGGGTTACAAATTCGGGGTGGTGAATTACAGCAGCGACGAAGCAATCGGCATCGCTCCCGATGGAACTGTTGTTCATAGCGATATTCGTGACAGCCGGTCGCATTATTTATATGTGGGAGCCGATCACCAATTTAATTCTCAATTAAGCGGCTCCATTCGAGTGGGGGCGCAATATTTCGACTTTTATAATCAGGACCAATCTTCCGTCAGCCCCTATGCGGATGCGAGTTTGACATACCAATATGCGAGGGCCAGTTATGTCCAGGCGGGTGTGAGCCACACTCGCGCGCGAACAGACGTTGCGACGGTGTCGGGTGCTAATGACGTGACGTCTGACCAAGAAGTGACAGCGGTCTATGCGTCGATCAACCACAAGATTACGCCGAATTTGTTGGGCAGCCTTCTTTTGCAGGGACAACGAGGCACCTTTACAGGAGGATTTGCTGATGGAGACACAGAATATTTCTTCATTGGCGGGCTGAATTTTTCTTACACGATCAATCCGCACTTGCTCGCCGAAGCAGGTTATAACTTCGATTATCTGGATTCTGACCAGGCAGGTCGCAACTACACGCGAAACCGCGTTTATGTCGGAATTCGCGCCACTTACTAGAAATTAAATTTGATATTCCGATAAGAGGCTGCACATTGTTCAGCCTCTTATTTTTTTGATATATGGATACAAAACTACCCGACGCGCCAGAGTTGAAACTGCACTTTCTGGATTATTGGAGAATTATTCGACTGCGCAAGATGGTGATTTTGTTGGTTTTTCTTTTGGTGGTTTTAACAACTGCTGCCGTCACTTATTGGTTGCCCAAAACATACGCCAGCATGGCGCGCATTCTCGTCGAGAAAGAGGCGTCGGATGTTTCGGGGATTGAAAACAAGCAGAGCTTCAATGGTTACGATCCTTTCTGGCTGCAAACGCAATTTGAAGTGATTCAATCTTCATCGATTTTATACGATGTTATTAAAAACCTTAACTTGAACGAAAAATGGGCATCTAAATTTGAAGTGCCAAAGTTAAAGACGGAGGAAACCTACGGATTTTTGAAAAACCAGATCAACGTCAAGCAATCCCGCAACACCAGTCTGATCGAGATTTGGGTTTATAGTGAAAACAAGGAAGAGGCTGCTGAAATTGCCAACACCATTGCCGAAGTTTATCGCGCCAGCCGATTGAAGCAGCGCAAGGAATCCCGTGAACTCGGCGTGGCTTCGTTGCGAGATCAATTGAAACAGCAAGAGGCCAAGGCAGTGGTCGTAAAAAAGAACCTCGATGATTTGCGCAGCAAATATAATATTGCTGATTTGGACACCGTCGCATTAAGTTCTCAACTTCTCACGACTGATACACTGCGCAGCCTGGAAGCAGCCCGCATTAAAGCCTCCGCAGATTATCTTGACGAGGCAACGATGCTGACCGCAGTCACCAATCGCAGCCGGGAAGCTTTACGCAATTCTCTGGCAACGATCTACCCTTATGACACGCTGCTTTCCACCTTGGCAGAAAAACTAACCGCCGGAGAACAGCAACTTGCCGGACTGCTCAAAGAACTTACAACCAACAACACCGAAGTAATAAAAGCCCAGGCTATCGTGGATACCGTCAGACGTAACCTTGATGAAAGGATTGATGGCATCATCAGTGGTTTGCAAGCCCGCACAGACAGGGCAAAGTCCCGGTTGGATCAAAATGAAGTCGATGTGCAAAAGAAGCGGGTTGAAGAAAATACTCTTTCTCAACAAAATCGTCCTTACTTTGATTCCAAACGTGATTTAGAAAACGTGCAACGCATCATCGATGCTCTCCTTCTCAAAATCGCGGCGACCGATATTGAAACTGCACTTCCTGTCACTTCCATTGTTCAGGTGACTGACAAAGCGGTAGTCAATCCAAGGGCTGTAAAACCCAACAAACCGCTCAACCTTGGACTGGGCGTAGTGGTCGGCCTTCTGGTTGGAATTGGTCTGGCATTTTTCATCGAATATCTTGATACCAGCGTGAAGACGATTGATGACGTAGAACGCGCCTTGCAAGCGCCGGTGCTGGGTGTTATCCCGCAAAATGTTGGAAGTCTGATGGAGGAAGGCCCGGATACTCCTCATGCCGAAGCCTACCGCGTCTTGCGAACTAATGTTCTCTTTTCGCGCAAAGACGACAAGCTCAACACTATTTCTGTGCTTAGTGGGGGCGCCGGCGAAGGTAAATCGACCACCTTACTTAATCTTGCCACCGTCTTCGCCCAAAATGGGAGCCGTTGTTTGGTGGTGGACTCTGATTTGCGCCGGCCCAGTATTCATAAGGCGTTGAAGATTTCCAATAGTATCGGCCTGACAAATTATCTCCTGAAACAAAATACCCTCGAGGAAGTGATTCAGACCACGAAGCTCCCGACCCTTGACTGTATGCCGAGCGGAAAATTGCCCAGCAGTTCAATGGGTATTTTGAGCTCCGTCAAAATGAAGGAGATGATCCTCGAGTTAAAACGACGTTACGACTTTGTGTTTTTTGATTCTCCTCCGCTCTTGGGAGTGAGTGACGCCTCCATTCTGGCGAGCGAAATGGACATCGTTCTGCAAGTCATCCAATATCGCCGCTACCCTCAGCCGATGACTTTGCGCGCCAAACAGATGATACTCAAGGTCGGTGGAAATCTTGTTGGGATCGTTTTGAATAACATCAACATGAGTCAGGACGAGAATTACTATTATTACAGTGGCTATTACGAATATTCCAAACAAAATGACGAACCGGATGTCAAAGTTGGAAAGGCCGCTGAAAAAGCGGAGATCAAGAAAGTTTAATTCACACGGGAAATCACAAGTCACATGAAATTATGGAACGTATTGCGGATGGGTTTGGTCGCGTTGGCTTCGACTCTTTTGATAAGCGGCTGCGGAACGCCCGGAAAAACTCCTCGGCCTCCATCTACAGGACCCAAGGTCAAAGCGGATCCCGGCGAACCAGAGGTGGATAAATTGCGGGCCGGGGACACGATCAGAGTTATTTTTTCCAATCTCGAGCGGCAGATTCAGCCACACGAGGAACAAATCAAGGCGGATGGCACAATCACGCTCCCTTCTGTGGGTGTGGTGAAGGCTGAGGGAAAAACCACCGGAGAATTACAGAACGAACTGCAAAAGTCCTACGAAAAGTATTATCGGTCGATGAATGTAATCGTTCAGGCTCCCGAACGCTATTATTCGGTCGGGGGCGAAGTCAAAAATCCCATGAGATATGTGTATGTCGGGGGCACCACAGTTATCAAAGCTATCCAATCGGCCAGTGATTTTACGGAATTTGCCAAGCGGAAAGAGGTCGTTCTCACTCGAGCCAATGGCAAAAGAATCGTCGTCAATTGCGAAAAAGCGTTGCGCGATCCGCGTCTCGACCCGCCGGTTTATCCAGGTGACTCGATCCATGTTCCGCGTCGGTTTTTTTAATGATCCAATTCAAAATTCTTTCGGGTAAAAGAGCGGGAACCGAAGTGGTTGCCCGCCATTTTCCTTTTTGGGTGGGCCGTTCGCCGAGTTGTCAGTTGTTCTTGGATGATGCGGGTATTTGGGATCGACATTTTCAGGTCGATTTAAATGATTCCGAAGGATTTACACTTGCCTCGCAACCCGATACGTCCGTCGTTCTCGATGGTAAAAGTGTCCGGCAATCAGCCCTGCGAAACGGCGACGTTATTGAAGTTGGTCTCGCGAAAATTTCCTTCAGCCTAATCCCAACGAAGCAAAAAAGTTTAACCCTTCGAGAGTGGATCACCTGGATAGGACTAGGTTTATTGTGCCTCGCGCAAGTCGCGTTTATCTACCACTTGCTCGCTTAACCCGTATTTCTCATCGGAGCGCGACTGTGTCGTTCTTGACCAGCCGCAGCGCGTTGAACAGACAAGTGCGCTGCGGCTGATCTGCAACCCAGCCGCGCTTGTATGTTGAGTTGGTGGTATCAAGATGCGCCCCAGGCACCTTGTTCTCCGGGTTTTGTCTGGATTTCTCCCGCACTTAATGCAATTTTTCGCAACTTCGCATGACATACCCGTCCACTGATGCTTTGGAACTTCGCGCGCGCCGAGTAGCGCTCGAAGAAAAATTCATCATCGACTTTCCTCCTGAGGTTTTCGCGGAAATCAATGCGTTGAAACAGTTTCCCGTTCCAGCGGACAAATCGATAAAAGATCTTCGTAGTTTAGCATGGTCATCCATCGACAACGCCCAATCTCGCGACTTGGACCAAGTGGAATGGGCGGAGAAACTCGAAAACGGCGACATTCATATTTTGGTGGGAATTGCCGATGTGGATCATTTGGTGGCGAAAAATTCAGCGTGCGACAAACACGCCCGGGCCAACGCCATCACGCTCTACACTGGCGTCAAAACGTTTCCGATGTTGCCCGAAGAGTTGTCCACCGATCTGACTTCGTTGGGCGCAGGCGCGGAGCGGTCGGCCATCGTGATTGATTTCATCGTCTGCGAATCAGGTGACGTGCGCGGGGAAAATGTTTATCCCGCCTTGATTCATAACAAAGCCAAACTGTCCTACGATCAAGTGGGCGTTTGGCTTCAAGGAAAAACTGCGGCTCCTTCAGAAAATTGCCCGGAAATAATTATATCCCAACTGCGTTTGCAAAATGAAGCGAGCGAGCGTTTAACTCATTTTCGCCAGGAACAAGGGGCTCTGACGCTGGGCGGAGTGGAAGTTGTTCCTCTCATTGTCGAAAAAGAAATCCACGGTTTTGCGATCCAAGAACCCAACCCGGCGCGGGATGTCATCGAAAGTTTTATGGTTGCGGCCAACGTCGTCATGGCTGGATTTCTTCTCAGCAAAGGCGCCTTTTGTCTCCGAAGAGTGGTGCGAACTCCCAAGCGCTGGGATCGCATTCAGGCTATTGCCGCCGAACATGGAGAAACTCTTCCCACCGAACCCGACTCAAAGGCATTGAGTGAATTTCTCGCCAGAATGAAACGAGAAAACCTTGACGGTTTTCCGGAACTTTCTCTCGCGATTCTTAAATCTTTGGGGCCGGGCGAATACATCGTCGAAAATCCCGGCTCTGAACACGAAGGACATTTTGGCCTCGCCGTTCACCACTACACCCACTCGACGGCTCCCAACCGGCGCTACGCGGATCTGGTCACGCAACGTCTTTTAAAATGCGCCATCGGAAAACAACCCTGCGTTTATGACCAGACAGAACTGAGCGAAATTGCCGCGCATTGCACCGAGCGCGATCAAGCGGCGCGGCACGTGGAGCGCTTGATGAAAAAAATTGTCGCGGCAACCATGCTACGTGATCGCCTCGGGGAAATTTTTGATGGAATCATCACCGGCGTTGGACCGAAAGGAACGTTTGTCCGGTTGAAAACTTTTCCCGCCGAGGGTCGCATTGTCAATGGGGCCGAAGGGCTGGACGTCGGAGAAAAAGTTCAAGTGCGGCTCTTAGGCACAAATCCAGAAAAAGGATTTATCGATTTTGAATCCCGCGGCACGCGACGCT
This sequence comes from Verrucomicrobiota bacterium, assembly GCA_039925885.1. Lineage (GTDB taxonomy): Bacteria > Verrucomicrobiota > Verrucomicrobiia > Limisphaerales > CANJXF01 > CANJXF01. The sequence goes on from JBDSYB010000374.1 coordinate 7,008, forward strand.
GAACTTTCGGCACGCGAGACCACCTGACCTACTTTTCCGCATTGTCCGTCACCAATAAATTCTCGCTGCTTTTCTCCCATTGCACTGTTTGTTCCGCGAGGTCGTGCTGCACGGCCACAAGTTCGCGGTTGATTTGATTCGCCCGCCCCGGTTGCTCGTAGGTTTCCGGTTTCTCAAGTTCGGCAGTCAACTCAGTCTGGCGTTTTTCCAATTCCTGAATTTCTTTTTCCAAAAGCCACACCGTTTTTTGTTGATCGCGATTTCCGCTGGAACGGGACTGACGCTCCTGCGCTTCGCGACGTTTTTGGTCTTTGCGACTTTCGCCGGGCCGCGCTTCTTTTTTTATTTTTACTTCTTCCTTGCCGCCGGAAGTCAACGCTTCGCGCGCAGATTTAGCTTTGGATTTATCGAGATAATATTGGTAGTCGCCAGCATACGGCGTGAGCTTTCCAGCGTTGACGTGCAGAACATTGTTGGCCAGTTCGCGAATGAAATAAACATCGTGACTGATGAACACCAGCGTCCCTTCAAATTGCTTCAGCGCATAAACCAATGCGTCGATGCTCGCCATGTCCAAGTGCGTCGTTGGTTCGTCCATGAGCAAGAGATTCGGCGGGTTGAGTAAAAGTTTGACGAGCGCGAGACGACTTTTTTCTCCACCGCTCAACACGCTGACTTTTTTGAAAACAGAATCGCCGCTGAACAAAAAGCAGCCGAGCAACGTGCGGATATTTTGTTCCGTAGTGCGTTGCTCGGTGTCCAACGCTTCTTCCAAAACGGTGCGACTGGCGTCCAACATATCGCCGCGATACTGCGAAAAATATCCGGGCGTAACGTTGTGGCCGAGTTCGACCGTGCCACTTTGCGGAACGACCACGCCTGCGAGAATTTTTATCAAAGTCGATTTGCCCGCGCCGTTTGGACCGACCAACACGATGCGTTGGCCACGTTCGGCTTCAAAATCCATCCCGCGATACACGACATTTTCGCCGTAAGCTTGATGAATATCCTTCAAGCGAATCGCGCGTTGACCGCTGCGTTGGGGTTGCGGAAATGAGAAGCTGACTTTTTTATCGGCGGTGTCGGGCGGCTCCAATTTTTCCATGCGCTCGACTTGTTTCAATTTACTTTGCGCCTGCGCCGCCTTGGAAGCTTTCGCGCGAAACCGATTCACGAAATCCATCAAGTGCTGGATTTCTTTCTGCTGATTGGTGTAGGCGGCGAGATGTTGTTCTTCCTTCGCTGCTTTTTGCACAAGGAATTCATCGTAGTTGGCGCGGTAACGAACCAACCTGCTGTGGCGAATTTCCACGATACTGCCGACGAGCAAATTCAAAAACTCGCGGTCATGCGAAATGACGACAATCGCGCCGGGATAATGAATTAAATATTCCTGAAACCAGATCAGCGTTTCGAGATCGAGATGGTTCGTCGGTTCGTCGAGCATCAACAAATCCGGCTCATACACGAGCAAGCGCGCGAGATGTCCGCGCATCACCCAACCGCCGCTCAACTCGCGCGCGGGACGATCAAAATCTTTTTCTTTAAAACCAAGCCCGACGAGAATTTGTTTCGCTTTTGCATCGAGACGATAGCCGCCGAGTTCGTTGAAGCGGTCATGCACATTGTCGTGAATTTCTTCGGGATGATCCGCAACTTCGGTCGGATGATTCGCGTCCCACGCCATAACGATGCGGCGGAGCTTCGTGTATTCCGGCGTGATGGCGGTGGCGAGTTCGATGATGGTTTCGTCCCCGATGGGCGCGCTTTCTTGGGGCAAATAACCGAGCGTCACGCCGCGTTCGAGAATGACTTTGCCCGCGTCATAACCTTCGTTGCCGAGGATCATGGAAAACAACGTCGTCTTGCCCGCGCCATTCGGCCCGACCAAACCGATGCGGTCTTCGCGATTAATTTGCAGCGTCACGTCCGAAAACAAAACGCGCCCGCCGTATGCTTTGCTCAGGCCTGAAATAGTTAACATGGATTGAAAATAATAATTATTACTGACGTTGTGGTAAAAACCGCGAAGCCGAAAAACTTCAAGCCACGGAGAGAACCGGCATGAAATCATCCCATCGCGCCACGAAGCCGTTGCGCTCTGCGCAAGCTCCGATCGTCCATGTGATTTTTTTCATCGCGGACATTTTGCCAGTGAACGGGCGATATGGCAAGCACGCGGGAGTTTTATGTGCTGGTGGTTGATTATCGAAATCAGCCGCCGCATTTCCCCGCGCTTCGGATTTCGACCTACGGAGTCTGTCTGATCCGATAGAATTGCCGCAGCAGGTTGGTCGCATTCAAGTTGGTATAGTTGTAAAATTCGCTCAGCACTACGTTGGTCGCGATGGGAGTCCAGTTCGTCAACGTGCTGGAAACCTCAATGATGTTGGTTCGCCCGATTGTGCCCGAAATGGTGAATTGAAAACGGCTGGCAGTTGGGCGCACAGCCGCAGACAGCGCTAACGGAATCACACGACCCAAGGTGCCGTCCGGGTTCAGGCGTTGAGCATAAATATCACTGCGGTTAGGATCCTTTCGTCCGTCCTGAAAGCTGACGATCATTCCATTGATTCCGTCATTGATGATAAAAGGAAGAGTTTGGTTACCAGTAGCGGTACTGACAGCCACACCATTTGTCGTCCATAAAGCAATCCCATTGGCATCGATTCGCTGACTGTAAATATCATTAGGATTCGTCGGACCCCTTCCATCCACCCAAACAATGGTCGCGCCGCCATATCCATCGCGCGCGATTTGAGGGAGAGCCTGATTGTTGGATTGGGTGCAAACAGGCGCGCCATTCGACGCCCATAAAACCGTTCCGCTTGAATTGATCCGCTGCGCGTAAATATCCCGAATTCCAAGTCCGAGAGGAAGATCCACCCAGCAAATAATAGCTCCCCCGTTGGCGTCGGTGGTTAGTTGAGAAAATTCCTGGTTATTGGTCGATAAACTGGCAGCCACGCCGTTGGCGGCCCATTGCACTGCGCCATTTGAATTAATTTTTTGGGCGTAAATATTTAAATCAATTCCATTCCGGGTATCCTGCCAGCAAACAATCGCTGCTCCTGCCTCACTGAACAATTGCAGGTAACGGTCGCCTCCACCAAGGGTCGAAGACAGAGCGACACCATTCGGGTTCCATTGCATACTTCCGGTTGCACTAACTTTTTGCACAAAAACATCAACATTAGTGCCTCGGTCATCCCGGGTATCCTGCCAGGCAATAACGGCCTCGCCATTGCCATCGCCTGCGATTTGAAGTGAGCCTTGATACTTGGGAGCAACAACAATTGCCACACCGTTACTCACCCATTGAACTATCCCGTTTGAATTAATTCGTTGGGCATAAATATTATAATCAAAGCTGTCCAAAGTTCGGCCATCCGTCCAGGCGATGATCGCCCCGCCACTGCCGTCACTGGTGATTTTGCCGCTCTCATAGGGAACGTTCATTGTAGAAACCAAAGTGCCGTTGGTGCCCCATTGTATTACTCCACCCGCACTGACGCGCTGCGCAATAACGCTGGCAAAATTGCCTCCACCACTCCATGTGATAATCGCTCCTCCATTCCCATCACTGGTGATCGAGGGGTACTCGCCGCTGATGCCAAAAGGCGAAATTTGAACGCCGTTGGTTGTCCATTGATTGGTTCCATATTTATTGATCCGTTGTGCAAATATCGAATAATTACCCGGGGAACGATAATCAAGCCACGTAATGATGGCACCCCCACTTCCGTCACTGATCATTTGAATTCCGTTTTGATGATAAAAATCACCGCAGATGAGATTGTTGTTAGTTGAGTTCGTGCTCCATTCGGCGAACGCGAGATGGTTTGTGAGCAAAATAAACAGGAGTGTTAAATTTGTTTTCATAAAATCATTGGCCAGACCGATTCTGTTCCGCTGGGTTTTCTCTGCTCTCTCCTTAATACGAGTGACACTCTGCCAGCAACCGGAAAGAGAAAGCGAGAGCATTCATACTTCACTGCCGCGTAAACGCGCTTCGGAATTTCTCCGCCGAGCCATCAGATGCGCAGAAAAATCTTTCGCCGATACATCCAGAAAAGAATCAGCCATAAAACCAACAACACCGCCGCGCCGTGCAACAACGGTTCATAGGAATCACCGAACATTTTGAAAACGTTTTTGCCCAAATGCGTGTTCAAACTTCGGAAAATAAAACTCTCGAACAGAGCCGCCATCAAATACGCCGCGATGGAATTCAACCCGATCACCACCAGCGGAAATGACCAACGCTTGAAATTCAAGAGGTCAATCACCGCGTAGAATCCGGCCATCAAAAGAAAACACCAACCGCCGCTGAATAGAACCCAACTCGGCGTCCAGATTTTCTTCACGACGGGACAGACGCCGAGCCATCCGAGCAACGCGCCGCACGCCAGGCCGATGATTCCGGCGAGCGCGAGCCATTTTGCTTTTGTCCACGGTTCGCGTTCACTGCGGAGAACTTGGCCCGCGATCAATCCGAGAATCATCGTGCCGAGCGTTGGAATAAAACTCAGCGTCGCGTAGCCGCCTTCGTTGAACGCGAATATTTTCTCGCGCGAAAATAAATTCAGAAACCATGTGTCGAACGCCCACGCGAAGTTGCTGTTTTTATTCCAGTGCGCCGCGAAGCCGTTTATCAGGTGCGGCCAATCGCGCGCCACGCCGACGCTCTCGTAATCGAAAGTGGAATCGGGCAACGGATAGAAAGCAAACGCCGCCCAGTAACCAACGAGGATGGCGACGAAAGCAATCCATTGCGCGCGCATCGAACGAAGGCCGAGCAGAAAAAGAAACGGATAGCCGAGTCCGATTTGCGAGAGGGTGTCTTCAAAGGTCCAGTAGGTTTGCGGGCGACCGATGGAGCGGAGAAAGACGCCGAGCAAAATCAACATGAGCGAGCGCCCGAGCGCGTGCGCGAAAAGTTTGCCGCGAGATTGTCCGTGACCGACACGGCTCGCGAGCGAGAAGGGCAGCGCGACTCCGACCATAAACGAGAACGACGGTTGAATGAGGTCGTGCAGCGAACAGCCAATCCATTCGACGTGTGTTTGGTGGAGCGTGAGAAATTTCCAGAACGCGCTGTCGGGTCGCGCGGCGGCGACGCGAGCAAGCCGCAACACTTCCGCCATCATCAGGAACATGACGAACCCGCGATAAGCATCAAGCGAAAGCAACCGCGTGGAAATTTTTTCCTGTGGAAGACGGGCGGCTGTTTCTGGTGCGGGTGTGGTTAGGTTCACGGCAACAAAACGACGCGATAGAATCGGCTCGGCTCTGTGACTGGTTGCTCGATGCTATTCGTGACTGCGCCAGAAATGGCCGCGCCCAAAACGGTCCACGTGTTTGCATTTAAATCTGAACGAGACTGAAGCTGGTATACCCTGTTCGTTTGTGGTTCCCAGCAAAGGCGCACTTGCGATATTCCAATTAATCCAATTGATAGTGGAACGGCCACGCGTTGAACGGAGACAGCATCCATCGCCAAGTCCACGTTTACCGTCCCGTTTGTCCCGCGAAATTGAAGTGTAGCTGTACTGCCCGTGGCTGCAAATCTGAACCGAGATGGCGCGCTCCATCCAGCATTTGTTGGCGCGAAAGCCGTCAGTGAACCCAAGACAATATTGCTTGAAACAATTTCTCCAAATATTTGCTGATTGGTACGTCCCTGAAAGTGCCCCGCCGTAAACTCCACCTCGTAGGATTCGCCAACCATTGTGCTGAAAGTTTGGGAAACAGTGGCCTGGTTGAAATCAAGGAACTGTTGTCCGTCCAACGCTGCGAACGACCATCCTGACAAAGGCGTGGTTACAATATAAACGCTGCCTGTTCCTTCGATGTTCCAGCCAGGCACGTTCGTGCTGCCCACCTGAAATGAAATAATACTGTTGGCGGAATGGGACGGCGTTTCGAAACTACCATTGATCAAAAGATTCTGTGCCAGAATTTCTCCGAGTCCAAATGTGAGCACGGCTCCAACGAACACGAACATCCTTATTGCCGTCACATCTGGTTTCATGGGCGAACAGTATTTTGGCCGTCCGTTTCTGTCCAGCGCGGCATTTGTTTTCGTTTGCGCGCCAAGCTCACTCCCGGACAAAATCGGCAACTTATCGAAGCTTAACCCTTCGGCAATTCATCATTTGGCTCAGGGGACACATTGGGGACTTTCCGCAAAACACGTTCGAAATCTGCGCGCGATCCCAGTGCGGCTTCCTTGCGCAAATAATCTTCCGTCAAAAGCGCTGACATTTTTTCAGCCGTGGCCGTGGTGATAAACCGCTCGATGGAAATCCCGTCGTTACGAGCAAGCTCCGCAACTTTGTGATACAACGAATCCGGTAATTCAACAGTCAAGGCGTTCATGGTAATTTTCTGATCAGGTTCAGGAAATCTGCCGGGCGAATCGGACTTATACCCAACTCCGCGGCTTCGACAAAATCCTGAACGTTGTGGGTGACAATGTAGCGGGCATGAGCAGCTACTGCCAACTCCAAAACCATGTCATCGCCTTGATCCCGCAAATGCGGTCGCCAAAGAAAATAAATTTCCTGAAGGTGAGAAATCGAAGCCAGATACCGGCAGAAGACGAGAACGTCATCGGAACTCAGTGTTGAGGGGACCATGCCGGGACGCAGCAACACACCTGGTACTGAACTTAAAGTGGCACGGACAAAACAGGAGTCCATGCAGGCGATGGCGTTGCGGAAATGAGAGCCGCCGATGCGCCATGCGAAGAACGAAGGGCAGCCACCAAGACATTTGTATCAAGCACGACTCTCACGCGCAGCCGTCAACTTCAGGTGGTTTCATGGGCGAACAGTATTTTGGCCGTCCGTTTCTGTCCAGCGCGGCATTTATTTTCGTTTTATCATTTTCTATTGGGTCGGGAAGAATCCGGATGAAAAAAGAAGTCCAGGATTGACGGGCAGTAAAGAATTCTATTTCACCAGACGCGTGAGAAATTTGGCTTCTACTTCATCGCCACATAAACGCGATGCACATCGTCGTGGTCGTCGAGCGCGTTGAGAAACGCGGCGACTTCTTTGCGAAAGGTTTCGGTGAGGTCAGGAAAAGTTTTTGCGATGTAACGAATTTCGGAAGCGACCACACTCCAGTCGGCGGCCTTCAACGCTTTGGTTACATGATCCAAATCTTTGATCTCGGTCAAAAATCGCGCGCCTTTTTGTCCAGCAGGAATTTCATCGGCTTCCAGCGGCTCGAAATCCTGCGCGCCGGATTCAATGGCGTCGCTTTCTGCATCGCGATTGGCGTCGGCATGAGTGGCTTCCACAACTCCGAGGTGATTAAAGAAAAATGCGACGCTACCGGGATTTCCCAGCGCACCAGCTTTAAACAAGGTGCGAATTTCCGGCGCAGTCCGGTTGCGATTTTCCGTCAGGCACTCGACGACAATGGGAACTTTAT
>JBDSYB010000375.1:0-7823 GCA_039925885.1 Verrucomicrobiota bacterium
TTTGACGGCGAGCGCCATTTTGTAAGTGACCGTGCCAGCGACAATCATCACGTCCGATTGGCGCGGCGAAAAACGCATCACTTCCGAACCGAAGCGCGCGATGTCATAACGACTCGCCCCCGCCGCCATCAATTCAATCGCGCAACAAGCCAAACCCATCGGCATCGGCCAGACGGAATTTTTGCGAAACCAATTGAGCGCAGCATCGACTCGCGTTAGGACGACGTCGCCTTCGACTTTCGAATTATATGCGAATTCGGTGTTGGTTTTCATGGGAACGAAACTGCGCGAACGAAATTAACTAACCACCGCTTTTTTAGAGGCGCAAGAACTTTGTGATTTTTTTCACAAAGTATTAAAAAGCTCGTCTTTTCCTCCCGGAATTCTATTTGGCAAAAGCTGGTTGTGCATTAATGCTTTCGCTACTGAAATGAAAATTGGCTAAATAAGCCTCGCCTGTCTGTCATCTATAGATTACACTCGCCATGCTCGAAAAGGAAATTAAGAAGCTGGAGCTTCAGAACGGACTCGTCCCGTTTGACGAGTGGTTCGATTCCATTCGCGATAAGAAAATGCAAGCAGCCATCGATGCCCGTTTAACCAGAATTCGCACCGGAATTTTCGGTGATTACAAATCCGTCGGAGGCGGCGTGTTTGAATTGCGAATCAATTTCGGACCGGGACTTCGCGTTTATTACGGGCTTCACGGTCGGCAAATCGTCGTTTTGCTCGGAGGCGGCGACAAGAGCAGTCAACCGCGCGATATTCGCCGCGCTCCACAACTCTGGAAACAATTTATAAAATATGCGCCTGAAAAACTATAAAGATGATCTTCTGAAACGGCTGCGCGATCCCGAATATGCCGCTGAATATCTCGCCCAGGTGCTGACGGAAAAAGACAACGCCGCTTTTCTGATTGCGCTCAAGGATGTCGTTGAAGCCAGCGGCGGCATGGGCGATTTGGCCGGACGGGTTGGGCTGAAACGCCCGAGCCTTTACAAAATTCTTTCCAAGAACGGCAACCCGACTCTGGAAACGTTGCAGGAAATTTTGAAGCCCTTGGGGTTGCGCATTTCCGTGGCTTTGGATGAAGCGGCGTGACAGAAGACTTGGCATCCGGTTTGGAAATCTACTAACGACGGGCCAAGTCCACCCATTCTGTCATATAAATGTAACTCGCCACTCACTCGCCTCTCGGCTAGGTTCTCGTTCCTTTTTATGGCAGCAGAATCGACAACTTTTGGTCCGCAACATTTCATCAATCGCGAGTTGAGTTGGTTGGAATTTAATCAGCGCGTTTTGGATGAAGCGCTCAATCCCAAAACGCCACTCCTCGAGCGCGTGAAATTTTTTTGCATCGCCTGTTCAAATCTCGACGAATTTTTTGAAGTGCGCGTGGCGGGACTCAAACAACAAGTTGAAAGCAGCATCGTTGAGAGAAGTCTCGACGGCTTGACTGCGAGCGAAAATCTTAGCGCCGTTACGCAACGCGTCCGGAAAATGGTGGAGCAAAAATACACCTGCTGGCGCAAGGAACTTCTGCCCGCGCTCGCGAAAAATGGAATTCGTTTTCTCGATTTCGCCGAGCTGAACAAAACCGACCTCGCCTGGATCGAAAATTATTATCGCGCCAAAGTTCGGCCGGTGCTCACGCCGCTCGGCATCGATCCGGCGCATCCTTTTCCGCAACTGCTCAACAAATCGCTGAACATCGTTGTGCAATTGGAAATCGTGCAGGCGAAGGAAACGCGCCGTCGCCTCGCCGTCGTGCAGGTGCCGCGCGTCTTGCCGCGACTAGTAAAATTACCGCGCACAGATATACGTCAGGATTATTTGTTTCTCGGAAATTTAATTGGAAATTATTTAAGCGATCTTTTCCCTGGCACAAAAATTTTGGGTTATTGGCATTTTCGCGTCACGCGCAACAGCGAGCTTTACATCGACGAAGAAGACGTGGCCAATTTGTTGAAGGCAGTTGAGAACGAATTGCATAATCGTCGTCGAGGCGATGCGGTTCGCCTCGAAGTCGAAAAAGATTGTCCGCCCGAAGTGCGCGCGCAACTTCTGGAAAATTTTCGTCTCGGAGAAGAAGATTTATATGTCATCGACGGCCCGCTCAATCCCGCGCGGCTCATGGCGATTTACGAGGGAGATCACTCGCCGGAATTGCGCGACCCACCTTTCGTGGCGCCGGTTACAGCGAGTTTGCGCGATGAAACTGATTTGTTCGCCGCCATTCGCGAGCGCGATATTTTGCTGCATCACCCTTACGAAAATTTTAGCAGCGTCGTCGATTTTTTAAAACAAGCTGCAGCTGATCCAAATGTTTTGGCTATTAAACAAACGCTCTATCGCACCGGCGGCGATCCGCAAATAGTCGGCGCGCTGATGGACGCGGTGCGAAATGGAAAACAAGTCACCGTCGTGGTGGAACTGAAAGCGCGTTTCGACGAAGCGAACAATATTTTATGGGCGCAAAAACTCGAAGAAGCCGGCGTGCACGTTGTCTATGGTTTGGTCGGTTACAAAATTCACGGGAAAATGTGTCTGGTCGTGCGCAAAGATGACGACGCGATTCGCCGCTATGTTCACCTCAGCACGGGAAATTACAATCCGACCACTGCGCGAATTTACACCGACGTTGGCTTGCTGACTTGCCGCGCGGATTTTGGCGAGGACGCGACCAATTTATTTAATTTGCTCACCGGCATTTGCCAATTTCAAGGCACGCGAAAATTTCTCGTCGCGCCTTTTGAATTGCACAAAAAAGTTTTGTCATTGGTTCAGCGCGAAACCGACAATGCGAAAAAAGGTTTGCCCGCCCGCATCATCGCGAAGATGAACGCGCTCGTGGACAAGGAAGTGATCGAAGCGCTTTATCGCGCATCGCAAGCCGGTGTGAAAATTGATTTGATCGTCCGCGGAATTTGTTGTCTCCGCCCAAAAATGAAAGGCGTCAGCGACAACATCACGGTGCGCAGCGTCGTGGATCGTTTTCTGGAACACAGCCGGATTTTCTATTTCGAAAACGCCTGTCAGCCAGAAGTTTTTATTGGCAGCGCGGATTGGATGCCGCGTAATTTTTTCCGTCGAATCGAAATTCTTTTTCCGATTCTTGATGGAAATCTACGCGAACGGATTCGCAATGAATTTTTGGAACTCGCGCTCGACGACAACGTGAAGGCGCGGATTTTGGGCGCGAACGGAGTTTATTCGTCGCCAAATTCAAAACACGGCTCAATTGTCCGGCGCAGCCAGACCGAATTGATTTCCCGCGCGCTCGGCCAGAATCAGCCGAAAGCGTCGCGGCAAAAATCAAAATATTTGGCGGTCAAACTTGCGCCAAAACCAGTGCGAACGAAAAGAGAACATTAAGGAGAGCAGACGTTTTCATCTGCGTGTTGGTGAGTGCAGAGACGCGCAAGGGGCATGCCCGCGCAGCGGTTGCGGTAGAAAATTTGCCAAAAATTCGTGAAACCAATCACCATCGTGGGCGGCGGTTTGGCGGGACTCACGCTCGGCATCGGTCTGAGGCAACGCGGAGTTCCTGTGAAAATTTTCGAGGCGGGAAAATATCCGCGTCACCGCGTTTGCGGCGAATTCATCAGCGGACGCGGACAACGCTCCCTCAACCAACTTGGTTTGGGTGACCAGTTGATTCAAGCCGGAGGGCGTGTCGCGGAAACCGCCGGATTTTTCTCCGGGAATTTTTCTTCGCCGCAAAATAAATTACCCGAACCCGCGCTCTGCATTTCCAGATTTGCTCTCGATAACTTTCTCGCGGAACAATTCGTCCAGCTTGGCGGTCAGTTGAATTCCAATTGGCGTTGGTCGGGAAATTTTGGCGAAGGAATCGTGCGCGCGACCGGTCGCCGTGTGCAAAACAGTGTTGCAGGCTGGCGTTATTTCGGCCTGAAAGTTCACGCGCGAAATGTTGAGTTAAAAGCGGACCTCGAAATGCACTTCGTCGAAAACGCCTACGTCGGCTTGTGCCGGATTAGTGATGACGAAATAAATATCTGCGGCCTCTTTCGCACTCGAACAACTCTCTCCGACCTCGCAACTCAATGGCGCGACTGGTTGAGAGGCCCCCGCAGTTCTGCTCTGGCAAAACGGTTGGCCGACGCAAAATTTGACGAGAATTCATTTTGCAGCATTGCCGGTTTGTCGCTGGAACCTCCCGCCGCATTTGATTATCCCGAATGTTGCATTGGCGATTCGCTCACCATGATTCCGCCCGTGACTGGCAACGGTATGTCGATGGCTTTTGAATCCGCAGAACTTGCGCTTGAACCGCTCGCCCATTTCAGCGATGGGAAAATTTCATGGAAAGAAGCGCAACAAAATATCGCGAGACGTTGCGGCGAACGATTTCATTCCCGATTGAAATGGGCGCAACGATTGCAGAAAGCGCTCTTCGTGCCCGCTGTTCGTCAGCCCTTACTTTTCGCGTCGCGATTTCCCGGAGCCTGGCCCGCATTTTTTTCGCTCACTCGATAGATGGTAAATTTTTTCAAAAAATTCTCTCCGCTGCAGAATTTTGCCGGTATCTTGCTCGCATGGGGCAACGACGAGAGGCGCGCGAACGCGCCATTCAATTTTTATTTCAACACGATTTGAATCCGCCTGAGGATTTGGAATTGGCGCTCTCGCAATTCTGGAATTCGCAACGCGCGGCTTCGCTCGCCGAAGACAAAGGCAACGCAACCTGGGGAGAAAAAACAGAATTGCCACCGCCCTCGGTTGAGGAAACGGCGTTGCGGGTATTTGCCGAGCCACTGATTCGCGGCACGCTGGAAAACCGCGACGCCCTGGACGAGAACATCAAAAAGCACGCGCAGAACTGGGACCTGCACCGGATGGCGGTCGTGGACCGGAATGTCTTGCGTCTCGCGATTTACGAAATGCTTTTCCGCGACGACATTCCGCCCGTCGTCAGCATCAACGAAGCGGTGGACATCGCAAAAAAGTTTTCCACCAACGACAGCGGCAAATTCGTCAACGGAATTTTGGACAAAGTGAAAAGCGAATTGATGCGACCGGCGAGGATTGTGAAATGAAAAATTCAAAATTTAATATTAAAAATGCTCCAGGCGGCGCGACGACGACGGTTTTTTAATTTTGCATTTTTAATTTTTAATTCGTCATGTTCGCCGATCTTCATCTTCACACGAATTTTTCCGATGGCACTTATACGCCGGAAGAATTGGCAGCGCATGGAAAACGAGTTGGTCTGGCTGCGATGGCTTTGACCGATCACGACACGGTCGAAGGTTGCGAACGAATGGCCGCAGCTTGCGCTGGATTGGAAATTGAATTCATTCCAGGAACTGAGTTGACGGCAGAAGTGGGCGAGACTGAATTGCATTTGCTCGGATATTTTCTCGACACGAAAAATTCGAAACTCCTCGGAGAAATCGCGAAATTTCAAACGGTGCGCCAGGACCGGATTCGCGAAATGGTTGCGCGCTTAAATGAACACAACATTCCTTTGCGCGCCGAAACGGTTTTTGAAATTGCGAATTGTCGCTCGCCCGGTCGTCCGCATGTGGGCCGCGCTCTCGTCCGTGAAAAATTTTGCAAGACCCTGGACGAAGCGTTTGAGCGATTCCTAAAAAAAGGCAAACCCGCCTGGGTGCCGAAATTTAAAATATCAGCGGTCGACGCAATAGAGTTGATTCACGGCGCGGGCGGTCTCGCGGTTATGGCGCATCCCGGATTAAATCGCACCGATTCCATTATTCCCGGCCTCGTCGAAGCAGGCATGGATGGCATCGAATGTTTTCACAGCAAACATCCTCCAAAAACGGCGGAGCATTATTTACAACTCGCGGCGAAATATAATCTGCTCATGACCGGCGGCTCCGATTGCCACGGATTAAGCAAAGGCAAACCGCTCATCGGTTCCGTCAAATTGCCTTACAAATACATTGAGAGATTAAAGGAAGTCGTGAATCGAAAAAAACGTTGAATTGTTGAACCGATAAAACGTCAGCAATCCACCACGATGTAAACGATTCACGATATCGATTCAACGATTCACGTCTTAACGAATGAACCTATTTCAAAAATTCAAAACGGGTTTGCAAAAATCGCACAGCAAACTTGTGCACGAAGTTAAACGCATCGTCACCAGTTCGCCGAAACTGACGGGAACCAGTCTGGAAGAACTCGAAGCCGCGCTGATTGCCGCTGACCTCGGCATGGCGGTCACGACGCAGATCATCGCCGCCGTGAAACTCGCTTACGAAACTCAAGGCAGTTCCGGCGTTGACATTTTCACGATTGCCGCGCGCGAAGTGGAAAAAAGTCTCTCGAACGCTAAAACCGATTTGGTTCGCGCACCGAGTGGCCCGACGGTTGTCTCGATTGTCGGCGTGAACGGCACGGGCAAAACGACGACGACGGCCAAGCTCGCAAACTTGATTCAGGCGCGCGGCGAAACCGTTTTACTCGCCGCGTGCGACACCTTTCGCGCCGCCGCCATCGAGCAACTCAAACTTTGGGGCGAACGCCTGAAAGTTCCTGTGATTGCCGGCGCGTATCAAGCCGACCCTTCCGCCATCGCGCACGATGCCTTGACCGCCGCACTTTCCCGCAACGCCAGTTACGTACTCGTCGATACCGCTGGCCGTTTGCACACGAAAAATAATTTGATGCAGGAATTGCAGAAATTGCATCGCGTCATGGCGAAAAAACTTCCCGGCGCTCCGCACGAAGTTTTGCTCGTGCTCGACGCGACGACGGGAATGAACGCGTTGAATCAAGCGCGCGAATTTCACAAAGCCGTTCCGCTCACCGGTCTCGTCGTGACCAAACTTGATGGCACGAGCAAAGGCGGAATGGTCGTCGCGATTCAAAAAGAACTTGGTTTGCCGATTAAATTTGTCGGGCTGGGCGAGCAACCGGACGACCTGCAACCCTTCGACGCCAAACAATTCGCGCAGGCGTTGTTTGAGGAGTGAAAGAAACGTCTTTCGCGGATTCAGCATTACAGCTACGTTGACGACATGAACGCAGTCCTTGAAAACCCCGGGAAAGTCTGGACGTACGAGGATTATTTGGCGCTCGACGACGAAGTCCACTTTGAAATCATCAATGGCAAAGCGTTTATGTCTCCCGCACCTGAACTTTTCCATCAACGTTGGGCACGCAAAATCTTTTTGGCGGTTGAGCGGCACATCGAAACTCACAAACTGGGCGAGGTGTTCTTTGCGCCTGTTGACGTGGTGCTGGACGAAAAAAATGTCGTGCAGCCCGATTTGGTTTTTGTTTCGACAGCCAACGCGGGTTTGCTCGAACGCCGTGGCGTAATGGGCGCGCCAGACCTCGTGGTGGAAATTCTTTCGCCGTCAAGTCTTCGCCGCGACCGTTATGAGAAGCGCGAACTGTATGCCCGTTTTGGCGTGAAAGAATTCTGGCTGGCCGATGTCGCCAACCGTTCCATCGAAGTTCTTTCACTTCAAAAAAATAGTTACCAACTGCTGTGCTGCGCCACCGACGAAGGGAAAATCCGGTCGGAAATTCTTCCGGGGCTTGAACTCGATCTTGCGTCGCTGGTTTAAATCCCCGTTCGATGCGAAGCAATTCGCGCAGGCGTTGTTTGAGGAATGAAACTCAATTTGCCGCATCGGTTTTGTTCTGTTATCTGTTTTCCATGATTCAGCCGGAAGAATTAGTTGGTGGCGAATGGGCCGAATGGTATCGGCTCACGCCTGTGCAACGCTGGTTGGAAAGCGAGAAACTATGGCAAACTTACCTCGCGCTCGGAGGCTCACTTGATCCCGAACCCGATACGCAAAGTCCTTTCTTCGATGCGCGCG
>JBDSYB010000376.1:0-9241 GCA_039925885.1 Verrucomicrobiota bacterium
GAGCCTTTGAGCCGATGGCACGCGGCGACGCGCAACCGGCAAGCAACACCGCGCCAGTGAAAATCCAAATCCATCCCGGCAATTTTTTATGGGAAATGGTTTTCCAAATAAAACACAACATACTTGCGGCCCACAGTAATCTTGCGCTACCAAACTGACAATGCTTTACGAACGCTGGCGGCAAGTCGCCCGGGATTTCCAAAACGAAATTGCCTTGCACGATCTCGCGACTGGTGAGTCCTGGACGTTTAAGCAACTGGCGAGTATGACGGAATCTGGCGAGCAAATTGATGCTCCAATTATTTTTCCACAAGGCATCGCGCCTGAATTTATTTTCTCGGTTCTCCGCGCCTGGCGTTTCGGCAAAATTGTTTGTCCCGTGGAAGTTGGACACGCGCCACCGGCGTTCGCAAAATTGCCCTCCAATTGCGTGCACTTGAAAATGACTTCCGCCAGCACTGGCGAAAGTCGTTTTGTTGCGTTCAAAGGAGAACAACTCGCAGCCGATGCGGAAAATATTGTGGAGACGATGAAGCTTCGTTGCAACGAGCCGAATCTGGGCGTCATTTCTCTAGCGCATTCCTACGGTTTTTCCAATTTAGTTTTGCCGCTTTTGCTTCATGGAATTCCACTCGCTCTGGCAAATTCGTCTTTGCCGGAAACGATTCGCCGCGCCACCAGGAAATTTGATTCGATTACTTTGCCGGCTGTTCCAGCGCTCTGGCGCGCTTGGTTGGGCGCGAATGTGATTTCCAAAAATATTCGTCTCGCGATTTCTGCCGGAGCGCCGCTGCCGTTGACGTTGGAGCAGGAAATTTTTGAGAAGGTCGGAATCAAGATTCACAACTTTTACGGTGCATCGGAATGCGGCGGTATCGCTTATGATCGCAGCGAAACTCCGCGCAAGGATGCCCGCTTCGTTGGGCAGCCAATGAAAAATGTTCAGGTCAGAGTCACTGCAAAAGGGTGTCTGGAAGTTCGGGGCATGGCGGTCGGCGAGACTTATTTTCCCAAGATTGACCCAACTCTCGCCAAAGGCGTTTTTCAAACCAGCGACCTCGCAGAAATAAAAAAGGAAAAAGTTTTTTTATCAGGGCGCGCCAGCGACCAGATCAATGTCGCAGGCCGAAAAGTTTCTCCAGAAATAATTGAAGCTGCTTTGCTCGCGCACCCTGAGGTTGCGGACAGTCTAGTATTCAGCGTGCCGAGCGAAGATGCCGAACGCGGCGAAACTATTGTGGCGTGCGTCGCGGTTCAAGGCCGCGTCACCACGGAAATCCTGAAACAGTTTTTGCTCACAAAAATCGCCACCTGGAAAGTGCCGCGCGAATGGTGGATCGTCGATTCATTGCAAACCAACGAACGCGGAAAACGTTCTCGCGCCCGTTGGCGGGAAAATTATTTGAAAAATAAATCCAAGGAAACACCCGATTCGTGCCGCAATAAATAAATTGCCAAATAGCAGATGCCGTTGTCGCACCTGTTCTACCTTCGCTCGCCGCTCAAACTGATTTCCGCTTTCATCAAAATTGTATCTCCGACTAAAGCAGAGGCTTGGGCTTGAATCAAATTTTCGAGACGGCCGATAATTTCAGTCCGCAGTTCGATAACTTCGCCGGGCCTTGCGGTGCCGAAAATTTTTACGGCGCGAATGGCAGTGAGCTTCAATCCTTTCAACGGCGCAATTTGGGGGTCACTCTGCGCAACGACTCCGGCCAATTGAGCGAGGGCTTCGAGCAAAAGCACGCCGGGGAAAAGGGGTTGGCCGGGGAAATGTCCACGCAAAAAAATTTCGGTGCCGCGAACTTTGTAAATTGCTGTGCCTGATTTTCCAGGCTCAAGGGTGAGAAGTTCATCGACGAAACGAAACTCTGGTCCATGCGGCAAGAGAGCTAAAGCCGCTTGTAATGAATCGTTCATTTAAAAAGGTAGGGCGGCGTTGCTGCGCCGCCCTGAATAACGAGGCAAAGCGGCAGCTTTGCCCTACCAAAAGATAAATCAGCTTACTTTGTCCCGCCAGCCGTTCCGCCGCCTGCGATGCTGTCGCGCATTCCCGTATCAGCCTGAACATTTTTCATTTTGTAATAATCCATCACGCCAAGATTGCCGGAACGAAATGCTTCGGCCATGGCCAGCGGGACTTGCGCCTCGGCCTCCACAACGCGCGCGCGCATTTCCTGCACCCGAGCCAACATTTCTTGCTCGACGGCGACAGCAGCAGCGCGGCGAACTTCCGCGTGCGCTTGTGCGATCAATTTATTCGCTTCAGCTTGTTCGGCCTGCAATTTCGCGCCGACATTTTCGCCAACATCCACGTCTGCAATGTCAATGGACAAAATTTCAAAGGCGGTGTTGCTGTCGAGTGCCTTGTCCAAAACGGTTTTGGAAATGCGGTCGGGATTCTCCAAAACGTCTTTGTAACTTTTCGCAGAACCGATGGTAGTGACGATGCCTTCACCGACGCGCGCGATGATGGTTTCTTCCGTTGCACCGCCGACAAAGCGATCCAGATTCGTGCGCACCGTCACGCGCGCTTTTGCTTTCACCACGATTCCATCCTGCGCGACGCCGTCAATTGTCAACCGTCCTGAAGCAGGAGCCGGACAATCAATCACCTTCGGATTTACGGAGGTTTTGACGGCTTCTAGAACCGTTCGACCTGTGCCTTTCGTCGCGAGGTCAATGGCGCAAGCGCGGTCGTATTCTAAATGGATTCCCGCTTTTTTTGCGGCAATGAGCGCGAGCACGACCATCTCAACATTTCCACCTGCGAGATAATGCGTAGAAAGATCGTCAATCGTAATTGGCAAACCGGATTTGACGGCAGTGATTCGAGCGTCCACGACCATCCCGACGGGAACCTTGCGCAACTTGAGGGCGATGAGTTCAAAGAATCCGACGGGAGCGCCGGAGAAGGCGGCGCGAATAAAAATGCTCAGGAAACTGAATGCCCAAATGAGCATGACCAATCCGATGATGAGAATGATCCCCCAAATGATAAAGCTGCCGGGAATTGGATTGCCCTGAGCCAAGAGAAAGGTGTTGTTCATAATTTGAGTTCGATGATTTTTTAGCCGGAGATGTTTAATTAAATTGCCCGAACAATGACCCGCAGGCCTTCGATGGCGACGACCTTAATGGCCGCGCCTTTTTCAATCAAGGCTCCTTCTGTGACGACATCGACGCGTTTTCCTTCCAGGAGCGCGGTGCCTGACGGTCGTAAATTCGTGTAAGCGGTGCCCACTTGGTCGAGCAATTCGGGTCTGTCGGTGCCAATCCCACCAACGGCACTGCGGGAAATCAAAGGGCGGGCCAGCCGACTGTTCGGAAAATATTTGAGCCAACAAATCGTGCCGACAATTAAAGCAACCGCGACGCCCATCAAAACGTAGTTTCCAACTTCCACTCCTAATCGATCATAGGCGAGGTAAACGCCCGCTATAATACAGAGCAGCCCGATGCTTCCTGCAATCAACCCCGGGAGAATGGTTTCCAAAATTAAAAGAATCGCGCCGACAACGATCAGAGCAATGACGAGTTCCATCAGCGCGATGTTAAGACGGCACGCATGGTCTGCAAGAGCGAATTGACGCTGGAAAAAAGTACAAAAAAAAGCCGGATAACAAATCCGGCTTCCACACACGAAAGAAAGTTCACTGAGAACGCAGCCAATCTAACGTGACAATGGGTTCATGCCAGTCACCAGAACTGGGGACAGGGCAAATTTGTCGCACGCGCTAAGGGATTCTGCGGTTCGCTTCGCGCAGATTAGAGGGAACTGGTGACGAGCGCGATGCCTGCACCAACGGCAATCGCGAGCATTTTCAAGCGATTAAACCGATGCTCGTCGCTGCTTTCAAAAAGTATCGTCGTCGATATGTGAAGAAATATTCCGATCACCACCGCCATAAATTCATGGCTGTATCTGGACAAATTTAACGCTACGTCGCTCAGAGCGGCACCGAGCGGGGACATCAATGCAAAAACCAGCATCCAAAGAAGCGCCCGATTTCTGCAAATGCCATTATGGAGCAACATGGTCAGCAGGACAATCGACACCGGAATATTGTGAATGATAATTCCGGCCAGGAGCATTTTCTGGGAATGTTCGTGGCCAAGATTTCCTCCCAGTGGCATTCCCTCGATGAAGGCATGAACACAAAGGCCAAACATCATGCCTAAAGGAATTTTGCCGGAATGATCGTGATGAGCATGACCATGTTCAATTCCGTGGGAAAAAAATTCCAGAAGGAGTTGAACAAAAAATCCCGCGAGGATCAGCAGGCCAATTCTGTTACCGGAATTTTCGTGGACAGAAAGAACCCCACGGCCATCAGAGACATCGTAAGCCTCGGGCAAAAGATGCAAGACCGTGATCGTGAAAATGTAAGCGCCCGCAAAAGAGATGAGGACTTTTATCTTCCTCTTATCTTCAGGTTTGAAGAGCAGGACAATCGCGACCCCGATGGCGACGGACAAAAACAGAAGGAGATACGTCATGTTGAACGCCGCCCAGATTGCACTGAATCAAAAGAAAATCGAATCTCTTTTTCCAGCAAAATTGCGGTCAACCGGAAACGGATCGAAATGAAGAACCCGCCTCTGAGGATTCAAAGACGGGCTGCAAATTATTTCATGAGCAACATCTGACGCGCCCGTTTGATGGAGCGGTTTAATTGACGCTGGTAGTGAGAAGGCAAACCGGTGTATTTGCGGGGGAGAATGCGGCCTTGATCTGTGACAAATTGCTTGAGCAAATTGACGTTCTTAAAATCAAGCGCATCAAAGGTGAAATCAATCTTTGGCTTGGGCCTCGGGGTTCGGTTTTCGGACGTGCCGCCTTTGCCGCGAGTCGGTTTTTCTTTGTGAGTTTTGCGTGGCATAAAAATTATTTAATTTCGCGGTGCAATGTGTGCCGACGCAAAAAAGGATTGAATTTTTTAATCTCCAGCTTCTCGGTCTGAAGTTTTTTATTGCGGGTGGTCGTGTAGCGGGAAGGTGGTTTGCCTTCTTTGCGCGCCTCCGTGCATTCGATAGTGACGATTTCTCTGGGCATAAATTATTCTTTTTCTTTAACGGGTTTTTCCTCGGCGTCCTCGTCTTCATCCACATCAACTCCGCCAGCGCTGTCCACGGAACCCAAGGCACCTAAACGACGCTGCCGCAAGGCCCCGTCTTTTTCCAATTGCGCCTGTGCTTCGACAGTAAAGCGCGTCCAGGGAATCGCGTCGAGCCGAACCTTGGGAATGGATTTACCGGTCAATTCACACACGCCGTAGGTATTTTTTTCGATCCGTTTCAACGCCTCTTCAATCTCGTAGATTGCATCTTGATCCGATGAAAGAAGGCTGAGCGCAAAATCACGGTCAAAATTATCCGTGCCCGAATCCGCCATGTGAAGGCTGTAGCTGGACATCTCTTCGGCTGATTCCTTGGCTAAGCCACTCATCTGCTGCAATAACCGTTCGCGCAGTCCGAGAAGATTTTCATAATATTTGGTCCACTCAGGCTTGACCTTTAGGTGACCGTTCTTGGTGACGACCGGCGCAGTGCCCAAAATGGCAGCAGTGGCGGAGGAGGTGCCTTTATGACGGACGGGTTGGGGCGCAGCCTTTTTTTGGGCTCCCACTTTGGTTGTTTTCTTCGTTGTCACAGCAATTAACGGGTCGCTAAAAATTTATTTATACAAAAACAAACGGCTCTTTCCGGTTTTTCGAGTGCGCGAATGTAGCAAAGGAAAAACAATTTACCACAACAATCTTCAAAGAGTTTTCCGGCAATCGCGTGGAAGAATTTCGCTTCTTTCATTCGACAGCCGCACAAAATACAGGCAAAAGGATTTTCGGCAAAAAATTTCTCATCTTCCTCACAGGGCGCTTGGTTTTGACATCTTTGGCCCGCAGGAATATCAATCCACCATGAAATCCGCGTCTTTCCGAATCGTCGCTTGCGCATGGATCGTCTGGTGCGTCTCAGGAAACTGTTTGGCGGCGGGCGAGATTATTCACGTAGCAACGTTTAATGTGGAAAATTTTCTGGACGTGGCAGTGGGCACGCGCCGGGTTAAGGCGCCGGAGGCAAAGGCGAAAGTTGCAGAAATGATTCTGGCCGCGCGCCCAGACGTGATCGCCTTGCAGGAAATGGGGAGCACCAATGCGTTGCTCAGTTTGCGCGCGGCACTCAAAGCCGGGGGATTGGATTTTCCTCATTGGGAACACATCACGGGACACGACACTAATATTCATGTGGCCGTTTTGAGTAAATTTCCCTTCGTCGCGAAAAGTCCGCACACTAACGAGAATTTTTTACTGGACGGTCGGCGTTTTCAAGTGAGCCGAGGTTTTGCCGAAGTGGAGATCCAGGTTAATCCAAAATATTCATTCACTTTAATCACCGCGCATTTGAAATCGCGACGACCCGTGCCGGAAGCCGATGAAGCCGAAATCCGGGAACACGAAGCCTTGAAACTTCGACAGTTGGTGGAAAAACGGTTGGCGGCACGTCCTAATCTGAATTTGGTTGTGTTAGGAGATTTCAACGACACTAAAGATTCTCGCTCCGCCAAAATTTTGATCGGTAAGGGGCGCGCCAGCCTTTTTGATACTCGGCCTGCTGAAAGAAATGGCGTCCGCACAAATTCCGACGCCGGACCAGCGGCGCGCAACGTGACGTGGACCTATTATTACGCAAAGGAAGATACCTACAGCCGCATTGACTATATTTTGATCAACAACGGCCTGAAACGCGAGTGGCTCCCCGAGGAAACATACATTTCAACTGCTGATTGGGGGGCTGCTTCCGACCATCGCTTGATCGTGGCGGGATTTTACGCGGAAGAAAAATAGTCACGAGCTCAAAACTTTTTTTACAGTTTGCGAGAGGACAGCGGGCAGAAATGGTTTGCGCAAGAGGTTCGCGTTTCGCGGCAGGGCAAATCTGCCCGTCAACGTTTCCTCCGTATGGCCGCTCGAAAAAATAATTTTAAGCGACGCTTTTTCTCCCTGCAATTTTTCCGCCAACCGGTCGCCGGTCACGCCGTTGGGCAAAGTTATGTCGGTGAAAAGAAGATCAATTTTTTCGGAATAATTTTTCCAGATTTCCATGGCTTCATCGGCTGATTTTGCTTTGTGAACGGTGTAACCGTCTAACATCAGAAGTTCTTCAATCAAATCGAGCAAATCAGGCTCGTCTTCGACCAACAAAATTATTTTATTGGGCAACTTTGGCACTGCGCTGCGCGGATTTTCGGCACGGTTGTTTAAACAGAGCCGGATCACTTCCGCCAGACGACTGGGCGGATACGGCTTCGGTAAAAAGTTGAACCCTGCTAAAAGCGCTGTGTCCTGGCCCGCCATACCGGGGCTGTATCCGCTCGTGTAAACAATCGCAAGATTCTCATTTTCCTTCAATAACAGATCCGCAAGTTCCCTTCCTGAAATCCCGTCCGGCATCACCATATCTGTCAGCAACAAATCAATCTCTCCTGCATGTTCTTTCCAGATTTTTAGCGCATGCACGCCTGATTCCGCCTGCAAAATTTGATAGCCATAAATCTGCAAAATTTCCACGACCAACTGTCGCAAGGCGGGTTCGTCCTCTACCACGAGAATGGTTTCATTCCCCCCTTCCGCAAATGGTTTGGAAGTTTCTTTTGCTTTTACTGCCGTTTTATTTTCGGTCGCGGGCAAATAAATTTTAAAAGTTGATCCTGCACCTTTGTGGCTCTCCACTTCCACCCAGCCATAATGCTGTTTGACGATTCCATAAACCGTCGCCAGACCCAGCCCGGTCCCCTTCCCCACTTCTTTGGTTGTGAAAAACGGCTCAAAAATTCGATGAAGCGTTTCAGCATCCATCCCGCAACCGGTGTCGGAAACCTTCAGGCAGACAAACTGGCCGGGACGCGCCTCCGGATTTTGCAGCGCGGAAATTTTTTCAAACATCACTGTGCTGGTGCTGAAAACCAGCCGTCCTCCCTTTGGCATGGCGTCCCGCGCGTTCACCGCCAGATTCATCAAAACTTGTTCGATCATACCGGTATCGGCATACACCAAAGGTAATTTTTCGGGCGAATGTGTTTCAATGGCGATATGCTCACCGAGAAATCCTCGTAACATCTGCGTTAAGCGATCCACCACTTCATTCAAATCCAAGAAAGTGTGTTGCATCACCTGTTTGCGGCTGAACATCAGCAATTGACGAATCAGACTTCCGGCCCGTTCTGCGGCCAGACAAATTTGTTTCAAAGGAATCTCGCTCTGGGAATCGGCTTTGATTTTATGCAACAGCAAATCAGCATGACCCTGAATGATGGTTAAAATATTATTGAAATCATGAGCGACACCCGCCGCCAATTGCCCCACCGCTTCCATTTTCATGGAATGACGAAGCTGCGTTTCAAGATTTAATCGCCCGGTGATTTCCGTGGCATAACCATGCACGACGTGGCTGAGGGGAATCGGGATGAACTGCCAGCCAAAAGTGCGATCATCAATGCTGGTTTGCAGATTTATTTTTTCGCCGTCAGACGCCAAACATTCTTTGACCAGTTGACCGACGTTGGGCGGCAAAATGTCGGTTAGAAAAGGTTTGCCTAGCGAGGTTGCGAGCGCCTGAGCGGCGGCGTTGCTGTAAGTCAATTCACCAGTGGCTGAAAATTCCAAAACCGGGTTGGGATTCCAGCGAGGAAATGCCGCCAGTTTTTGAATTTGTTTCTCGTTCCGTTTTCGCTCAATGGCATAGCGGACCGCTCGCTCCAGCGTTTTTGCAGTTAATTCCTTTTTGACCAGATAATCTTCCGCCCCGGCATACATCGCCTCGATATCGACCTCCTGCTCGCTCTGGCCGGTGAGAACAATGACGGGAATGTTGCTGCCGCTCTGCTGCGCCTGCTTTAACAAATCGAGACCGCTCCGGCCCCCTAAACGATAGTCGAACAAATAAACGTCATGTTCGCTCTGGCCAATTTTTTCGAGCGCCTTTTCGTAACTCGACGCCCAATCGACTTCGTATATCCGGGTTTTGATTTCAGAAAACAAATCTCGCGTGAGGATGAAATCATCTTCGTCGTCATCGACGAGTAAAACTTTGATGGGCCGCGAATTCATTGTTTAACGGGCGGTAATTCCACGATTTCAAACCAGTATTTACCCATCACTTTCACCGTGTCCACGAGCGATTGAAACGTGACCGGCTTGGTCACGTAGGAATTCACTCCCAGATCGTAAGTGCGTAAAATATC
>JBDSYB010000377.1:0-5295 GCA_039925885.1 Verrucomicrobiota bacterium
AAGTGGAGCGATTGTTCCTTCCCTTCGTAGCATTGAAACATCTTGCCGCTGCCTCTGAATATCGCGCTATTTTCCCACGACAATTAAGAGAAATCATCACTGCCGGAGAGCAACTGCAAATTACTCCGGCGGTGGTTAATTTCTTTTCAAAACTCAATAACTGCGCCTTGCATAATCAATACGGCCCCTCGGAAACGCACGTCGTAACCGCGTATGAATTAAAAGGCCACCCGAGGGATTGGCCCCCTCTTCCTTCTATCGGGAAAGCGATTGATAACACGCAAATCTTTTTGTTGGACGACAAGCTTCAGCCCGTGCCACGGGGCCAAGAAGGGGAACTTTATATTGGCGGAGAGTGTCTGGCGCGCGGTTATTTAAATCGTGCCGATTTGACTGCGGAAAAATTTATTTCCAACCCGTTTGAAGCGGGTTCTCGTCTCTATAAAACGGGGGACTTGGCTCGATTTCTTCCCAATGAAAACATCGAATTTCTAGGACGCATTGATCATCAAGTAAAAATTCGCGGTTTCAGAATTGAGTTGGGGGAGATTGAAGCCGTGTTAAGTCAGCATCCGGGCGTTCGCGAAGCGGTGGTGGTCGCGAGGGAAACGAAATCCGGCGACAAACAATTGGTCGCTTACATCGTTGCGCGCGCCAAAAATACAGCGCCGACTTCGGAACTCCGCAGTTTCCTGCGCGAGAAGATTCCAAATTACGCCATTCCTTCAATGTTTGTGCAGTTGTCCGCTCTGCCGCTGACACCCAACGGCAAGGTGGATCGACGCGCTCTCCCTGAACCCGTCGAGGAAGAAGATTTTTCCATCGCGATCAAGCCGCCGCAAACACCGCTGGAGATGCAACTTCAATTGGTCTTCGAACGCTTTTTAAATAAACGTCCCATCGGTATTGATGTCAGCTTTTTTGAGTTGGGCGGTGATTCCTTGCAAGCGCTTAAGTTAATTGTCGAGATCGAACGCTTCACTGGCAAGAGGTTGCCGCTGGAAATTCTTTACCAAGCCTCCACCATCGAAGCGCTGGCAAAACATATTCAAAATTCTTCGGGCGATTTTAAATTTTCTTCCATGGTTCCGCTGCAACCGCTCGGAACCCTCCCGCCGCTGTTTCTCGTTCACACCACGCCCGGCGATGTGCTCGCTTACGGCGCTTTGATTTATCATCTTGGTTTGGAGCAACCTTGCTACGGATTTCAATCTCTCGGCTTTGGTCGCAAAGAAGACAGCCACATTCGTGTAGACGAGATGGCCGCGTATTACATCAAGCAAATGCGCACCGTTCAACCGCACGGTCCGTATTATCTCGGCGGCTGGTGCTATGGTGGAATTGTCGCCGTCGAAATGGGCCACCAACTTTTGGCCGCCGGAGAGGAAATTGCTTTGATGGCCCTCATTGAAACCCCTGCTCCATCGCCAAAACTATCCAACTTTGTTTTTTACCTCCGTCGCATTGGATGTCTGCTTAACATGATGCCCCGCCAATGGAAAACCTATCTCCATGAAAAAGTGAAATACTATCGCGGCGTGCAGCGCGAAAATGAAATGCGTTTTCGCCGGGTGGATACTGCCGAAAGTGCAGATGCGAATGTCGAGAAAATCAACCAGCACCTCGCGCAATTGGAACACGTTTATCACACCAATCTCGATGCGCTCAATTTTTACGACGTGCGCCGTTATCCGCGAAAAGTCATTTTGTTCAATGCCCAAGAGCACGATCCTGCGCAAGTATCCGATCCACTGTATGGATGGTTTGGTCTCGCCGCGAAAATCGAGACGCATATTGTTCCCGGCAATCACGATACAATTTTAATGGAGCCGCATGTTAAAGTACTGGCCGCGCGTTTGGCGGAATGCATGGCGCGCGCGGAAAAACCGTAGTAATAAAACTTCCCTCAACAACACTCATGACTAATCAGGACGTCACTCGCAATATTTGGCGCAATTCCATTTCAAATTATGTTTGCACTGGCGTTCGGATGATCTGCGGACTCCTGATGTTTAGAATGCTTTTTCAGTATCTCACCAAGGAAGAATTCGGATTTTGGGCGATTCTCTGGAGTGTCTTCGGTTATGGCATTCTTTTGGATTTCGGTTTCGGATTTACTGCGGAAAAACGTGTCGCCCAACTTTCCGTGAGCGAAGAGTGGGACCATTTGAGCCGTATTCTTAGCACAATCTTTTTCCTCTATCTGGCCATCGGTATTCTGATGATTGTCACCATTCTGCTTACCTCCGGTCACATGATTAACGTCTTCCATGTCACTCCCGCAAACCAAGGAAGATTTCAGGAAATTCTTGTGCTGTTTTTCATTGGAATGGCTATCGCATTTCCGCTCGGCATTTTTCCTGAAATACTTATTGGCCAGCAGCGGATATACCTGACCAACATGATTTTTTCCTCCGCCGTCATCGCCAATTTTATTCTCGTCGCACTCGCCGTGCATTACGGATGGTCGCTCAAAGTGATTTTCATCAGTGCGCTTTTGAGCGCTATCGTCCCCTGTTGTTTCGCGGCTTTCTTTGCATTGGAAAAACTACCCAAAGTAAAGATCCGCCTCAGCAACTTTTCCTTCGGGATTGTGCGAGAGACGATGCAATTCTCCATTTTCGCTTACGTCAGCACGGTTAGTAACATCATTTTGAGCAAAACAGATCAATTGGTTATCGGCACTTGTCTTGCGGTTTCTTCAGTGGCGCTTTACCAGGCCGGCTCCAAACTGGCCGAAATGTTCGGCACCTTCACACAGCAACTACCAAGCACTTTTTCTCCCGTTGCGGCGCATCTCCATGCCAAGGGTGACAAAGCTTTTTTGAAACAACTTTTAATCAACGGCACGCGCTTCACCTTGATGATCGGCACGCCGCTTTATTTTATCTGCGCTTTTTACATGGAAGGAATTCTCACCATTCTGACCGGCGAGAAATATCCGGCCCGCGAAATTTTTTGGATCGCTCAAACGCTTTTGCTGTGGGCCTATATGGTGTTGGTAACGGAAAGCGTTTCCAAACGCATTTTCATGATGTGCGGCCATGAGCGCATCCTGATGAAACTAAGTTGCGGCGAAGCTCTTCTGAATCTTTGCCTAAGCGTCGGCCTCGTCCTTTACTACAAAAATGTTTTGTGTGTCGCCCTCGGGTCGCTCATTTCCACTTTGGTTTTCGGCTGGTTTTTTATCTGGCCAATGGCCGCGCGGGAAGCAGAACTTTCCTGCTGGCAAATGGCTCGCACGGTTTTGCTGCCTATTTGGGGAGCGTCCTTGCCGCTGGTGGCTTTCCTCGCCCTGGGCCGATTCGCGCCGTGGTTTGATTTTCGCACCAGCACCCCGTTGTTCTTTTTACAATGCGCGGTGGCCTTTCTTGTCGCGGCCCTCAGTTTTTGGCATGTCGCGCTTAAAGGTCCGGAACGTGTCCACTTAATCGCCCGGTTCGGAAAATATTTTAGGCTTCGCGCTGTATGAAAGACCCGCTCGTCAGCATTATTTTGCGCTCCTATAACGAAGCTTGGGCTTTGGGCGGCACGCTTGAATCCTTGCAGAATCAGGAATATAAAAATTGGGAACTCATCGTGATCGACTCCGGCTCAACCGATGGATCCCAGGAACTGATTCGCAAAGCCAATCCGCGCCACTTCCATCAGATCAAACCAACCGAATACAACCCCAGCCGCGTGATGAATTGGGGGATGAAAATGTCGCAAGGCAATTTCGGAATTTTTCTGAACGCTGACGCCACTCCGCAAGATTCCAATTGGCTTCGCCCACTCGTGGAACCGTTGTTGAATCCCACAACAGCCGCTGTTTTTGGACGCCAAATTCCTCGTCCTGATTGCGAAGCGGTTTTCGCTTGCGATTATGACCGCTGTTTCGGCGTCAATCGCGAATCGGAAAAATGGGACCATTTTTTCAGCATGGTCAGCAGCGGTCTGCGCAAAGACATTTGGGCACAACGCGGCTTTTTGGAAAAACTGCAATACGCCGAAGACGACGAATACACGCGCTGGGCAAAAACTCAGGGCTTCAACATTGTATATTGCCCCAATTCCATCGTTATGCATTCGCATAACTACACTTCCGCTCAAGCTTACAAACGGAGCTTCGGCGACGCCCGCGCTCTCGCCGCCTCGTGGCAAGGACGCCTCGAAGATTTTAGTTTTGCGCGCACCGTTTTGCTGGGCACGGTCAGCGATCTTCGCCACGACTTTCGATTTTGCTCCCGCCAAAAACGCCTCTTGGAATTAGGCCATGCCGCGCGCATCCGCTGGCATCAACGACGGGGAAAACTCGACGGATTCCGCGTCGGCTGGAAAGATTATCGCACCAATGAAAATCCTGGTTTTGAGCAACCTGTATCCGCCGCTTTACGTGGGCGGATATGAATTACATTGCCAAATCGTGGTGGAAGGTTTGCGGGCGCGCGGTCACATCGTCCAAGTGCTCACCTCCGATTTTGACGTTGCGCGACAATGGATTCCGCTGGTCGAAACCAATGTCCAACGCTCCCTGAAAATTCATGGCATGTTCGGTCACCCATGGCTCGGCATTCACGAATTGGAAAAACAAGAGCAGAACAACAATGAAACTCTCCGCGCCGAAATCGAGAAATTTTCTCCCGACCTCGTTTACGTCTGGAACATGGGCGGCCTTTCCAAATCCATGCTTTTTACTGTGCAACGGCTAAATATCCCCATGGATTTCTGCGTCTGTGATCACTGGATCGCTCGCAGTGCCGACGGTGATGTGTGGCTAAGTTGGTGGAACCGCACCAACGCCTCTTTGAAACATCGCGCCTTGCGTTTACTGTGGTCATTAAACGGTCATAGAAAGCATTCAAATATCATCGCGCCCACTCATTCCACCAGCAGACTGCGTTTCCCGCGAATTCATTTTTGCAGTCGTTTCCTGCGCGATTTCACCGCCGACGCTGGCTTTGATGTCTCGCACGGCGCCGTAATTTACTGCCCAATTCGCACGCAACTTTTTTCCGGGAAGCCGCGAACGTCTGCCGAACCAATGACGCGTTTGCTTTACGCTGGCCGCCTTCATCCCGACAAAGGCGTTATGACCGCTTTGAAATCTCTCGAACTCCTGCGCCATAAATTTACCGGCCAGCTCACTCTTTGTGGACGCGGCGAACCCGACTACGAGACCGAATTGAAAAACTTTGTCAGCGAAAGAAAATTGCCCGTCGAATTCATGAGCGTATCCAATCCGGACGAAATGGCGGCCGTCTATCGCTCTCATCACGCTCTGCTTTTTCCCTCCGAATGGCCCGAACCTTTCGG
>JBDSYB010000378.1:0-10136 GCA_039925885.1 Verrucomicrobiota bacterium
TCTGCACGCGACGGTTTTTGAGCAAATGCAAAGCTGGCTGGAAAATATTGAACTGGCTTTCGCAACCGACGCGTGGCGCGCTGCGGAGTGGGTCGCCATTTGTGAATCGGGCTTGAGCGGCATGTCAGCGGGAATTATTCCGCCAGCGCTGGACCAGGTTTTAATCGGGACCGTGGATCGCTCGCGGAACCCGGAACTGGACTTGGTGTTGGTGCTCGGATTGAACGAAGGGATTTTTCCGGCGACGCCCAAAGTCGGGAACTTGCTCAGCGAAACGGAGCAGGCCGAGCTTTCAAAACACGATGTTAATCTTGGACCCGATAAACTTGAATTGCTGGGGCGCGAACGGTTTTACGGCTACATCGCCTGCACGCGCTCGCGAAAACGTCTGGTGCTCACCCGTGCGACGCACGATCGAGACGGGCGTGCGCTCAATCCATCATCGTTCTTTTCCCTTTTCAAACAATTGTTTCCCACTTTGGAAGAGGAAAAATTTTCGCTCCCGCAAGACGGATTCAATGCGGAGCATCGTTCGGAATTGATCGCGCCTTTGATTCGCGCCCAGACTGACAATCTTGAGGGACTCAAAAATTTGGTTGCGTGGCCTGCTTTGGCGGACTGGCGAAACCAGATTGAGACCTTTGCCGGGTTGCCGAAAACAGAAACGCTTTCTCCTGAACTTGCCGGGCAACTTTACGGGACGACTCTCAAAACGTCGGTCAGTTCGCTGGAACAATATGCGGCGTGCCCATTTCGTTTTTTTGTCAGTGCCGGAATGCGCGCCGAGGAGCGGCGGGTTTTCGAGGTCGATGTGCGGGAGAAGGGAAGTTTTCAACACGAAATCCTCGCAGAATTTCACGCGGAATTGAAGGGGCAGGGAACAAAGTGGCGCCAGATTTCTCCAAAGTTGGCGCGGGAAAAAATCGGTGAAATTGGACAAAAAAAGAAAGCCACTTTCCGCGCAGGCCTTTTCGAAACGGACGCCCAAAACGATTTTGCCGCGCGCAGTCTGATTGAATCGCTCAAGGATTTTGTCGAGACGAGCATCGTCTGGATGGAACAGTATGACTTCGATCCGCACACGGTGGAACTGGATTTCGGCATGAAGGACAGTTCATTGCCCGCGTGGGAAATCGATCTTGGCGAGGGCCATAAGTTAGCGTTTCGCGGAATCATTGATCGCATCGACATTTGCACGCTGCCCGGTGGAAGGGAATGCCTGGCGGTGATCGTTGATTACAAATCCAGTGCCAAACAGCTCGAGCCTTTGTTCCTGAAGCACGGCGTTCAATTGCAACTCCCTGCCTATCTCGCATTTCTGCGCCGTCTGCCCAACCCGGAAAAATTATTTGGTGCGCAAAAGCTCATTCCTGCCGGAGTGTTCTACGTCAATCTGCGCGGAGATTTCGGTTCCGGTAAAACCCGTTCCGAAGTTTTGCTAAATGCTGTCGAGATTCGCCAAAGCGCCTATCAACACGCGGGCCGTTTTGATTTTTCGCAATTAAAACACCTGGACAAACGCGGCGCGGATTCAGGAACGCAATTTCGTTACAAATTGAAAAATGACAAGCAGCCCATTGCGACCAGCCGCGACGCGATGGGTGAAAAGGAATTTGGAAAATTGCTGGATGACGTAGAGCAGCATCTGGTTCGGATGGGACGTGAAATTTTCAACGGTGTCGTCAAAATTGATCCTTACCAAAAAGGAACGCTCCGGGCCTGCGCCCAATGTGATTACGTGACGATTTGCCGGATTGATCCGTGGCGTCACAAGTATCGCGATCTGAGCAGGGAATCCGTTGGGCCGGTTAAAGACTAATCACGGCAAAATCAGGCGGCGAAATTTCGCACCCAATTTTCTGGTTTCGTTTTAGCTATCCAAAAGGATTCGCCCACGCCGACGAGCGGAGGATTTTTTTTCCACGCCTCTTGAGTGTAAGGATAAATCAGGTATTTCTGTTGATCGCGATCAAAGATGTGAACCTCATCTCCTTCCGCGATGGGAAATCCAAGGTCGGAATTCAACCGCCCCGGTTGCGGAACGAGCGAACTGCGAATCGACAGACCAGCCGGAATAGGATTAAGCAGCCGACCTTGACTCACCTCACCCGCAAAATTCAATGTGCGAAATTCCATGGTCGGATTAAAAAAAATCCCTCCCTCGCCCGGAACCAGTTTCTCATTTGGATTACTCCAGTTTCCTTCTTTGACGATGTTGTTGGTGAGACGAAATAAACTGGTGTCAAATTTGCAAAAAGTCGTGCCATTTGGCATTTCCGAAAAGAGTTCAGAGATGGCATTCGACTCCGCGTTGAAAGGGTTTGCGATCATGGAAAAACCGGGCGGCAGAGTGACTGTCGCGTAACCAATGATATTCTGCGAAATCACTTCGCCGCACATGGCGCGATAAAAACGAAAGCTGAATTTCGCCGCGTCGGAATCCAGATATTCCACCGTGGCGCTGCGAGCAGTGCCCGAATCGAGCGAAGTCCAGTTGTGCATGTCGGGGGATGCTTCCAAATTATAGGAACTGCCGTTGGTGACTCTCGTTTGAAATTGAAAAGGACCTTGGGGAAATCGTTTGGCCGCGCCTAGAACGGGCGCCGAGGCGACCACGACCTTGTTTCGCTTGATGAAACTGGTCAGAAAGTTGCCGACATTCGGGAGTGTGTTTGTATTCGCGCTCATAATTTCAATCCGTCAAAATGTTGGACAAAAATCGGTTGTTTTTTATTCTTCATCCAGACCCAGCAGCGGTTATGCCATCGTCGCTTGATATTTATAAACGGCCCCGACCCATCGCTCTCATTAAATGAATGTTCCTACTCCAAACCAAAAAAAAGCGGTCGAAAGTTCGGGGAATTTATTAATTGTCGCGGGGGCTGGTGCGGGCAAAACCCGGACACTTGTCCAGCGTTGTGTCTCGTTTTTGTTGGACGAAAAAAATCCTGGCTCACTGGAGCAATTGCTCGTGGTGACATTTACGGAAGCCGCTGCCGCCGAGATGCGCCGCCGCATCCGCGAAACTCTCCAACAAAAATTTGAGGTCGAACCCGAAAATGCGCATCTCGCCGAGCAACTGGCCCTGCTCGACGGCGCGCGCATTTGCACTTTGCATAGCTTTTGTTTTCAACTTGTGAGGGAACATTTTTACGAGCTGGAGTTGGATCCGCGAATCAATCTTTTGCCGGAAGAACATGCCAAACTACTGGCGCGCGATGTTTTGGACGCGTTGATGAAAGACATCTACGAAGGCAAAAGCGCACTTGCCGAACCTGTTCAACAACTGATTTCCGACCACGGTCGCGGTTGGGACAAACCGATCCGCGATATTGTGCAACGCATGCACGCCTACACCCAAACCTTGCCCGACCCCGCCGCTTGGTTTGCCGCGCAGCTGGCCCAACTTCAAGAACCCAAACCGCTGCAGTGGGAACAATGGTTTTCCGAATATCTCGGCGTCTGGAAAAACGGCTGGCTTCCCCTTTTGCGCGACCAGAAAAAAGAAAACATTGCGGCCCAAAATTGTTGTGCTGCTCTCGAACGTTTGGCGGACAACGTGAACCGCTCCGCAGCTTTTCCCATCTTGCAGGAAATTTTAGCCAATGACACCGATGCAAATTGGTCGGGCCGAAAAAAAACTGTATTCCGCGAACCGATTGCCAAGCTGTTCGAGGAAACGGAATTTTTGCACGCGCTCTGTGATGAGTCGAAGGGCATCGACCCGCTCGAAGAAGATTGGAATTGGTCTAAACCGCAAACGCGAGCGTTGTTGCAATTGGCCGAAGAATTTTCAAAAAACTTTGCCAGGGCCAAACGCGAAATTGGCGGAGTGGATTTTCATGATCTCGAACAATTCGCCCTCAAACTTCTTTGGAACACTTCCACTCAAAAACCGACGGACACCGCGCATCTCTGGCGCGAAAAATTGCGACTGATTTTGGTGGACGAATATCAGGACATCAACCGCGCCCAAGATACTTTGCTCACCGCTCTTGGTCGGGAAAATAGCGCGGCCAATCGTTTTCTGGTGGGCGACGTGAAACAAAGTATCTACCGGTTTCGCCTCGCTAACCCGCACATTTTTTTGAACTACGAAAAAAAGTGGAAAGCCGCCGCCTTCAGCCAGGTCATTCCGCTGGCCGACAATTTTCGCAGCCACGAAGGCATCCTCAATTTTGTGAATCCGCTTTTCGCCGCGCTCATGAAAAAAGAAATTGGCGGCGTGGAATACGATGCCGACGCCGTGCTCCAATTTGGAAATCGCGCCGGTCGCGTTCCACTGACGGTCACAAAGGACTCCGAACCGCGTGTTGAATTGCACTTGCGCGCCACCGGCAAAAGCGAGGAAGAGAGCGACTCGGAGTTCGACGCGCTTTCTAAAATGGAGAAGGAAGCGCGCTTGATCGGCTTGCGTTTATTAGAACTCAAAAATCAAAAACTGCCGATTTGGAAGGGCGAAAAACAGGAGCCGGTGCAATGGGACGACATGGTCATTTTGCTCCGCTCACCGCGAAATAAATCCGAGGCATTTGCCAAAGAATTTCATAACCTGGGCATTCCATTGAGCACGCCGCGCGGCGGATTTTATGAAAGTCTGGAAGTGGCCGATGTGTTGAACCTGCTCAGATTGCTCGACAATCCCTTGCAGGATTCGCCGGCGCTCGCTGTCTTGCGTTCGCCATTCGTGGGCTTGTCACTCGACGAACTGGCAGAGATTCGCCTAGCCCATCGACAAGGAAAAATTTGGACGGCGCTGCTGCGCTGGCGCGAACTCAACGCGAATGTTGGGGGAAAGTTTTTCAGCAAAGTGGAAAAGTTTCTCGACCAATTTCATCGCTGGCGCGAATCGAAAAAACAATGGTCTCTCTCGCGCTTGACCGAAACGATCCTCGACGAAACTCATTATCCCGATTGGTTGGAAGCGCAGGAAAGAGGCGGGCAACGTCGCGCCAACCTGGAACAACTGCTTAATTTGATGCGGCAGTTTGATTCGCTGCAAGGCCAGGGATTGTTTCGTTTCATCCGGTTGGTCGAATCGCAGCAGGAAGCGGAAATTGATTTGGAACCGGCCTCTGCTGAAAGCGGCGACACCGTGCGGCTGATGAGCATTCATCAAAGCAAAGGGCAGGAATTTCCCGTCGTGGTGGTGGGAGACCTCGGCAAATCCTTTAATTTTTCTGATGCGCGGGGGAAAGTTATTCTCGACGAAATTTACGGCCTGAGCGCGCAAGTCATGCCGCCCGGGACACGCCAAACTTATCCGAGCCTGCCGTATTGGCTTTCGCAACGACGGCAAAAAATGGAAACGCTGGGCGAAGAACTCCGCTTGCTTTACGTGGCGCTCACCCGCGCCGCCGAACGTCTGATCTTGTTTGGCGCGGCCAGTAAAAAAACGATTTCTGAAAAATGGCAAAAAATTGCTGAACAAGGTTTGACGTTGCAGAATATTGGCAGCGGCAAAAGTTTTCTGGATTGGATCGGACCCTGGCTCACCCAAAAAAATTCGCTCGCGGAGTCAGGAGAAAATTCGCTTTTGCGCTGGACGATTTATGAAGAAAACGATTCCGGAATTTCAGCGCAAAACTCCGATTCTCCAAGCCCCACGACGCATCAAACTGCGCCCACTTCCTCCGAAGTTTTGGCCCAACTGAAATCAAAATTGGAAAGCGCATATCCATTTTTGCCAGCCACTCGCGAGCCAGCCAAAACGTCGGTTTCGGCGTTGCGACGGCGCGCCAACGATCTCGAGGAAGAGGCGGCTCCGTTTTTTAATTTTCGCGCACCGGATGAATTTAAGATTTCCGCAGGCAAACTTTCAGCGGGCGAAATCGGAAGCGCGCATCATATTTTTTTAGAATTGGTGGCACTCGACAAACTGGGCACAGAAGCAGATTTGAAAAAAGAGGCCGCGCGAATCCGCGATGCAGGCCGACTTTCCCCAGCCGAGATTTCCGCTTTGGACTTCGATGCCATCGCAAGTTTTTGGAAATCGGAAGTCGGCCGGAAAATTTTGGAAAAAGCTCAGTGGATTTATCGCGAGCACCCCTTCACTTCTCGGTTTGATGGCGAAAAATTGCGGGGCACTTGGTCGGCTGAAAGCTCAACGGCTCTTGTCGGCGAGTTTGTCGTTCTGCAAGGCGTCATTGATATCGCCGTAATTTTACCCAATGAAATTTGGTTGCTCGATTTTAAGACTGATCGCGTGAAGGCCGGGGAGTTGACGGCGAGGATAAAACATTATGAACCGCAGGTGACTCTATATGCCGAGGCGCTTCAGAAAATTTATGGGCGCCCCGTGACAAACCGTTGGCTGCATTTTTTCAATGCGGACGAAACCGTGAGTATTTCCTAGAAAAGCGATTTTTGCGGGGGATTTGCGACTTCTGTGGATTGCGCGTCTGCCGACTGCGGGGCTTCTTGATTCTCGGGCTGGGAAATAATTTCCTGCAGTCGAACCAGCGTCCGACGAACCATCCGCCCTTGAAAAGAATATCCTGATGCAAGCGAGGCCCCGATTCTCGAACCTTGAGAAACAGCTTTTACCTCCAGCAATTGGTGAACTTTCTCGTCAAAACCCTCCCCGGGTTCCGCTGCTAAACAGACCAAGCCAATGCGACGCGCGGCTTCGCGACACGCCGTTTGAAAGTTGCCAAGCTGCTCAATCAAACCGGGTTTTCCTGAGCGCAAAGCCGCTTGGTGAACCGCAAAAATCTGGTCGAGAATGTGAATGATAATTTGTATCCAATCGCCTTCGCTACGCCGCAATTTTTCAACCTCCAAACGCAAATGGCCCTTCTCGGTATCATCGGCTTTTTGAATCAACTCAGAAAAGGCGCGCCGCTCCCCCGTTATTTGGTCTGCAATTTTTTTGGCCGCTTCCACCGTTTGTTTAGATTGGTCTTCGGCGGTTTGGAGTTGGTTGGATGCGTTGCTGAGTTGGGCGACGAGTTGCTCCAGATTTTGAATTTGTTTCAGGGCATCCGTCAATTGATCCGAAGCTGCCTGTTTTGTCTCCGTCGCATCGCGTTGCAGAAAAGGAATTAGAAAACTTATCGCGCCTCCCGTCACACACGCTATGAGCGCGATTGCTTCGCCCAAGGTCAATGGGCGGTGGGAGTTAGAAAAAATCAGCCAACCCACGCCGATGAAAATCAAATCAACCAGGAGGAAAGGCCAAAATGCAAGACGTGAGCGATCAGTCATGGTGCGAGGTTAATTAGCGGCTTGAAAACTGCAAAGTGCAAAGAATTTGAGGTTCTCTACTCCATCCGTTGACACTGGTTTTTCCAAACCTTACCTTGAACGCGCGTATGGAACTATTGCTGGACTCTCTGATCGAACTCATCCGCCGCACTTCTGCGGAGATTCCTGACGATGTGCATGAGGCCATTATCAATTCTCTGGAAAATGAGAAAAAAGGGACGATTGCGGAATCGGCTTTGAAGATAATTGACCGAAATATCGAACTGGCCAAACGTAAGTCGCAACCGATTTGTCAGGATACTGGTAGCATCATTTTTTATATCGATTGCCCGCTGGACTTGGATCAAATTTCTTTTTCCGAAATAATCCGGGAGGCGGTTCTCGCTGCGACAAAGAAGGGTTTTTTACGACAAAATTCGGTTGATTCTTTGACCGGCAAAAATGACGGAACAAATCTTGGACCCGGATCGCCGACGATTCATTTTCATCAGCATCGTTCTCCAGAGGTGTCGGTCAATTTGATTCTCAAAGGAGGCGGCTGCGAAAATGTGGGCGCGCAATATTCCCTGCCCAACGAAAAATTGAAAGCCAACCGTGATCTGGATGGTTGTCGCAAAGTCATTCTGGATGCCATTTTGCAGGCGCAAGGCAAGGGTTGCGGTCCTGGAATACTGGGAGTTTGCATCGGAGGTGATCGCGCGACTGGCTATGAATTTTCCAAACAACAATTTTTGCGCAGAATCCCCGACAAAAATCCTGTTGCTGAATTGGATAAACTCGAACAAGACATTGTTTCCACAGCGAATGAACTTGGTATCGGCCCCATGGGTTTTGGCGGCAAGACCACGTTGCTGGGCGCAAAAATTTGTGTGGCGAACCGCTTGCCCGCCTCCTACTTCGTGAGCATAAGTTATATGTGCTGGGCCTACCGGAGGCAGGGCGTGCTGCTCGGGAGCAAGGGTAATATAGAGAAATGGCTTTATTGATATGATGCAATTATCAGCCCCCTTCACGAAGGAGAAAATTCTGGCATTCAAAGTGGGAGACGCAGTGGAGATCTCCGGCATCCTTTTCACCGGGCGCGATGCCGTTCATAAATATTTGCACGAAGGCGGTGATTTGCCAGAAGGAGTAAATCTACGCGATGGAATAATTTATCATTGCGGCCCCGTTGTGATGAAGGACGAACATGGAAATTGGAACGTGACCGCCGCCGGGCCTACCACTTCCACGCGGGAAGAACCTTATCAAAGCGAAATTATCCGGAGGTTTGGCCTCCTGGGTGTTATCGGCAAAGGTGGGATGGGGGACAAGACTTTGGCGTCCTGTAAAGACTACGGTTGTGTCTATTTCCACGCGATTGGCGGGGCCGCTCAAGTGCTTGCTGAATGTATTAAACGAGTGCGAAATGTCTATTTATTGGAGAAATTTGGATCGCCCGAAGCGATTTGGGAATTGGAAGTGGAGCGATTTCCAGTGGTTGTCACGATGGATGCTCACGGGCACTCGTTACATCAGGAAGTATTTTCTCATAGCCAAGCAGAGTTGGCGCGGCGACTTTAGTTCAGCAAGGTTCGTTCTTCTTCGGCGGCTTCAGGTTTAACCAGTTGGCAGACCACTTGCTATAGGATTTTGTGCTGCATCATGAAATCAGTCTGGCAAGGAGGTTTTCCCTTTGAAAATAAATTCCTCAACAAGAGGTGGATTTACTCTGATCGAAGTGATTATTGCCATGGCGGTTTGCGGCATCGTTTTAGTTTCACTCTACGCTGGCTTTTCCGCAGGTTTCAAAATCACCCAGGTATCCCGGGAAAATCTTCGCGCTACTCAAGTAATGATCGAGCGGCTGGAGTCCATTCGTCTGAATACTTTTGATCAACTGACTTCTCCAGGGTTCGTCCCTACGCAGGCGATCAACGAGCCTTACTATATGATGGGAACCAATGCGAACGGTTTTTACTACGCGGTAACCGTCGCAATCTCCAACGCACCGATTGCCGCCAGCTACAGTGGCGATTTAAAATTGGTCAACGTAAAAGTTTCGTGGACTTCAGGAGGAATCCTAAGGCTCCGCGAAATGAACACCTTAATTGCCCGCAATGGACTTCAATCTTACATCTACTAAATTCGGCAATCGCCGCCGTGAAGCCGGGTTGACCCTCATGGAACTCATGGTCGCAATGACTGTGGGGATGATCATCCTTGCCATCATTGGGTCGGTCTCCCTGTGGAGCAGTAAAAGTTTTGCAGCGATGGCAAACTACACGGATCTGGACAATGCGAGTCGCAATGCGCTGGATAGATTAACGCGAGAGATTCGACAGGTGCGTGGATTGATTTCCTACTCCGAAACCGGTACACAGAAAGAACTCGCTTTGCTGGATGACGACGGCCAACCGATCTATTTCAGATACAACCCCGGTTCGCAGACGTTAAGCAGAACCAAGAGCGGTGCCTCGGAAATTCTTCTCCGAGAATGTACGGCTTTGAACTTTTCTCTTTATCAACGGAACAATGTTTCGAACACGTTTAACCAGTATAGCGTGGCCAGTGGAACTAACGCAGCCCTGACCTGTAAAGTCATTCAAGTTAATTGGGTCTGCTCCCGAAGATTATTACCCACGGAGTTGATCAACTCTGAAAGTGTCCAGACCGCAAAAATCGTAATCAGGCATCATTAATATACTATGAAAACAAATTTCGTTTTCAATCAAAACCGAGGCAGTGTGTTGGTGGTTACTCTTGTCATCACAGGCATACTGGGTTTCACGCTTGCCAGCTACCTCACTCTAGTCGGGACGCAGAGCCGTTCGGTATCTCGTTCTCAGACTTGGAACTATTCGATACCGGTCGCCGAAGCCGGGATCGAAGAAGCGATTGTTCACCTGAACCGGAATTGCTTGTGGAGCGATATCACACGGGTGCCCCCT